>PBMZ01000087.1 GCA_002722955.1 Planctomycetaceae bacterium | reverse complement strand
TTGTTTGATGGCGTTCAAGGTTCTCGGCGACGTCGAAGCAAACCGCATGAAGTTCACTTCTATCGAACTAAACAAGAATACATAAGTCGCTTGATCAAGAAGATCCCGCAGATCGCGATTACCAATGGTCTGTATTTACAGAACGACCGCGTCGCCTACTTCTTTTACAATCCCGATCCTGATGTCAGCCCAGAATCGACCATTTTTCACGAGGCGACTCATCAGTTGTTTTATGAAAGCAAGCCGCGCAACTTCGGCATCGCCGTAAAAAGTGACTTTTGGATTGTTGAGGGCATCGCTTGCTACATGGAGTCGTTTGAACGAAATCAAAACAGCTTCAGCATCGGTGACGCCAATTACATCCGCTTCCGAGCCGCTCGGTATCGATTGTTGAAAGAAGATTACTACGTGCCGCTTGCCACATTTCGAAGAATGGGGATGCAAGAGTTTCAAAATCACAAAGACATTCGCAAGAACTACAGCCAGGCGTCCGGGTTGGCCCAGTTCTTTATGGATTTTGACAACGGCATTTATCGAGATGCATTGATCAAGCACCTCACAAACCTCTACAGTTCTCGAAGTAGCCTGTCGACAACCACTATCGCTGAAATCATCGGGACGCCATTCGATCAATTGGATCAGCAGTACCGAGAGTTCTGCGCCGAGTTGGACGAGGCGGAGGAGTGACAAGAAGGATGCACCTTGTCACTCGGCTCTTGTCACTTGACTCTCAACTCTTCATGGAGATTCGCACATGAGGTTTGCAACTGTTGCACTTTTCGTCCTGACGATTCAAACACTTTCGCAAGCGGACGACTGGCCACAGTGGGGCGGTCCACAAAGAGACCTGGTTTGGCGAGAAACCGGAATCGTTAAGAAGTTCTCGACCGATGGACTGTTGCCTCGCGTTTGGAGTGTTGAGTTGGGCGAAGGCTACTCTGGCGCTGCTGTCGTTAAAGGATTGGTCTACATCACCGATCGCCAACGATCTCGTGGGACCGAACGGGTTTTGTGTTTAGACGCCAACACAGGCGAAGAAAAGTGGAAACACGAATACTCTTGCCGGTACACGGTCAGCTATCCGGCGGGACCCCGATCAACACCCGTCGTTGACAACGGCCTCGTGTACACGATCGGGGCGATGGGGGATATGTACTGCTTCGATGCCCTCAACGGTGACATCAAGTGGCAGAAGAACTTCCCGCGAGATTATGGAACAGAACTGGCCATTTGGGGCCAAGTCGCATCGCCACTTGTCGATGGTGAGCAATTGATAACGCTGGTCGGTGGCAAGAACAATTCGCTCGTCGTCAGCTTCAACAAGCAAACTGGTGAGGAATTGTGGCGATCGCTTGAGGACAAGCAAATCGGATACGCACCGCCAGTGATCTTCGAGTTCGGAGGCCTTCGGCAATTGATCGTTTGGCATCCCACCGCAATATCAAGTATTAGCCCCAAGAACGGCAGCGTGAACTGGCAAGTCCCGTATCGTGTCCGAGCGGGCTTGTCGATCATGACTCCGCAAAAGATTGGAGATCGATTGTTCGTTGCCAGCTTTTACAACGGCCCGCGAATGCTCGAGATCGGAAAGAATGGGAAGTCAGCCAAAATTGTCTGGCGAGGACAGAGCGACAGCGAGCTGGACAGCCAAACGGATGGCCTGCATCCCATCATCGCCACGCCATTAATTCGTGGTCAGCACATCTATGGCATCTGCAGCTACGGCCACTTGCGGTGCCTTGACGTTACGACGGGAAAACGAGTTTGGTCCACATTGGAAGCCACAGGGCGAGGCCGCTGGTGGAACGCGTTCATCGTGCCTCACGAAGACCGCTACTTCATCCACAACGAGCAAGGCGACCTGATCATCGCCAACCTGTCTCCCAAAGGCTATGAAGAAATCAGCCGAGCCAAGCTGGTCAAGCCGACTCGCAAAGTCCAACGCCGAATGACGATTTGGTCGCATCCTGCATTCGCGATGAAGAGCGTGTTCGCGCGAAATGACGAAGAGATCGTGCGAGTGGATTTGTCAGAGCGTTAGCTAAATTCTCGTGACCTCGATCGTTTAAGGTCAGCGAAGATTTAGAATCCACCGCCCCAGAGGTAAACTCAGGGGCGGTGGTAAAGGCCCCATCTGGCGTTAAACGATCTTGGTGTCTCACCCGCGGATCAAGTCCAACAGTGTCGCAAAGTCACGCTTCATGGCCTTCAAGTGATCGGGCACCAATTCCGGTTTGCGATGGTCAAGATACTCTTCGTGAAGCGAGATCGGTCCAGAGAATTTGCTGGCTGCGAGTAACTTGAAGAATTCGGGGACATTCACTTGCCCTTTGCCCAACGGCACGTTTTTCGGTTTTCGGTCGACCCAATTGAAGTCCTTGACATAGACCGTGTCGATCTTCGGGCGAACTGCATTGAAAGTGACGGGCCAACTATTGCCGCCCTCGACAGTCGCGTGCCGAATGTCGTAAGCGATACCGACTTGCTCCTTGGGGATTCCTTCAAGCAAATACAGCAAATCCCATAGCGGCGCGCCTACGAAATCTCGACCGGCATGGTTTTGATAGATTGCGGTCATTCCTAACGACTTGTTCATGGCCGCCAGATCGCGCATCTGAGGTCGCCACTCTTTCAGTTGATAGAACACAGGTCGGTCGCGATTGTATCTGAGATACTTCATGCGGTATCGCTTGATCCCCAAGCTGGCGGCAACTTGCAATTGCTTCGCTGTCAAAGCGTGGTTGGGATCGTTGATGCTGGATGTCATCACCGTGACTTCCAGTTTTCGTTTCTTTAGGGCCTCAACCATTTTCGGCAACTCGTCGGGAACAGCTTTTGGCTCGATGTGCCCGCTATCGCGAATGGTTGCCTCGATGCCATCAAACCCCATTTCGGCAATCCGATCGGCTAATTCGTCGTAGCTCAGTGACTGGAGCGGCTTCGTGAAGACGCAGATTTTGTGATTGTTCGCCTTGTTCTCGTCAGCAAACAACGAACCAGCAGCCAAGGTTGATGCTGCTGCCAATAGAAACTGGCGTCTTTGTAGTCGCGTTTCAATCATGTCAAACCCTTTGCTTGAAGAACGTGTCCCTCAAAGTTTACCGTTGGCATCCCTTGTCTGACAGCAACTCTGATTGTTTTCGACGTGATAGCTATCACGGAATTGACGACGCAAATGCTGCCAAGCACAATGTGCACAGACAAGTCATCTACCAATCATCTGGAAGTTCACATGTTTCTGCGAATCACTTTGCTTCTTAGCGTCCTCGTTTCCCTCAACTGCAGCCTTTTGCAAGCCGACTCGCACCGGCCTAACGTCGTTTTGATCATGACGGACGATATGGGTTACGGCGACCTAGGCTTTCATGGAAATCCGCAAATCGACACACCGAATTTGGATGCGATGGCCAAACGAAGCTCGATCATCCAACAGTTCTACGTCAGTCCGGTGTGTGCCCCCACTCGAGCTTGCCTGATGACAGGGCGCTACAACTACCGCACACGGGCCATCGACACATACATCGGCCGGGCCATGATGGATACGGAAGAAGTCACCGTTGCCGAAGTCTTGTCCCAAGCCGGTTATCAGACGGGCATCTTTGGCAAGTGGCATTTGGGCGACTGCTATCCGATGAGGCCGATGGATCAAGGTTTTGCCGAATCCCTAATCCATCGCGGCGGCGGGATCGGGCAACCATCCGATCCGCCCGGTGGCGAAGGCAAGTACACCGATCCTATCCTGTTTCACAACGGAGAAGCCCTTCAACAAAAGGGATATTGCACCGACGTTTATTACTCGGCTGCCATGAGTTTCATCGAGAAGTCGTCGAAGGCACACAAACCATTCTTCGTGTACTTGCCGGATAACTGTCCTCACGGCCCATTTCATGATGTGCCCAAAGACGATTACGCGGAGTACAAGAAACGCAATCTCAACAATGACCAGTTCCCTCAGGACAAGGGACACAAGCTACCCGCAAAGGCCGACGTCGACAAGAGAGCTCGCATCTTCGCAATGATCACCAACGTGGATCGCAACGTTGGCCGCTTGTTCGCGAAGCTCGAAGCACTCAAATTGGCCGAAAACACCATCGTCATCTTCATGGTGGACAATGGTCCCAACGGCCGTCGATACGTGGCTGGCATGAAAGGCAACAAAAGTATGGTCCACGAGGGCGGCATTCGCTCGCCGTTCTTCATTCACTGGCCTGCCGGCCTAAAAAAACGTGTGGAGATCGATGGCCCCTATGCTCACATTGATGTCATGCCAACACTTTTGGAAGCATGCGAAGTCAAAGGTTCACAAAGCCTGAAGGTAGACGGCATCAGCTTCCTGTCGAATCTCAAAGGCGGCAAGCATCCCAACCAAGAACGTTCGATTGTTATTCAATCGCACCGCGGTGATCAACCGACGCGCTATCACAACTTCATGATTCGCAAAGGCAACTGGAAACTTCTCCACGGAAGTGGCTTTGGCCGCGCGTCATTCAAAGGGGAGCCAATATTCGAACTCTTCAATCTCGAAGCAGATCCTCTCGAGTTAAATAACCTTGCCGAAGCAGAGCCAGAGGCGTTTAAGAAACTAAAGGCGGCGTACGACAAGTGGTTTGACGATGTTGGCAGTACTCGCCCGAACAATTACGATCCTCCATTGATTCATATTGGTACACGATTCGAGAAGGTCACGACGCTCACTCGCCAAGACTGGCGTCATCTCAACGGACGTCCTTGGGGCCGCGATTCTCTAGGAACTTGGCTGCTGTTCTCGGCGACAAAGGGCAAGTACGACGTCGAGTGCCGTTTTGCAGGACATTCCAAACCAGAAACGCTTACTCTGATCGTTGGCAAATCTAAAGAAACTCAAAAGTTGACGGTCGGCACAACCAAAGCCATCTTTAAGGGCGTCGATTTGAACTCGGGCAAGTTGACCATCCGCTTCGAACTGAATGACGGCGCCCGAGTCCGCGGCATTCATCAAGCCGACGTCTCACTGCAATAGGCATCCTTGTTTGACCCGTAGCCGTAGGCGAGGAGCACTTCATCAATCCTCGCCGATGGCTACGGGTTAGCAAAGCTTCAAATGACAATGCAAACAGTTAGGTCAGGACATGAAATACTTACTCACCATCGTCATCGCGACACTTGCCATTCCCACAACTTTACAAGCTAAAGACTTCCATGTTTACTACCTTGGCGGACAGTCAAACATGGATGGTTACGGCAAAGTCAGCGAGCTACCTGACGACTTGAAGGGCGGTATTCCAGGCGTCTGGATATTCCATGGCAACATGGGTATTGACGGTAAGGCGGCCGACGGACGCGGGCTTTGGTCTCCGCTCAAAGCCGGTCACGGCCGAGCTTTTGGCTCAGACGGAAAGAAGAACAAGTACTCGGATCGCTTCGGTGCCGAGCTGACATTCGCTCGCAGATTGAAAGAGATCTACCCCGACCGCAACATTGCTTTGATCAAGTACTCACGCGGCGGAACATCGATCGCGGCCGAGGCACCAGCGGCGACTCGCTTCGGTTGCTGGGCTCCTGATTGGATGGGCGGTGCTGGTAAAGGCAAGGGAATCAATCAGTACGACCACTTCCTAGCAACGCTCGAACATGCACGCGCCGACAAGGATATCGACAACGACGGCGAAGCCGACCGGCTGATCCCATCCGGCTTGGTCTGGATGCAGGGCGAAAGTGACGCGATCCGTGCAGAAGACGCGAAGAAATACGAAGCCAACCTGGCCGAACTCATGGGGCTGCTGGCCGAAGCACTCGGCGACAAGAAACAACGTGTGGTCATCGGCCGCATCACGAATTGGAAGGTTTGGACACACGGTGAGACTGTGCGGAACGCTCAGGCGGCTTTCGTCAAGAAGCACAAAAACGCGGCTCTCGTGACGTCGACGGATAACTACAAGAACTCCGATCCTTGGCATTACGACACAGCTGGTTACATCGATCTTGGGAAACAGTTCGCCGATGCCATGGCCGGAAAGTAGCCTGCTGCGTTGTAACGCAGCCGCGTTACAATAGTAGGCTCAGGTTCCCGTCGATTGGAGTTGGCATGTTCGAAGATTGTCCACAGCGCGGCACGTTGCAATCGTTTGCGGTCGGAGAACTCTTCGGTTCCGACTTGGGTCATGTTGCCGAACACGTCGACAATTGCGACGAGTGTGAAAAGACGCTTGCCGCATTCGATGCTTTTTCTGACGACTTTGTCTCGAATTTGAAGCAAGTCTCCCGTCGTGGCGAGCACACCGCAACAGCGGTTTCACAGCAAGTTCTTGCCGCAGCTCGTGGAGCTCTCAGTAGATTGGACGGAACGACTTCTTCCAGCATCTCGCTGGACCCTGGTCGCGCCTATGCGAAGCAATTGGCCGAGGGGCCTTGCCGACTTGGCCGCTTTGAACTTCAATCGGAATTGGGCGACGGCTCCTTCGGCTATGTCTTCCTTGCCAAGGATTCGGAGCTTGAACGTGACGTCGCCGTGAAGATTCAGCGAGCAGGAAGCCTCGCCAGCGATGAAGACGCCCGGCGGTTTCTTCGAGAGGCACGCGCCGCCGCCCAACTTATGCATCCCGGCATCGTTTCACTCTACGAATGTGGCCAAACGGACGAAGGTGTCTGTTTCCTGGTCAACGAGTACATCGCCGGAGAAACTCTGGAGGACTGTCTTCGTCAATCGACTTTTGAAGCGGGCGACGCAGCCAAGCTGATCGCTGAATTGGCCGACGCACTCTCCTATGCGCACGACCATGACGTCATCCACCGAGACGTTAAGCCATCGAACGTATTGCTTGACGTCGACGGACATCCGCATCTGACCGACTTCGGATTGGCTCGACAAACCACGGTCGAGCATACGGTCACGTCGGAAGGTCGTATCGTGGGAACTCCGGCGTACATGTCGCCCGAGCAGGCACGTGGCGACTCTCACCGCGTCGACTGGCGAAGCGACGTGTATAGCTTGGGAGTCATGCTTTATGAACTCTTAACGAATGAACGGCCATTTCAAGGCGCGGGGCGTTTGCTGTTACTGCAAGTTCTTGAAGACGAACCCCGCGGACCGCGTCAGTTGAACGATCGAATTCCGAAAGATCTCGAAACGATCTGCCTCAAGGCAATGGCAAAGTCGCCGACTCGCCGATACGCGTCGGCTTCCGAATTTGCCGCAGACCTCAGACGTTTTCTGAAGGGTGAAGCCATTTCCGCTCGACCGATTGGTTACGGCGAGCGATTTTGGCGTTGGTGCCGACGCTATCCACTGGCTGCCAGCACACTACTCGCCGTCACATTGGGGTCGACTGTTGGCTTTGCGTACTTGTCGCACCTATCGACGTGGTTTGTTCGTGAAACTGCGTTGGACAGCGTTCGTATGGAGGCCGACATGCTTGAACGCATCAATCAGTATTACAGCGAAGAAGTCGTCGGTCGACTTGATTGGCAGAAGGTCAAGGTGACGCACGAGTACGAACAGATCAAGGACTCGTTGCCCTTGCCGGCGACCTTTACGATCGATGCGGGTGAGCGAATCAGCAAGGGCAAGAACGGAATGCAAGTCCGTCTCTACAGCGACTTTCCCTTGAGAAAGAACGGGGGTGCCAAAGACGAGTTCGAGCGAGCGGCATTAGACGAAATGCGACGACAAGCAAAGCAAGACTCGATGGATTTGTCCTATTTCGCGTTTCCAGAACAAGACGGCCAGCCTGTCGTTCGATATGCTCGCGGGCAGCTCATGAAAGACACATGCGTCAAATGTCATAACTCAGACAGTCGAAGCCCGAAAAGAGACTGGAAAGTCGGTGATGTTGCGGGCGTCATGTCGATCACAAGACCTCTGGATCAAGACATCGCTCGTACCCGCTCAGGCTTGAAAGGTGCCTTTGCATTGGTGGCATCGATTGGGCTTGGCCTGATCGGGATTTCCTGCGGAGTCCTCTTTGTTTCCAGGTCGCGCCGCTGACTCGACCTCGTTCAACCTGTAGCCGTAGGCGACGACTTGCAGGTATGTTCTTCGCCTGCGGCTACGGGTTAACGCCCCAAGATCCCCTGAATGCGGCATCTTTGTAGTGGCGGCTTCTAGCCGCCAACACTGTTTGCCTACGAATCCACCTATCTCAAAATCCCCATTTCAATATAATTTCCACACCGAGCTGAACTTCTCAGCGTGGATTGGCGACTGTTGAAATGGATTAAACGATGCGGGCCGTTGCGGCAAACAGCTTATTCAGTAGCTATCAGCCAATCGGCGGCACGTATGACGAGGTGTTCGCTGCGGACGGCCGTCCCCACAAACACTGCCGCCCAGTAATCGACACGCTTAATCAATTGTCGCCCGCGGAATTGGATCGCTCCTTTCGCCAAGCACAGCAACTTGTTCGTGACGACGGTGTCTCGTTCAACGTCTTCGACGAGTCCGGCAGCTCTCCACGTTCATGGCAGCTTGATATCTTGCCCGTCATGATTTCACGGGCGGACTTCCAACTTCTCAGTGACGCTCTAATTCAATGAGTCCAATTGCTCGAACAATTGTTGGCCGACCTTTTTGGTGACCAACATCTGTTGCGACAAAACATTATTCCGGCTGAGATCCTCTTCGGTCACCCAGGATTCCAGCGCGCGTACCACAATCTGCAGCTTTCGGGCGTGCATCGAATTACTCTTTACGCCGCTGATGTCGCCCGGTCTCATGACGGTCGTTGGTGGATCAGTGGCGATCGAACACATGCCCCGGCGGGATTGGGATTCGCGTTGGAGAATCGAGTCATCGCCTCTCGCGTCTTGCCTACCGCCTATCGCGCGATCAACGTCATGCGTCTGGCTCCGTTCTTCTCGCAACTCCGGCAAACGCTGCGCGACTCAGCTCAGCGGTTTAAAGAAAACCCACGGATCGTCTTGCTCACCCGCGGGCCAGAATCGCCAACGTACTTCGAAGACGTGTACCTTGCCCGATACTTGGGATACACGCTGGCTGAAGGTGGCGACTTGGCGGTTCGTGAAGGTCGCGTCATGCTGAAGACGCTCGGTGGCTTGTTGCCCGTCGAGGTCATTTTCCGACGCGTCCCAGACGGCGACTGCGATCCCGTCGAACTTGCCCCTGCGTCCCTAAGCGGAATTAGTGGACTGGTTGATGTGGCGCGATAACGAAACGTAGTGATCGGTAATTCATTAGGATCACGAGTGGCTGAGACTCCCGCGTTGACACCATTCTTGCCGTCTATTTGCCGGTTCTTGTTAAATGAAGAGTTGCGGGTTCCGAATCTGGCGACCTGGTGGTGTGGTCAAGAGCAGGAGCTGAGTTACGTTCTTGACCACTTGGATGAATTAGTCATTCGGCCAGCTTGGCAAGTCGAGGCCACTGCAGCCAAGGAACCGGCATTGATGTCAAAGACAGAGCGTGACGAGTTGGTTCAACAGTTAAAGGCACGACCTTCCGACTTTGTTGCCCAAGAACGAATGACTCGGTCAACCGTGCCCGTCTGGGACGGCAACGAGGCGCAGCCTTGGCATGCAGCATACCGGCTGTTCGTATCATCAGATGGGATATCAACGCAAACGCTGCCAGGCGGTTTGGCCAGGGTTTCGCCTGATCGTTATTCGCTTGATCGATCAATGACGGCAGGTGAACGAGCTCAAGATGTTTGGGTTGAAAGCGAAGGGCCTGTTGAAAGGGTCTCGCTGTTGAGACCGCCAGATGTCCCGCTAAAGCTGTTGCGAAGCGGCAACGACCTGCCAAGTCGTGACGCCGACAACCTGTTCTGGTTGGGACGTAGCATTGAACGAGTCGACGGAGCAGCCCGCGTCTTTCGTGTTTTGCTGCAACGGGTCACGGCAGGCAACGAAGCGGCAGTCAGCGATCAGCGTGTCATCTTGCGGGCACTTGTGGCTCTTGGTCAGATTGATCCCAGTCTTGCTATTGAAGAATTGGGGCAAGCTTGGGCGGACATTGAACACAGTCTGCTCCCAATAGTCCTTAGCCCTCAAGAGTCTCGAAGTCTTCGTAACTGCACACGCGAAATCGGACGATTAGTGAACACGGTTAGAGACCGCTTATCGATCGATGCGTGGCGCTCATTGCATGTGTTGAATGAAGAATGGGAAGAGGCAGACGCCCAAGGCTGTCGTTTTGACGCGTCAAATCTATTGTTGCTGGTTGATCGAATGATCCACTCGCTATCAGAATTCGGCGGCCTCTCAAGTGAAGGGATGACGCGAGCCCAAGTGTGGCGTTTCTTGGACTTGGGACGTCGACTGGAGCGAGTCTGGACGGTCGCGACCTTACTACAAACTGCGCTCTCTTATCCTGCCGAAAACGAAGAGCCGATTCTGGAGTCATTGCTCGAGTCAACTGACAGTCTGATGACCTATCGTTCGCGATACTTGGCGACGATGCAGGCGGCTGCTGTCATCGACTTGCTGTTGATTGACGAGTCGAATCCGCGATCGATCGTGTTTCAACTTGAGATGATTCAGAACCATGTTGCCAGGCTACCTTTTGCCGGACAAGCAACATTAGGCCCGGACGAACGCCTGGCGATTTCAATGTATAACGATGTGCGCTTGGCAGAAGCTCAAGTGCTGGCCAATTCCGACAGCGGATTCCGTCAAGAGCTTGATTCGATGGTGCAAAGCTTGATCGATCAGATTCCGTTGTTTTCAAACGCGATAAGCCAGCGCTACCTGATTCATGCAGGGCTGGCTCGTCAATTTGGGGGCGAGTGAAATGGCGCACTATAGAATTGTTCATACGACGAATTACGACTACTCCGATCCCGTTCCGGTTTGCCACAATCAGTTGCATTTGTCGCCTCGGGATACGGATTGGAGCCGTTGCACTTCCCATCGACTGGCAATTGACCCAACGCCAATGCACGTATCGCGACGCTCGGACTGGTTTGGGAATTATGTGAAGTCGTTCTCGTTACAAGAGAACCACCAGAAACTCTGCGTCACCGCCCGAAGCCGCGTCGAGGTGACTCCGCAGGCCGTTCCTGGTATCTCAGACGCCCCTAGCTGGGAGAAAATCGCTTCCCGGATGAACGAACAAACCGATGAGTGTATCTTCCGAGCATCAGAGTTCTTGTACGACTCGCCACACATCAGCCGAGGCGAGGCCTTCCGAGAATTCGCCGCCGAGTGCTTCAATCCGGGCGACTCGATATTGGCAGCGACAATCGCGTTGACATCGAAAATCCACGGCGAATTCCAATTCGGCGCTCGTGCGACGACCGTAACGACTCGACCAGAAGAAGTACTTGTCAGCAAACACGGTGTTTGCCAAGACTTTGCCCACTTGGCCATCAGCAGCCTGCGTAGCCTGGGAATCCCAGCGCGTTATGTCAGCGGCTACCTGCGAACGACACCACCAGCTGGACAACCAAGACTAATCGGAGCCGACGCGTCACATGCATGGTTCTCGGTATTTTGCGGTGAACACGGTTGGATCGACTTCGACCCCACCAACAATCGATTATGCGACACAGACCACATCCCAATCGCCTGGGGCCGAGACTATTCCGACGTCACACCAGTCCGCGGAGTCTTCATCGGCGGCGGAAACCATACGCTGACGGTTTCTGTTGATGTCGAGCCAATTGCTAATTGACCGAACGGCTTAGCGGGTGGATTCGACTTTCTTTGTCCGCATTTTTTCGCGGGCTCGATTCAGTGTTGGGCCGATCGAGTTTTCGGGGACGCCCGTGCTGTCACTGATTTCGCGGTATGTGCGGCCCTCAATGTGGAATTGGCGGACGATGTCGGCTTCTTTTGGGTCGAGTTCCTTCAGTAGGATTTGAAGCTCTTCTTGGTCCTCGAATTGAGCCGGTTCCAGTGCAGCGGCGTGAGCTTGGTCGATTGAGGATTTGTGGGCGTTGACGTGTCCGAATGCTTCGGCCATGCGGCGACGCGAGATTTCTCGAACGATGATCCGGCGGGAAACGACTGTCAAATAAGTGGCCAACGAGCTCTTGCCGCGGAAGGCTCGCAAAGTTGCGTAGTCATTGGCGAGTAGGCCGACGAAAACTTCGGCACACAGATCGTCAACGTCTTCTTGCGTAAGACGAACGCTGCGGGCGTGGGCGGTGTGGTTGATCACGTGCACGAAAAGCCCGATGAACCTGTCGACGAAGTCTTTCCAGGCTCCTGGCTCTTCTGCAAGGCAGCGATTCAACAAATTCTTATCTACTTCCGTGAGTGCCACGCCCAATACTCCGGAAAACCAGCTTTTCAGGATCGAATGACGACGGCAGCCGCCTGGCCGCACCGCCAACTGAAATGTTTGAAAAGTATTCTGTGCCAACAATTTAGGCTGAGAGGAGTCTCGGCAAAATGGCAAATAATGCCAAGTAAACACCTCCCTTTGAAGATGGCGGCTCCCCGATCCTTTCTAATGTAGTTTGATTCTCGAAGTGTGGCAATATAGTTCTCGATCGTCCGACCTTAATGGCTTACGTCGCTCGATTTACGGCCATCTCGGCCACAGCTCATCATATGGACAGTTACGCTCGCCAATTTCGCTAAACGCCGCAATTATTGGAACAATCCAAACCAAGAAATTCATTTGAAGTTCAGACGTGCCGCGGAGTGACTACTTATGCAGGGCCCATTTTGACGGCATTGAGGCCCCAAAAATCAAGTTCGACTTATGTGAGCGTAACTTGGGTAACCTGTTAGCTTGGCTTGAGTTAATTCGTTTGTTAACATTGTCATGAAGTGGGCGAGCTAAATCGTACTGGGCAGAATCATTTCTCGAGCTGTCACCTCAACCTTTCGTTGATTTGTTCTTCATCTCTTCTGTGGGAACACTCCAAGTCAACGAAGCGATGATGGTGAATGATCACACTCTAACTACTTCCTCGTCTTCCCACACTTACTATTTTGATCTGCGTTAGTGAGCACGTGGATCGTTCCGCCGCCAAGGGTCAACGGCGTCCTGGGAGTTTGTTTTGAGCGATACGCACACAGAACTCGCTGTTGGTATTGACCTTGGCACGACCTTCTCGGTGGTTTCTCATATTGATCGCAACGGTCGTCCCTGGACCGTGATGAATTCGGAAGGCGACATCACTACTCCCAGTGTCGTCTTCTTCGATAAGAAGAGCGTCGTCGTCGGCAAAGAAGCGGCCAAGGTTGCCGAGTACGAACCCGAACGAAGCGCTCAGTTCGCAAAACGCGACATGGGCCGAGACACTTTTCGGAAGCAAATCCGTGGAGAAGAGTTCCCGCCCGAGGTTGTTCAGGCGCTCATTCTGAAGAAGCTCAAAGAAGATGCAGAGTTAAAGCTTGGCGACTTCTCGAAAGTCGTCGTGACCGTGCCTGCTTACTACAACGAGCCGATGCGGCAGGCCACTCAAGTCGCCGGCAAGCTGGCAGGTTTGGATGTACTTGACATCATCAACGAACCAACTGCTGCGGCCATCAGCTTTGGCGTGCAACAAGGATTCCTCAGCACGTCTGGCGAGAGCACGTCCGAAGAAACCATTCTGGTTTACGACCTTGGTGGCGGTACTTTCGATGCCACGATCATGGTCATCGATGGGCAAAACTACAAAGCCTTAGCCACACTGGGCGACGTATATTTGGGCGGAATCGATTGGGATCGACGGATCGTTAATCATATCGCACAGACGTTTGTCGAGGAGCACGGTGTCGACCCGCGTGAAGATCCGGCGGGCATGCAAACCTTGATGCAAGAGGCCGAAGACGCGAAGCACTCGCTGTCGTCTCGCGAGGAAACAACGATTCGGTATGCCTTCAACGGGCAACGCATCTCGGTTGATCTGACGCGTGACGAGTTCGAAACGATGACGGGCGATTTGCTCGATCGAACTTTGATGACGCTGCGGAAGCTACTGCGTGAAGTTAAGCTTGAGTGGAAAGACATCACGCGATTGCTGCTGGTTGGTGGCTCCAGCCGAATGCCGATGATCCACAATATGCTGGAAGAGGAATCCGGCTTGTCGGTCGATCGCTCGCTTTCGCCAGATGAAGCTGTTGCTCACGGGGCGGCGATTTACGCCAGCCTTTTGTTGGGCTCTCCCGAGGCCACAAAGCTTGGCATGTCGGTGCAAAACGTCAACTCCCACGACTTGGGTGTCTTGGGCGTCGAGGCGGCGACGGGTATGAAACGCCGCCAAATCATGATTCCTCGAAACACCTCGCTGCCAGCGACCGGTGTTCGGAAGTTTAAGACCTTCAAAGAGACTCAACGAAGTGTTGCAGTCAATGTCGTTGAAGGCGGTGACGCCAGCGGCAACAACGCCACTCAGATAGGCAAGTGCGTTGTTAAGGATTTACCCAACCTACCGGCGAAGACCCCCGTCGAAGTCATCTTCAAATACTCGCCAAACGGCATGTTGACGGTCGCGGCTTGGTTGCCGTCAATCAAGAAGAAAGCTCAGTTAGAGATCGAGCGAAATGTTGGTTTGTCGAACGAGCTGTTCGAAGCATGGGCCAAACGCATTCAAGGCGGCCTGACTGACGCATCCACCCTTGAGCTCGAACCTGCAGCAAAATCGGAAGCGACGGAAAGCAAACCAGAAGCAAAGGCCGAACCAGCCAAAGGCCAAAAATCTGAGCCGAAACAAAAGGCGAAGCCAGCATCAGTTGCCGCGGTTGCTGCGACAAAGGAAGAAGCAAAGCCGCAAGAACCTGTTGCCAAGGGCACATCGACGGATGAGCCTAAACCGCAAGAGCCCGCGAAGGCTGCGGTGGAATCCTCTGACGACCCCGCAACAAAAGAGACGACGGTCGCGGAAGAGAGCTCTCAGCAAGAGACCTCGCCCCAAGAGAAGGCTGCCGAACAACCGTTGGTCAATGAAGAAGCCAAGGCAGTCGAAGCAGCTAAATCCGAGGCCACGGAATCTGTCGATTCATCCGGCGCTGCGGAGCTGGAAGTTATTGAAACCGACGCGCAAGTAGCTGACGAACAGACTCAGCCGGTGAAGGCCAAAGACGCCGAGAACTCGAAGGAAGAAAAGCCGCAATCGGCTGAAAAGTCGAAAGACAAGCCCGCATCAGCCAAGACCAAACAGAAAGAGGGACCATCGGTCTCGCTGGTCGTTGCTGAACGCACGGAAGAGGAAGAAGCGGAAGAGGCGGCTCGAAATCGCAAGCGTCAGTTCGCCGTCCTTGGCATGAACACGGCTTTGCATGCGTTGGCGTTGTTGATTCTGGCTCTCATTATCTTGCCCGCGAAAACCAAGGAAAACTTCACGGTCATTAGCTCTCGTGTTAGTGACGACCAACTCGAAGAAGAAATCCAAGAAGAAGTTGAGCTGGAGCAACCAGAGCAGATTGAAACTGAAACAAAGATGGAGGTTGTGAACGATATCGTCTCGGATTCCAACGAGACCTTGGAGCTCGATATTAGTGATCTTGAGCCCTCGTCGGTTGCACCTGATCCCAATGCCAATGCGCCCGCGCCCGTCGCCAAAGTCACCGGCGAAATGGGTGGTCGCAGCAAGGCTGGCAAAACCGCCTTGGTTAACAAGTATGGTGGAAATGCACAGAGTGAAGCAGCCGTTCAATACGGGCTGCGTTGGCTGGCGCGACACCAAGCCTCTGATGGCAGTTGGAGCTTCGATCACACGCACGGTGGCAACTGCGACTGCGATCAACCCGGTTCGATGGCTCAAACCCAGGTTGGCGCGACGGCGATGGCGCTGATGGCTTACCTTGCAGCTGGGCATACTTACTATACGGGAACGTTCCACAAGAACGTCACCGCCGGGCTCAACTACATCATGGCCAATGGCAAAATGACAGAAAATGGTGCCGACTTCCGGGGAGTCGCTGAGGGTAACTCAGGAATGTACGTTCACGGCATCGTTACGATCGCTCTTTGTGAAGCGCTGGCAATGAATGATGAGGCGATCAAGGTTCGCA
>PBMZ01000086.1 GCA_002722955.1 Planctomycetaceae bacterium | reverse complement strand
CCTTTTCTTGTTTCAAATAACGCGAAACGCCGGTGATCGTGCCGCCAGTGCCAACGCCAGCAATGAAGATGTCCACGTTGCCATCAGTGTCCTCGAAGATTTCCGGGCCCGTGGTCTCGAAGTGCACTTTAGGATTGGCGGGATTCTTGAACTGCTGAGGCATAAAATAATCGGGCTGCTCAGAAAGTCGCTCGGCCTCGGCGATGGCACCTTTCATGCCGTCGGCTCCAGGAGTCAGCACTAATTCGGCACCGAACGCCTTAAGCATCATGCGTCGTTCAACAGACATTGTGTCGGGCATCGTCAGCGTGAGCTTATACCCACGAGCCGCACAAACGTAGGCCAACGCGATTCCGGTGTTGCCACTAGTCGGTTCGACAACGTGCATCCCTGGCTGAAGATTCCCGGATTGCTCGGCGTCCCAAATCATCGAAGCACCGATGCGGCACTTCACACTGTATGCAGGATTGCGTCCTTCAATCTTCGCCAACACGGTTGCATTGATGCCCTTGGCAAGCTGATTGATGCGAACCAACGGCGTGCGTCCAATCGATCGCGAGTTGTCGTCATAAACTGGCATGGTCAGAAGTTCCTCCAGGGCTGTTTGTCTGATCGTGGTATTATGGAAGATAATTGCAAAACCGGAAACCGGAAAGGGGAAACCGGAAAGAATGAGCGACGGTCAACGGCATTTGTTCACCCGGTTTCACGTTTCCGGTTTCGGGTTTTGCGCCAATTTGGTATCAAGTACGAGTTGGTTATATCGGTAAGTTAGCGTTCATCTCAAATTCAAGGCACAAAGGGGAGCCAGACATGCTCAATCGTCGATCATTCTTGGGAAAGGCTGCTGCCGGAAGCGCGGCGGCGATGGCTGTTACTGCACGTGCATCCGCAGCATCGGCCAGTGAGCGAGTCGTCGTGGCTGTCATGGGATTAAGTCGTGGACGTTCGTTGGCGCAGGGCTTTCAACGACTCGACAATGTGGAAGTCAAATATGTTTGTGACATCGACACTGAGCGAGTTGCTCGTTGTGTCGGTGACGTCAAGAAGATCGGCGGCAAGCCTCAAGGAATCGGCGACTACCGACGAATCTTAGACGATAAGGAAATCGATGCGCTGGTTTGCGCTGCTCCGAACCACTGGCACGCTCCCGCGACGATCTATGCATGCAATGCAGGAAAGAATGTCTACGTCGAGAAGCCTTGCAGCCAAAACCCGTATGAAGGCGAGCTGATGATCAAGGCTGCTCGCAAGAACAACAAAGCCGTTCAAGTCGGAACGCAACGCCGCAGCGGCCCTCAAACCATCGAGGCAATGCAGAAATTGCATGAAGGTGCGATCGGCAAGGTTTATCAATCTCGCGCGTATTACAATTCTGTCCGTCCGACGATCGGCAAAGGCAAGCCTGCTGACGTTCCCGACAACATCGACTTTGAACTATGGCAAGGCCCTGTGCCACGCGTGCCGTACATCGACAACTTGGTGCATTACAATTGGCACTGGAGATGGAATTGGGGCAACGGTGAGCTTGGCAACAACGGAGTTCACACGTTGGATCTGTGTCGCTGGGGTGTGAACGTGGACTTCCCAATCCGAGTCACATCGAGTGGTGGTCGTTATTGCTTCGACGACGATCAAGAAACTCCGGACACGCACAACGTAGCGTTCGAGTTTGAGGGCGGCCGTCAAATCACGTGGCAAGGCCTCAGCTGCAACCGACATACGCCTACTTTTGTCAAAACCGAGGGCAATTATCGAGCGGGCGGGCGTTTCATCGAGTTCTACGGAGACCAGGGTTCTTTGGAACTCGAAAGCAACGGCTCTTACCGAATCTTCGACAAGAGCAATAAGTTGGTCGAGGAAGTGAAAGGTGCCACTCGCGGCGACACCGAGCATCTACAGAACTTCGTTGATGCGATCCGCAACGACACTCCGCGAAAGCTCAATGTGGAAATCGAAATTGGCCACAAGAGCACACTGATGTGCCACCTTGGCAACATCGCGCAACGGACCGGTCGCACGCTGAATTGCAGCTCGAAAGACGGCCACATCATTGGTGATGAGCAAGCCATGAAACTATGGCGTCGCGAATACGAGCCTGGCTGGGAACCTACAGTTTAGCCTTGGCCAAGTCTCAAGTGGTCAACGGCTTCCGATCAGTAACGGAAGCCGTTGAGAAATAGCGCGATCTCAGTCATCCTCATACGGGGACTGCAGCTTGAATTGCGGATTCGCTTCCATGTACGCCTCGATGCGATTTTGTCGATCGAGCGCCACGGGTATGAAATCCAAGGCCTGTTGCAGTCGATCGTTGGGCTCGGCACAACTGAAGCGTAGGAAACCGTGTCCTGCGTCACCAAAACATTCGCCACCCAGGCACGCGATACCGAAATCGTCGTCCGCGGCTTCAAGCAAGTAGAGAGCTAAGCCGTGGCTGGTAATGCCTAATCGATTGCAAATCGGCTTGACGCTTGGAAAAACATAGAACGTTGACGTTGGATCCAACGAGTGGACTCCATCAATCGCGTTCAGGCCATTCGTTAGCAACTCGACCTTTTCGCGGAACTTTTGCATCACGCTGTCGCGTTCGGCGTGATCCTGCTTAAGAGCCGCGGCGCCGGCCAATTGGATTAGTGTTGGCGTGCATGACAAAGTGGTGTTGATCATCTTGGCGATCGCGTCAGTGATCTCTGCTGACGAGACGGCGAAGCCCAGCCGCCAGCCGCTCATGCTATACGACTTGCTGAAGGTATAGGCGGCGACGCATTGGTCCATCATTCCTGGTTGACTAAGAATCGAGTGGTGTTGACCGCGCCAGACCATGTGGCAGTAGGGTTCATCGCTGAAAACGGCGATGTCCTTGCCGCGAATTAGGTCTGCCAAATTGGCCAGATCTTCTTGCGTCGCCGCTCCCCCAGTTGGATTGTGTGGAGTGTTCAAGAAGATCGCCTTGGGCGAGGGGTCTTCGTTCAAGAACTTTTCAATTGCGGAAAGCTCGGGCCGAAACTCGTTCGATTGACGCAGCGGGCTGAGAACTACGCGAGCGTTGCGTCTTTCAATATTCGGGACGTATGTCGGAAAATACGGGCTGAAGACAAGCACGCCGTCATTTGGATTCAGAAAGGCTTCGCAAAAGAATTGCTCGAAGACCTTGGCTCCAGGCCCGGCGACGACGTTGTTGGACTCCGCTGGGATTTGAAACTCTTCACGAACGAAGTTTGCCGCAGCTTCTCGAAATTCAGGAATTCCGGGCGAGGGGCAATAGTGCGACTGGTTGTCATTAATCGCGGAGATACCCGTCGATTTCGCGTTGGCAGTACTGTCGAAAGGGCTATCGCCGATTTCCAACTCGACGACATCCTTGCCGGCGGCTTTCAATTGTTTGGCAACGGCCAAGACGGTAAACGCAGTTTCCACAGACAGTGATTTCGAGAATTCGCTCAGAGTCGCCGACACGATTGGGATCCTTATCCGTCAAGGTTTTCAAAATGGGACGGCCACAGTATGTTGCGAACCAAGGCAGTATGCAAGCGGACAAAACGTCTCGCCACCAAGTCACATCAACCAGGAGATCACCCGATGAATCAGTCAACGAACCCGTGGCTTCGTATGGTCCGTCTCGTCGTTGTAAGTATCGCTCTTTACGCCGTTCCACACGTAGCGGTGATCGCTGACGAGATCGACGACTCGCGTTTTCGATTGACCGATGTCTTCGACATCGAGTACGCGTCGTCTCCCCAATTCTCGCCTGATGGCAAACAGGTCGTCTATGTTCGTAACTCTAACGACATCATGAAGGACAACACACGGACGTCACTGTGGATTGTCAACATAGATTGGACCAAGCACGAACCATTGACGGACGGATCATCGAGCGTCTCGTCTCCACGATGGTCGCCCGACGGAAGCCGATTAGCCTATGTTTCAAGCGTCGATGGTAAGTCCCAAATTCATTGTCGCTGGATCAAATCAGGCCAAACCACTCCGCTAACGAATCTGCAATCGAGCCCGAAGAGCCTTGTCTGGTCGCGTGATGGCAAGCAAATTGCGTTCGTCATGCAAGTTCCTGACAAACGAAAACCGTTCGTCACACTTCCGGAAAAACCTGAAGGAGCGAAGTGGGCTGAGCCGGCCAAGTTCATCGACGACGTCCTTTATCGATACGACGGTGCAGGCTATCTCAAGCAGGGCAAAGATCAGCTCTTCGTACTCCCCGCCGAAGGAGGAACACCACGCCAAATCACCTCAGGCAAGATCAATGTTGTAGGCGATTCATGCTGGACGGAGGTCGGACAATCGTTGCTCTTTTCGAGCTCGCCAACAAAAGACGCTGATTATGCTCCATTGGAAACAGACATTTACGAGGTTTCGGTTGCCGATAGAAAGGTCAAACGCTTAACGAATCGAAAGGGGCCGGATGAATCTCCGATGCTGTCACCCGATGGCGAGTGGATCGCCTTTACAGGCTTTGACGATACCGGCCTAAGTCGGCACGTCAGCCGCCTCTATGTGATGAGCCGTGACGGATCTCAAGTGAAATGCCTAACTGAGAAATTCGATCGCGGTGTATTTAATCCCACTTGGGTCAAGGGCGGCCCGACAATTTACGTTGGCTTCGACGACCGCGGTTCGACGTATGTTGGCAAGTTCGATTTGAAAGGTCGACTCATCCAGAGAAACATCAGCACGCAAGGTGGGACAACGATCGGTCGTCCGTACGCAAGCGGTAGTTTCTCGGCCAATCCCAACACAGGCGCAGTCGCTTTCACCTCGACCACTCCACTGCGACCCGCTGACATTGTTGTTATGAATTTGCCTGGAGCACAGGGGCCACGTTATTTGACTACATTGAACGACGACTTATTCCGCCACAAAGAACTCGGCTCTGTCGAGGAATTCTGGTACGAATCGAGCTTCGACAAGAAGAAGATTCAAGGATGGATCGTCAAACCACCTGGGTTTGATGCGAAGAAGAAATATCCACTGATCTTGGAGATCCACGGAGGCCCATTTGCCAACTACGGTCCGAGATTTAGTGCAGAGATACAACTCTATGCGGCCGCCGGATATGTCGTCGTCTACATCAATCCGCGAGGTAGCTCGAGTTACGGCCAGGAGTTTATGAACGAGATTCATCATAAGTATCCTGGCAACGACTACGATGATCTGATGTCGGGCGTCGATGCTGTCATCCGCAAAGGCTACGTTGATGACAAGAATCTATTTGTCACTGGTGGCAGTGGTGGCGGAATCTTAACAGCTTGGATCGTAGGAAAGACGGATCGTTTCAAGGCCGCCGTTTCGGCCAAGCCCGTCATCAACTGGTACAGCTTCGTGCTTTACTCGGACGTCTACACCTACTTCCACAAGTATTGGTTTCCAGACTTCCCTTGGAATGCGCCCGAGCATTACATGAAGCGATCACCGCTATCGCTTGTCGGTAATGTAAAGACGCCGACCATGCTCTTGACCGGTGAAGTGGATCATCGAACTCCAATTCCTGAGTCAGAACAGTTTTACCAAGCCCTCAAGCTCCGCAAGATCGACACTGCACTGGTTCGAATTCCCGGTGCGTCGCACGCAATCGCTTCTCGCCCAAGCCGTCTGATCGCGAAAGTGGCTCACATTTTGAAATGGTTTGAAAAGTATCGCGTTGAATAAGTATTGTTGGTCCAATGGATTCCTTTGCCACCATTCCTCTGCCGACCTAGTAGCAGCAATATCCATCCGTGTGCCAACGTCTACGGAATTGAAACGATGTAAATGGATAGGTCGAAAGAAAACGACGCACAGGAACGGGATCGACTTGATCTCGTTGAAGTTGAAGAACGCTTGCAGGTGGCTGAACGCCAGCTGCTACATGGCGATGTCTGTACCGTCGACTTAAACGTTTTGCTCAAAGATGCAATGAGACGCCGAATGCTTCATCGCAGTTGCGACTTCGACGAACTACGCTGATTTCTCGTTGTCCCAGGGAGTTTGCACGTCTTCATCCAACGGAAATATTGGACGTACACAATGCTGAAACGGCAGCGATTTCAAGTTGGCACTGGTCGACCCAGGCACGTCAACGGGCACGATTCGGGTGGTTATGTCTTCGTAGTAAGGTCGGAATCCGTTGGGTGATTTGACGACGACTAAGTCAAAGTCGACGGGATTCAAGCCATGCTCTTCGAACGCTCGCCGGCCGACGACAAAGATCGGGCGCGCTGTTACGAGCAAATGGATGTTGCCTGCAACCAGGACGACGGACCGCCATGCACTGCCCTGAGTACCGTTTTCATAACGGAAGTTGCCATCGTGCAGACTGCGAACTGCTGCTTGAAGTGGCAAGGGCTCGAATCGACCCGGATCACGTGTGCCTCCTAGCGTGACATCTATGGTCGCACCGACTCCAGCCTCCAACGCAGCATCGACAGTAGGTGCATCTACAATTGGAACCAATGCTCTTCGTGAGAAAGCGTTCTGAATGAGACCTTCTAGGATTTTGTTGCTGTCACCAGAAGCGCCACTGGCCGTGGCGTCAGCAGCGTCGGAGAAGACCGTCAGGCCATCGGTTGCCTCCGCAATCTCGATTGATTCATCCAGCGTTGTTAGGTCTGCTTGGAAGAGTTCACGATTCTCCCACATAAAACGGCCGATCTCTGCTGCTGCCTGCTTCGCGGTCTCGGGATCATCATTCGTAGTGATGATGACGTTGGACTGCAGATCGGGAACGTCGGTGAACGCGTTGCCAATGATGACACCAGCAGCAAGTCCGGTTTCACTGCTTTCGATGTCCTGGCACATTCGGATTGCTTGGCCGAAACGTCCTGTTGCCGTGATCAACTCATCACCGCGAACAAGCATCGGCAATTCGACGCGTGCGACCGTCGGTTTCGATTGGCCGTCGATCAACTTCAGTAGATTCTGAGCAGCTCGCTGACCTGTCTCGTATTGATCCACGTGGGGATACGTGTGGTAAGGCACGATGACATCAGCAGCGTCAACCATTCTCTCGGTTAGAATGGCGTGCAAATCGAGAGAAATGACAAGCGGGATGTCACCCAGAATCTCGCGAGCGGCTGTAAGTAGGCGGCCTTCGGGATCGATCTCGTCCTGGCCGGCCATTGCTCCGTGAAGGCAAAAGTAAGCAGCATCGACAGCGCCAACCTTTCGAATTTCTTCAGTGATCTCTTCCAGCAATCGGTCAAGACAGGCGGTCTGGATTGGGCCACCGGATACCGAATCTGCGGCCATAGTTGGCACGATTTCCGGTCTTCCATCGGCGGCGAAAACATCGAAGGCACCGGATAGTTCGGTCTTGGTTTTTGTGAACTTTGTAACTATTTGATCACCGACGTAGATTCGAAAATCGTCATAAACCGTCGGTGTCGGATTAAACGTCGACGTCTCTTGCTTCATGTCCGCGATCAGAATTCGCATAGATGATTCCTTTGGTTAGAGATTCACGGATTGTACCTCGCTTGGTCGATGCATACGATGCACTGAAAGTCTCGATTCCAGGAAACTCGTTGATGCACCGTGTTGGCCTTATAGCGTTTCTGGCACTCCTCACCTGCGGTAATCTTGCGCCGGCCGTAGACGTTGTCGAGGTTGACTTTCGAAATGAAGATGGCGAAGCGCAGACCATTCAAGGTCGACTGTTGGTCGAGGCCGCCGATGGCGGGGTCTTAATCGAGACTCGCGACGGAAGATTCTGGTCCATCACTCCGGATCAACTGGTGAAGCGAAAGCCAACCGACGCAAGCTTTCAGCGGCTAACGTCCGAGCAACTTGGTCAACGGTTGCTTCCTGAGGCCAAAACCAGATTGCCAGATCAACAGTTTGAAGTCGTCAAAACGAAACACTACGTCATCTGCACAAGCGCCGGCCGAAAATACGCCGAGTGGTGCGGCGAGCTGCTCGAACGGTTGTTTCGAGCATTTTTGTTGCATTGGAAACAGAAAAAGGTTGAACTTTCCGAGCCAGCACATCCCCTGCCGATTGTAATCTTGGCCAATCGACAACAATTCGCTCAGTACGCGACCGCTGACGAAGGACCATCAGCGGCGGAATCTCAAGGCTACTACTCCATCAAGTCGAACCGCGTCGTGCTGTTCGACTTGACGGCAACGTCGCAATCAGCGCCGGCAAAAAGCACAGCCGAGATCAACCGAAAGATCGCAGCATCCCCCTTCAACGTCGCGACAGTCGTTCACGAGGCCACTCATCAAATCGCCTTCAACAGCGGCATGCACACACGAATGGCCGACAATCCACTTTGGGTGACTGAGGGGATGGCCATGTACTTCGAAACGCCCGATTTACGAAGTCGATCGGGTTGGCGTACGATCGGAAAACCCAATCGAGTTCGCTCGAATCAATTGAAAGATGCGATTCGGAAGAAGCGTCGGTCGAGCGAACTGTTCACGTCGATCCTTTCGGAAGACAAACCGTTTCTCGATGCGAAAAATGCCGCCGACAGCTATGCCGAGGCATGGGCGCTGACGTATTTCGTAATCAAGACTCGCCGCGAGCAGTACAGCAAGTACATCAAACGGCTCCAAGAAAAGAAACGGTTGTTTTGGGATAAGCCAGAAGACCGATTGCGTGAGTTCGAGGAATGCTTCGAAGCCCAAGCTGCTGACATTGAAAAAGAATACCTCAGGTATATGCGGCGATTTACTCGCTAGTGCATCGTCAGATGCGTGAAGTCCAAAGCCAATTATTCGCCGGCGCGAACGTGATTTCTCGAGCGAATCCAAAGAGCCACGGTGACGCCAGTGAGACTCCCAACAATCAACCCGCCCAACAAGCCGGCGGGCAAGTAAACATGCATCGGTCGCATGATGGAATAAGAAGTCGCGTTAAGAGCATAACTTCGACCAGTGAAAGCGCCAGCCAGCGACAAGGCCACCATTGTAGTCATCAGAAATGGCCAGCCGGTCCTAGTAAGTTTCCAATCGTTTGAGAGCGATATCACCAAAAGCACTGCTAAAAGAAGGCCCGTCATCCATCCGGACCAGAAACCAATTCTGCCACCGACACTAAAAGCCTCGCCTGCGGCATACGCCGATGAGCGACTTGTCGGAAGATCGTGACCAAATTGGGCGCAAAAGCCAGACAGGGCGGCCGTTGTTATCACATTCGCCAGCGTAGCTGACGCGGTCATGAAGACAACAATCGCAACGGATTTTAACGCGTGAGATCGCATTCTCTTGACCTCAAGCAACGGCCGCAGAACATTACGCTGAGCCTGCGTCTGGTTCACTCTCGTCAGTATTCGGGACAGGCTTAACGATTGCAGCAACAACCAGCCCCATTAACGTACAACCCACAACAACGTCAATGACGAATCCGATGGTGTAGCGAAGTTCGAAGTGCATCCAATTCCAATACGCAAGATGCGAAAGCAATGCCACGAAGATCCCCATTCCAAGTACAAAGCCAACCCGCTGCATGTAGCTCAATGGATTGCCAGCGATTGCGGACGACAACAGACACGCTGCCAACGTTGCTGCCAGAAAGTCGATGATGAAGCCGTTGATCATCATGCTTGCCGGCATCGCATCTTCGCCTTCGTGCTGTATGTAGATTGTGTATAGGGGCCCAGACGCGTGACGTTTGCTCCAGTCAGATTCGGGATCATTCCAGTCTTCTTCATTACTTGACCATGGTGCTACGTAGACGCCGCTTTCCAAGTTTTTCAGGTTCTCAGAAACGTCAGCCTCGTTGGGTAACATGGAAATCGTCGGCATATGCAGAGGAACGACCATCCACGCAAGGTTGCCCCAGATGAAGTAGGCGATACCGCCCAGAAATCCAGAAAGAAGAATGCGCTTCATCGATATGCTCTCTTGTTACCGCTTCACGTAGTCGACATAGAGCGGGCTGCTCCAGGCCATCTCTAAGTCGGATTGGAGAACCTTGATCCAGTACGAATTGATTCCGGGCTTAGCGTCTTCGTCAGTAAATTCAAAATCGACGAAATCGGTAGTCATTTCTTGTTCCAGCGACAACTGTATCCAGCGATCCAAGATCCCCAAGTCAAGTCTTCGCGGACCATCTTGGAGCTGCGCCAAGCTGGTTGACAACAAAGTATGATCAGCAGCCGAGAAAGAAACTCGCCTTGGCGGCCCTTTTTCGCCATGAGCACCATACATCGGCCCTGTCATCATCTGGCTTTCAACAGAGACACGGATGGCTGCGTCTTCGTTGGCGTCGATGTCAAAAGCCAGTCCCATTGGATATCCGCATCCCCAAGCGTTCCAGCTCAATTGATCTTGATCGATGGCTGCCGATGAACGCGGGCTGTCGAAACGTAACGATTGCAGACCGCCAAGCGTCCCATCAGCTACGGTGAGGTCTCCATCCCAAACGATTCCCGAGTAACTACTCATGCGGCTTGCACCTGACCAAGTAAGTCGTAGCCGATTGGAAGTCGCTTTGTGATCGAAGGCATGTTCGTGCACCTTCTCTAATCCGCGGAAAACCTCAATCGATTCAATGGGAGCTGTTCCAATGACCTGAACAGAAAGCTTCGGCACGTTAGTCGTCGTGTACTTTTCCCCTAACCAATGCCCGTTCGAGTCAACTTTGAGAACGATTCGTGCACCAGTGGTCGCATAAACTCGACGTGCACGCATGGCTTCAAAGAAGCCTTCCAGCGCGATGTCCTGCGTGTAGATTCCGGTGAGCGCCGACTTGGCATAACGCCGCAGTTGATGCCCCGGCCGATCATCGCCTGGGCGACCCGTATAACAATCGCTGCCACCAAGGAATCCAAGCTGATAGCCTCGTTCGAGGATCTCGCGAATGACCCACTCGAAAGATCCGTGGCTTGAAGACATCTCCATCGCCGGCTCAAGCGTGGGATCGTGCCACGTCAAATTTGAATGCTCGCCGCCCACGTGCGGAGTAATAATCGTGTCGGTGTTTCGATACGCGTGATAGACATCGCGGATGTGCGGTAATGCCGTCTCTGGCTCGATCGCAGCGGGTGCTTCTGCCGGCGGATTTCGTCGAACGGGTTGATCGTGACGCCTCAGATACATGTTGTGATGCCCGCCTTCGGGCGTGCGACCGGACCACTCGAAACCTGGAATCGGAATGAAGTTACCGGGTTCAAACAGTTCCTTCTCGGCCGCCTGTTGAATGTCCCAATCTTCGGCCGAGATCACGTCGGCGTTGCGTTGATAGCCGACGAATTGAATCCCTGAGACGTCTCTAGCGTACCGAAAGAAGTCCGCGATCTTCGTAGCCGAGCCGACTTGGCCACCATGCGGGTCCGCCCATTGCAACTGATACGGATTCGCCTCTTCCGTGACGACAATCGGATTACTGGTCACTGACAATTCACCACATTCAGCCTGAATGCGAAGCACTCCTGTCTTTTCAGCCGTCAGACCATCGACCCGGACAACGCCACGGTGCATAGGCAAGTCGTCCTGATTCTGAGCGAACTGAATCGTGTCACTTTCAGCGCGAATGCCGTTGAGTTCTAGGTTAACTGTTCCCTCAAAAGTGCTGGACGAGTTGCCCCATGCATCCTCGGCCTTAATCAAGAGCCGGAATTCTTGACCAACTGCAACTTCCGAAGGCGCTACCAATACCAGGCGGACGGCATCACCTCCAAGAACGAGCGTTTGTGGTGACTCGCCCAAGAGAACCGATTGTCCATCGGCTTTGGCGTCGACTTCGAAGAGAAACGTATGCGTGGTTTCCAGAAATGTCTGGGCTCTGCTACCGCTGCTGCCGCCAGTCGTGTCGCCAAGCGTCAAGGTGATTTGCTCACCGGCGACCAACGGTCGTCCCTGCACCGAGATTGTTAACGACTTCGGATTACCAACCTGAAGAGTGCAATCGCTTCCCGCAGGCGCCGACAGCGATGCAAAGTCGTCACCGGTAGGGTCAATAAACTGCGGCGTTCCCCAATCGGTATCGGTATCGGTGCGAATTCGTATTCGAGCCGCCGTCGCCAAACCGTGTTCGCCAACAGTATAGGTCAGCCGCCAAGTGCCAACGCTTCCAGCAATGATTGGTCCGGAAGGATCAAGCGTCGCCTCGCCATAGCCATCGGCCGTACCGACGCTCCTTGTCACTGTACTGTGTACGGGGAATGCCATTTATTGTTGCTTCCTAAATCCCTTGAATGCGAACCTCAAGGATACGGCCAGAGGTTCAATTCAGGCATACTGAAGCAACAGTTGCACAGAGTCAACTTTCGCGCATCTTTTCGTGAAGATCAGCGACGCTGTGTTCGATATCTGCCCGCTTGACTTCGGTGGGGCCGACCATATAGGGGCCGGGCAGTTCCAAGGCAGTCAGATAACTGTTGATCGCCTTCTGGATCAGTTCCAGCTTTTGAGCCTTTCGTTCTTCAGCATTGGCGGTATCGACGGCCGACAGGAACTCGGCATCAATTTGCAGACGGAGCTCGATCAATGCTGCGATTTTCAAATGGTGTTGGGCGCGTTTCCGGACCTTGAGCATCGAGGTCTCGACTTCAAGTTGCTCGTCGATCGAGGTGATGATGGCGGCAGCGTGTTGTTGGCTTTGCGCCGTGCGTCCTTGGCTTGCCAATTGCCGAGCTACTTGGAAGTCAACTTGTGGCTGAGTGATCGTTGTGTCGGCGATGTACCAAAATGAAAGAGCCAAGACGCCGATTGGCAGACCAAAATAGAGTGCTTGTCGCGCGAGTGTCTCCATGGCTGTGCTTTGAATGTTTCGGTCCCACCAAGATTGCGTGGACCTGGGTTCCTCGCCGCCTTCCGTCATTGCGAGGTTTTGTTGGTTTTCCTTGTGCCGCACCTTCCAGATGAAACCGTCGTAGTAATAGTGCAAGAAGTTTGATGTGAAGGCCAAGGAAACCATCACGGCTGCAACCCACTGAGTGAGATCGTTGCCGATGACGCCAGCGAGGGGAAGCACGTAAACACGCTGACCGTCGGCCGAGAGGATGTAGCCGTAAAGCAGGCAAAAGACGACATACAACGTGGCGATCAAGAAGCCGCCGCGAGCGAACGCGCTATAGAAGATTCCCACTCGAGCTTTGCCCTCACGGTTTGTGAGGCCACGATTGTATTTCCAAACGATGGCCAGATACTGCGTCACATGAACCATGCCAACGGTGGCAAACCCCATGGTGAAGTTCCAGCCGGGCAGAAAACGATTGACGGTGTCGTTGGGAACGTAGGTGATGTACATGATCCCAAACGTGATTACCACGAGTGCGAGCTTGGCCCAACTGATGTAAAACCCGTTTGCCCGACACCAGCTGAGATAGCCAAGGTAAGCCAAGGTTGCTGCCGACGCGGCAATCAAAAGGCTAGTTTCCAGAAACTGGTATGGCAGCGCTTGAAACAATTCTAACAGCGGGATTCCGTGAGCCATCTGCAACTTGTAGAGCAAGTCGGGCAACCAATCGATGGCCGCGATCATGATGTATCCGAACCAAAGCCAGCATAAAGTGAGGTCCATGCGCGAGGAAAGCTTGCGTGGAGCTTGATTGTGGCGGTCGTAAATCCGCATGAATCCGTAGTGCTGCATCAAGAAATGCCACGGGTCCCAAATCGTCAAGATCACGAATAGGAACATGAGTTTATCGACGCCAAGACCACTTTGAATCAAATAGGCCGCCGTCAGCAATGATAAGCCGAACGGAAAAATCGGGCCCAGAATGAGGCTCCAGCGAAATCGCTTCAGCACATCCTTGTCACCGTAAATACGAATGAAGGTTGGGCAGTGATGTGCGACGTTGAAGACGAAGAAGATCGCCAGCACAGATTCTGGGCCGAATTGCAGAAAGAACCAGGCAGCCCAAACCAATGAGATGGCTGGGGCTGCGATAATCAAAGAAAAATCACCAAGTGGACTGAGCACCCAGTTCTGCTTGAGCTTTGGAACTTCGCTTTGTGCTGCTACCGAAGCCATCAAGTGAGTCGTGTTTCTTGGCGGAGTTGTGATAGACCAATGGGTTTATTTTGTCGTCTTACTTTGGCAATCTCAAGCGCAATTCTTGCTCAGCCTCCACCGATTGCCGGTAAGAAGTGGACCTCGCTGTTCTCAGAGACCTTCTTCATCAGTCCGAGCGGACTGACCTTGCCTTCGACGGCAACAGTCAGACCGCTGCGCAATTCCTCGCCTTGACACAACCGTTGGCGTATACCGGGGAATTTTGCTTCTAAGTTTTCGACCACCTCGCGCACGGTTGATCCTTCAATCTCAACGGTCTCGGCACCTTCGGCGAGTTCCTTGAGAAGAGCTGGAATAAAGACCGTGGGCATGATCATCTCCGATGCGATGTCTTATCTAATAATACGAAAAAAGCCCGGCTCTTGCGGGAGACCGGGCTCTTTCTGTGACATTTCGTGGAAGCCAATTATCAGGAGTTCTTCTTGAGAATCTCGTGAACAACCCGAGGTGGCGACATTGGAAGTTCCGTCATTTGAACTCCGATGGCGTTGTTGATCGCGTTTGCGATCGCTGCAGGAGGTGGCACGATGGGAACTTCGCCGACGCCGCGGACGCCGAATGGATGTTCTGGATCGGGGACCTCGACGATGATGGTCTCGATCATCGGAACGTCGTAGCAAGTTGGGATTCGATAGTCCAAGTAGCTCGCGTTGTGCATGCTACCATCATCGCCGTAGAAGTATTCTTCATTCAACGCCCAACCAATCCCCTGCACTGCCCCGCCCTGCATTTGGCCTTCGACGTAGCTCGGATGAATGGCCGTTCCACAGTCCTGAGCAATCGTGTAACGCAGGATCTTGACCTTGCCCAAGTCTGGGTCGACTTCGACATCCACGCAGTGAGTTCCGAAGGCGCCGCCTTGGTTTGCGGCACTGGACGCTCCGCGGCCGGTGACGGGATCACCAGTTTTAATGACGAGTTCTGCAAGCTCTTTGAATGTGTAGCTGGATTCTGGACCAATAATAGTGCCGTCCTCGTAACGAACTTGATCGGCATCGACGTCCCAAATCTCGGCGGCTCGCGCGATCATTTGGCGGCGAATATCCATTCCGGCTTCGTAAGCTGCGATACCCGTCGCGAAGGTCACTCGACTTCCGCCAGTGACGTCGGTGTAGCCAACGCTGTCGGTGTCAACGACGGCTGGATTGACGTCCTCGGCAGCGATTCCCAGCGTCTCGGCCAATTGCATGGCGAGGCTAGCGCGACTGCCGCCGATGTCTGTGGAGCCCTCGATCAGCGACACCGATCCGTCGGCGTTAACTGTTGCTGTTGCCGCTGACTTCAATCCGCAATTGAACCAAAAGCCTGAGGCGACGCCGCGGCCGCGATTTGGACCTTCCAAATTCGACTGCCAGTGCGCGCTCGATTTAATCGCCTCGACTGTGTCGGCCATGCCAATGACTGGGTACTCGACACCATCAACGCGGCGAGTGCCCTCTTTGGAAGCGTTGTTCAAGCGGAATTCGACTGGGCAAATTCCAAGCTCATCGCAGATTTCGTCGATGACCGTTTCGGCTGCGAATGCGGCGTTGGTTGCGCCGGGAGCTCGATAGGCGTTGGTGCGTGGCTTGTTGACGCAGACGTCGAAACCGTCGATCTTGCCATTCGGAACGTCGTAGCAAGCGAAAATGCACATGCAGCCGGGGTTGATAGGCGAACCGGGATAACCACCAGCTTCGTAAGCCAAGTATGCTTCGGCGGCGGTGATCTTTCCGCCTGCGTCGACACCCATCTTGACGCGAATATAAGATCCCGGCGTCGGGCCCGTGGCCTCGAACACGGCCGAGCGATCCATGATCAGCTTGACCGCCTGACCTGATTTCTTTGATAGCAGTGCCGCTACTGGTTGCAGGTAAACAGAAATCTTGCCACCGAAGCCGCCGCCGATCTCCATCGGGATGACTTTGACTTTGGACAGCGGTACGTTGACCAATTCTGCCACCTGTTGGCGGACAGAGAATGTTCCTTGCGTACTGGTCCAGACGGTGATGTGTCCGTCTTTGTTCCAGAGTGCCGTTGCGTTGTGCGGTTCGATGTAACCTTGATGGACGGTTGCCGTGTCGAATTCTCTCTCGACGACGACTTTCGCTTCGGCGAAACCCTTTTCGATGTCGCCTTTCTCGTAGCGAAAATGAGCCGCGATGTTTGTTGGCGTATTTCCCAACTCGCCCATGGTGTCCGTGCGCACGTCGTCGTTCAGAATCGGCGCGCTATCCTCCATAGCCTCGCGGACATCGAGAACTGGTGGCAACAATTCGTATTCGACATCGATCAGGCCAACCGCTTCCTTCGCGATGTGGATGTTTTCCGCGGCGACAGCGGCGATCGCATGTCCCTTGTACAACACCTTGGGCCCAGCCAGAACATTGCAACTGAGGTGCCGCAAGTTGACCGCTCCCTCGCCCAGCTCGGCGATTCGGTCGCCCACTTCAGGAAGATCCGCGTTCGTGACGACGGCTCGCACGCCGGGCAGCGCTTCCGCTTTCGACGTGTCGATCGACTTGATGTTTGCGTGAGCGTGAGGGCTGCGAAGCATGGCGGCATGCAACATGCCCGAAAGCTTCACGTCCGCTCCATAAAGAGCTCGGCCAGTGACCTTATCGACGCCGTCGTGGCGGATGGGGCGCGTGCCGATGACCTTATATTTTCCATTACCGTTGGTTTGAGCTGTATCTACGTCAGCGGTTGCCATAATTCTCACCTGGATTTGGGTGTGTGAGTTTTTCGTTTCAACGATCTATTTGGACGCCATCAATTCCGTTGGACGCCATCAATTCCGCGGAATCCTGGACGGCTCGCACGATTTTGTCATAACCCGTGCAGCGGCAAAGGTTTCCTGCCAGATAGAAGCGGATGTCGTCTTCGCTGGGGCTTGAGTTCTCATCGAGCAAGGCCTTTGTCGACATAATGAAGCCGGGCGTGCAAATTCCGCATTGGAGTGCCGCGTTCTCTAGGTAACACTGCTGGACGGGATGCAAGGCTTCCGAGCATGCGACGCCTTCGATCGTCTCCAGGTCCGCCCCTTCGATCTCAACCGCCAAAACTAGGCAGCTATCGACAGGCCGCCCGTCGACCAAGACCGTGCACGCCCCGCAGTTGCCGTTCGAGCAACCTTCTTTGGCGCCGGTCAAGTTCAGCGTGTCACGCAGGACTTCAAGTAATGTTTGTCGAGGCTCACAGAGGAACTCGGTCTGGTTTCCATTGATTGTCGTGGAAACGACCCGTTTCTTAGCCATGTGTGATTCCTTCGTTCAGATTCTTCGAGTCATCGTTGTCTGAGTTGATCAATCGTCCGAGGACGCCATCAATGTCCAATCGTATAGCCATCTGCTTCGCCGCGAGCTCGTGCGATGGCGGTCTTCAGGACCCGCTCGGTCAACACGGCTGTGGCGTGATTTCGGAATTCGACCGTGCCTCGCATGTCGTCGATCGGTGTGGCAACTTCGCGAGCAGCAGCGGCGGCAGCAGCAATGCTGTCGTCGTTGGCAGGCTGACCCGCCAATGCATCACCGGCCGCTTGAGCGAAGATCGGCGTCGGACCGACGGCTCCCAAAGCAATTCGTGCCGAGACGAAATTCTCGCCACTGTCGTCCAGTGTTACCGCCGCGCCGACTCCGACGACGGCAATGTCCATCTCGTTCCGAGGAATGAAGCGACGATAGTGCGATCCGCTCTTTCCACCCGGAGCAGGAAACTTCAATTCCACGAGCAATTCACCAGCTTCTAAGACGTTTTGTCTCGGAGCCGTGCAAAAATCCTCGGCGGCAACTTCGCGTGTGCCGTTGGGGCCAGCAATGACGCAAACGGCGCCGAGTGCTATCAGGCTAGGAGTCGAATCTGCAGCAGGTCCAGAATTGCAGAGGTTTCCGCCAACGCTGGCGCGGCTCTGAATCTGAACTCCACCGATGATTTGACAACTGTCCGCCAGTGCAGAGTAGTTGGATGTGATCTGCTCGTTGCCATAAATCTGGTAACACGGAACGGCGGCACCCAATCGAAGGCCAGAATCGGAAGCCTCGAGAACATTTAGTTCCGCGAGCTTCTTGATGTCGATCAACAAATCCGGCTCAAGCCGTCCCGTACGAACGTGATCGATTAAGTCTGTGCCGCCCGCAAGTAACTTTGCGGAACCGTTCGCGCCGGCCAGCAACTCAACGGCATCGGCCAAGGCAGTAGGTGCTTCATACTCAAAGTCGCGCATCGATGAACCAGTCTGCAATTATGGAGAAGTCTGGGGTCGTTTCAGTAGAGCTTGATGTTAACCGAATAGACGATATCGGCAAGTCAACCGGCAGTCTCGACCGGAGCACTTTGAGAAATCGTCGGTCGAGATCGCCAGAGCAACGTTCGAAAACAGAAAACATTTGATGCTCGCGGATGCCGAATTCATAATTGCTTCATTAGAGTCTCCATATGCCAACCGTCTCCGCAACCTATTCTGTAAGCGCACCATTGGAAGTGGTCTACAGTTATCTTCGCCATCGCTATGACTCGGCGATCTTTCGAAACACCTGCATGGCAACGCGAGGCTATGTTCCGGCGATTGGATGCATAGCGGAAGAGCCTAACGAACCGTTGACATTTTCCGTTGCGGGGCGAGACCCATGCTCAACATCAGTTTTGGAGGTTGGAAGTGGGGATTCGACGTTCGCCAACTTTCCGGCGATGTCACCAGAATCATGGCCTGGTATCACTGGGGCATCTTCATGAGCTTCGCCGGTCTCGGCACGATGGGACATCAAGCGTCGAATGAGATCATCGAGACTGCGTTGGCACTGGAAGCGTTGTCGATTCGTCCCGATCTTAGCGACGCAAGCATCAATTGATCGCGCGAATCTGAAGTTTTACGTCGCGTCCGAATCGAGCAGCTTGCGAAGCCGCTCAAGCTCCGCTTCCGCAGCTAATCGAGCTGATCGTTCCTTATCGCGTTCCGACTCCGCAAGCTCGCGTTGGACTCTTTCGCGGTCTCGTGACACGTTTGAGGCTTCGAGACGCGTCAATTGTGTCGCACCTGTCTTTGCGTCGTCGACCGTCAAGACGCCTGACATTAGGTACAGCCGCACTCCCAGCGTTTGCGAGGTGATCGATCCATCGCTTTCAGGCTCGATTCGACGGTATTCGCTGCCATCCAGACGAAAACCACAGAGCGACGGAGTCAAATAGTCGCCTGTCGGATCGTACATGAAGTACTCGGCAACCCCGACCTCTTTGTAGACACCGGGCTTTGAATTGATGTCTGTTGATTTTGTGTTGTCTGAGGTTACCTCGAAGACGACGCTTGGGATTCTGTCTTCTTCCCAGATCTTGAACGATTTACGTTGCTTCGGTGAGCAATCAAAAACCACCATCGCGTCAGGGCAAACGACCTTCTTGGGATGTCCCTCGCGATAATAGAGAAACTGGTTTCCGGAAATATAGACGTTTTCTCCGGCATACCGTTGCCTGAGCAATTCGATGACGTCAAACATCAAATCACGATGCAAGTCCGATTCGCCCATCGGTTCTCCATCCGAATAGGGATATTCGACCTCAAGTATTGAATTACCAGTACTCATCGTTGTTTCCTCGGGCTTCGCCGACGCGATCCGTCCAGTATACCACACCATGCTGATGTACCGTCAACAAAACAACGCCCACCGGCGATGGCCAATGGGCGTTGCATCTTTGATGTGGCAAATGAGGTTCAGCGGACTCGAACCAGTTTGATCAGGCGCCCT
>PBMZ01000085.1 GCA_002722955.1 Planctomycetaceae bacterium | reverse complement strand
GTCGTCAGTCGTGGTGTTCAAGTTTAGCAAGTCTTCGGCAGCACCAAAGGTCGTGCTGTTGTCATCGCCACCGTTGAGCGCGATCAAGCCTATGATGTCAGCCGAACCGATGTCGAAATCGAACGTCGCATCATCGCCGTCGCCAACGATCTCGACGAAGTTGACCACGCCAGCATCATTCAATGGGCTCATGCCATCGTCGTCCGCAGCGGCTTGTCCGAAGATAACACCTGTGTCTGCTTCAATCACAATCAGTTGGCCAAGTTGTCCACCGGCCAGCGTACCAATGTCCTCGTTAAAGAAGGCACTTGCCACGCCAACATCCAGCGTCAGGTCGTTGGCTTCGGCCGCTTGGCTGTTGATCGACGCGTCGTTCGTGAACAGAACATTGCCGCCTTCGCCGTTGTTGTCGGTCGAGTCCGTGTCAATGCTCGTGTCGGTTGAGAGCGTGACGGCTCCATTCAACCGAACCGAGTCGCCCGTCGATGTGATGCTAATCAAAGCCGCTGTCGTGCCACCGTTCAGCGTGATGCCGCCGGTGATAATGTTCGTCGAGCCAATGTCGATCGCTTCGTTCGTGTTGACTTGATCGACGGGCCCCATGCCGCCAGTGTCCGGCGTTTCCGCATCGGCCTCGCCGAAGATCACGCCAGCGTCGGCTTTCATGATTGTGAGTGCACCGAGCCGTCGCGTCTCACCCAAGTTTTCATTGATCCGCACGGCACCCAAACCGGCTCGGAGTGTGAAGTCGTTGAACTCGCCGGCTTGACTGTCGACGGGGGCGTCGTTCGTCGTGATGATGTCGCCCGCGAGGTTCTCGCCGGTGTCGATCGTCGTATCGGTTTCCAGCGTGACGGGGCCGTTCAAGCGGACGCTTCCACCAGTGGTCGTCATCACGATGGCGTTGGCGACCGTGCCGCCGTTGAGGATGATGCCACCGTCGATCACGTCCGTCGAACCGATGTCAATGCCGTCGTTGACGAACACCAGTTCGACCGCCCCCGTCCCGCCTGTGTCCGGAGTCTCCGTGTCGTCCTCGCCAAACACGACGCCCGCGTCGGCTTTCGTCACCGTCAAGTTGCTCAGCGGCCGCGTGACTCCAATGTCCTCGTTAAAGAACACGCCGCCCAGGCCAGCCGTGATCGTCAGGTCGATGTTCTCGTTGGCTTGACTGTCGATGGGCGAGTCGTTTGTGAAAGTCACATTACCAGCCACGTTCGCACCAGTGTCGATAACAACGTCAGTTTGCATCTCGACCGGACCGTTGAAGCGAACGTTGTCGCCGGTCGTGGTGATCGTGATCAATCCGCTGGCACCACCGTTCAAAATGATGCCACCATCAATGACGTCGGTCGAGCCAATGTTGATGTCCTCGTCGGTGTTGACGACTTCAACCGGTCCCGTGCCGCCAGTGAGATTTGTTTCCGTATCGGCGGCTCCAAACGTGACGCCCGCGTCGGCTTTCGTCACCGTCAGCGCGCCGATCGGCTGAGTGGCTCCAATGTCTTCATTAAACGTGACGCTGCCCAATCCCGCGGTAATCGTCAAATCGTTGCGTTCCAACGCGGTGGCCGCGGGCGTGCCAACCGTGCCGTCTCGGCTGTCGATCGGCGTATCGTTCGTAAAGTCAACGTTGCCAACGATGTTGTTGCCAGTCGTAATCACGGTGTCCGTGTGCAAGAACAACGGCCCGTTAACTCGAACGTCGCCCGCGATCGTCGTCAGCGTGATCAAGGCCCCATCGCCACCGTTGAACGTGACGCCCGTCCCTTGAATCACGTTAGCCGCGGTGTTGCCGACGCCGATGTCGATGCCGTTATCCGCATTGACGATGTTGACGGGTCCCGATGCCGAGGTGTTCGGTACATCGGAGTCCTCGACGCCAAACGTGACGCCGCCTGACGCTCGCAAGATGTCCAACTCATCCAACGCCTGAGTGGCACCGATGTCTTCGTTAAAGAACACCGAACCTGTGCCCGCATCGAGCGTCAACTTGTTGCGTTCGGCTGTCGTTGCCGCGGGCGTGTTGTCCGTGCCGTCGCCGGAATCGATGGGGGTTTCGTTCGTGAATGCAATGTCGCCGCCAGCCGCGTCGGTTTGAATCACGGCCGCCGTTTGCAGAGTCGTCACGCCGTTAAATCGAACGTTGCTATTGATCGTCGTCAACGTGATCAAGTCCACGCTGCCACCGTTCAAGAAGATGCCTCCGCCAGCGATCACGGTGCCGCTCGAGTCGACGCCGATGATGTCAGTTCCCGTACCGATATCAATGCCGCTATCCGCATTGACGACGTTCACTGGGCCGACGCTGCCGGTGTCTGGTGCTTCCGTGTCCTCTTGACCAAAGACGACTCGTGTGTCGGCTTGTTCGACAAACAGCGTGCTTAGAGCTTGCGTGCCTCCAATGTCTTCGTTGAACAAAACACTCGCGCCACCGACATCGAAGACAAGGCTATTGCGTTCCACTGTCGTGGCCGCCGGAGCATCCAAGGTACCGTCGCCAGTATCAATGGGTGCATCATTGGTAAACGTCACGTCGCCGCCCGTTCCGTCATCGGCGTCATCAAGGTCGGTGTCGATCCGCACATTGGTTTGCAACACGGCTGGCCCGTTGATCCGAATCGTGTCGTCGGTCGTCTGAACGGTGATCAAGTTCGCGGCACCACCGTTAAAGATCACGCCATCATCGATCACGTCCGTCGAGCCGACGTCGATCGCACCGTCTGCGTTAACAATGTTGACAGGTCCGCGTCCACCGGTGTCCGGAGTCTCGTTGTCAGCCGTGCCAAAGAAAACACCATCGTCGGCTTTCGTGACTGTCAACTGATTGATGAACTGCTGGGCTCCGATGTCTTCGTTGAATTCAACTTTACCAAGACCCGCGGTCAAGCTGAGATTGTTACGCTCGGCCGTTGTCGCTGCCGGTGTTCCAATCGTTCCATCGCCCGAATCGATGGGTGTGTCTTTTGTAAACACGACGTCGCCAGCAACGTTTGCTCCCGTCGTGATCACGGTGTTCGTGGTTTGCAGAGTGAGCTCGCCATTGAAGCGAACATCATCGCCGATCGTCGTCAACGTGATCGTGTCGTTGGTCGTGCCACCATTCAGCACAATGCCGGTGCCTTCGATTACATTGGCCGCGGTGTTGCCGACGCCGATGTCAATGCCGTTGTCGGCGTTGATGATATTGACCGGACCGCTGCCGGACGTAAATGGAGTCTCGATGTCTTCGACGCCGAAGGTTACGCCACCGGATGCTCGCAGAACGTTTAACTTATCCAGTGCCTGCGTCGAACCGATGTCTTCGTTGAAGAATACCGAGCCCGTGCCGGCATCGAGCGTCAGCGTATTCCGCTCAGCCGTCGTTGCCGCCGGGGTGTTGTCCGTTCCATCACCGGAATCGATGGGGGTTTCGTTGGTAAAGGTAATGTCGCCGCCAGCCGCGTTCGTTTGCAGCGTGGCCGCCGTTTGCAGAACTGTTACGCCGTTGAATCGAATGTCGCTGTTAAGCGTGATCAACGTAATCAAGTTTGCCGCGCCACCATTTAAGAAGATGCCGCCACCGTTGATCAGAGCATCGTTCGAGTCGACGCCAATGATGTCCGTGCCCGTGCCGATATCGATGCCCGTGTCAGCATTGACGATGTTAACCGGACCAACCGTACCCGCGCCCGCCGTCTCGTTGTCTTCTTGACCAAACACGACGCGCATGTCGGCTTGTTCGATCAGTAGTGATCCCAGAGCCTGTGTCGAACCGATGTCTTCGTTGAACAGCACGCTGGCTCCACCCGCATCGATCGTGAACGTGTTGCGTTCAGCCGTCGTGCCTAATGGAGCCACCGACGTGCCATCACCAGAATCGATGGGAGCATCGTTCGTAAAGGTCACGTTGGCTCCAGTTCCGTCGTCAGCGTCATCGCGGTCGGTGTCGATGCGAACGTCCGTTTGCAAGATCGTCGCGCCGCTGACTCGCACGCTGTCATCAGTCGTTTGAATCGTTATGAGATTCGTCGCGCCGCCATTGAGGAGGATGTTGCCCGTCGACGTCTCACTGCCAATGTCCAAACCGACGTTGTTATCATCACCGACCAAGTTCACCGTGTTGACCGGTCCCGTGTCCGCACCCGATTCATCATCGGCTTGCCCAAACTCGACGCTGGTGTTGGCTTCTTCGATGATCAGCCGCCCAAGTTCCGTCTTCACTCCGCCGATACCGATGTCTTCGTTGAAGAACACACTGGCAATACCGAGATCCATGACGAGGCTGTTGGCTTCGCTAACATCGCTATCGATTGACGTGTCGTTCGTAAACAGCACGTCGGCCCCACCGGCAGCCGTCGAGGCATCGTCGTCATCGGTATCGATGCGTGCGTCCGAATCTAATCGCAACACACCGTTGAATCGCACATCGTCGCTGGTCGTGTTGAGCGTGATCGTGTCTTCGGCCGCGCCACTGGTCGAGTTATTGTCGCCACCGTTCAAGGTGATCAGCGTCACGACATCCGTTGATCCGATATCGAAGTCGAAGCTAGTATCGCTGCTATCGCCAACAATGTTGATCACGTTGACGACGCCGCCATCGTTGGTCGGCATGTCGCCGTCATCGTCCACGGCCGCTTGACCGAAGATCACGCTGTTGTCGGCCTCGGTCACGATCAACGAACCAATCTGCTGGTTCGTGCCGCCACCGATGTCTTCATTGAAGAACACATTTTGCGTGCCCGCGTCGATGTTGATGCTGTTGGCTTCGTTAGCTACCGAGTCAATAAACGCGTCATTCGTGAACAACACGTCGGCTCCGCCGGTTGCCGTGTCAGTCGTTTCGTCGACATCGATCGTCGCGTCGCTGGCCAAGACCACGTGGCCGTTGAATCGTACGTCATCGCTAGTCGTGTTGAACGTAATCGTGTCTTCAGCGGCACCGAACGTCGTGCTGTTGACGTTACCGCCGTTCAAAACGATGCCTGCACCGTTGCGTGTGTTACCGTCATCGGCTCCACGACCGATGATGTCGACGGTTCCCAAATCGATGTCGAACGTTGCGTCGGCTCCCGTTCCGGTATCGCCAACGATGTTCACAACATTAACGCCCCCTGTGTCGTTGGTTGGACTCATGCCATCATCATCCGCGGCCGCTTGACCGAAGATCACGCCACCAGTCGGGTTATTTGAGTCATCCAAACCATCAGCTTCTTGAATCAACAAGCGACCGAGTTCCGTGTTCGCCGCGAAGGCTCCGATGTCTTCGTTGAAGAAGATGCTTGCGATACCCGCGTCAATTTCGAGGTCGTTGCCCTCACTGGTGTCACTGTCGATTGACGTGTCATTCGCGAACAGCACGTCAGCGCCACCGGTCGTGGTCGTTGCCGTCTTGTCGGTGTCGATAAACACATCACTGTGGAGTGTTGTACGACCATTGATCCGGACATCGTCACTGGTTGTGTTCAAGGTCAGCAGGTCATCGTTAGCATTCGCCGTGACATCGCGACTGTTGTTGTCACCACCGTTGAAGATCACTTCGCCGATGATATCGACAGTACCGAGATCGAAGTCGAAGCTTGTGTTCGAGCTGTCGCCGACGATGTTGATCACGTTGACAACCCCGCCATCGACTGTCGGACTCATGCCATCGTCGTCTGTGTCGGCTTGACCGAAGATGATTTGGCCGTCAGCTTCCTCGACCAGCAAGCGACCAAGTTCGGTGTTCGCGGCAATGTCGCCGATGTCTTCGTTAAAGAATATGTTGGCAATACCAGCATCCACGAACAGCGAGTTCGCTTCGCTCGTATCACTGTCGATTGGCGTGTCGTTCGTGAACAAGATGTCCGCGCCACCGTTCGTTGAGTCTGTAGTCTCATCCGTATCGATGCGAACATCCGAATCCAATCGCAATGTTCCGTTAAAGCGAACATCGTCAGTCGTTGTATTAAGCGTCAACAAGTCTTCGGTAGCACCAAACGTCGTGCTGTTGTCATCGCCGCCGTTGAGCACGATCAGACCGATGATGTCTTCGGTTCCGATGTCGAAGTCGTTCGTTGTGTTGCTGCTGTCACCAACGATGTTGATCACGTTGACCACGCCACCGTCGACCGTTGGACTGGAGCCGTTATCGTCGTCGGCAGCTTGACCGAACACGACACTCGTGTCGGCTTCTTCGATCAACAAGCGACCAAGTTCGGTATTCGCTGCGATGTCACCGATGTCTTCGTTAAAGAAGATGTTGGCAATACCAGCGTCCAAGAACAGCGAGTTGGCTTCGCTTGTATCGCTATCGATCGGTGTGTCATTCGTGAACAAGATGCCCGCGCCACCAGCGACACTGGAAGCTTCATCTTCATCCGTGTCGATGCGAGCGTCCGAATCGAGCCGCAGTGTACCGTTGACTCGAACGTCATCAGTTGTCGTGTTCAAGGTAAAGAGATCTTCAGCCGCACCGTCGACAGTGCTGTTAACGTCGCCGCCATTGAAGGTGATCAAGCCAATGATGTCATCGCGGCCGATATCGAAGTCGAAGCTGGTATCGCTACTGTCACCGACGATGTTCACAACATTGACGACGCCACCGTCGCTAGCAGGCATGTCGGCGTCATCATCCGCGGCCGCTTGACCGAAGATTACGCTGTTATCGGCTTCGGTGATGATCAGCGATCCAATCTGTTGGTTCGTTCCGCCACCGATATCTTCGTTGAAGAACACGTTCTGTGTGCCAGCGTCGATCGTGATGCTGTTGGCTTCGTTAGCCACCGAGTCAACAAACGCGTCGTTTGTGAACAACACGTCGGCTCCGCCAGTCGCCGAGTCAGCCGTTTCGTCGACATCGACAGTTGTGTCACTACCCAAGACAACGTGTCCGTTGAACCGCACGTCATCACTGGTCGTATCGAAGGCAATCGTATCTTCGGCAGCGCCGAATGTTGTGCTGTTGCTGTTTCCGCCATTCAGGACGATGCCAGCGCCGTTGCGTGTGTTACCGTCATCAGAGCCGCGACCGATGATGTCGACCGTTCCCAGATCGATGTCAAAGGTCGCATCAGCGCCAGTTCCTGTGTCACCGACGATGCTCACAACATTAACCACACCGCCGTCGTTCGTGGGGCTCAGGCCATCGTCATCAACAGCTGCTTGACCGAAGATCACGCCGCCGGTCGGATTATTCGAGTCATCCAAACCGTCGGCTTCTTGAATCAACAGCCGTCCCAACTCACCGTCGGCCATGTTGCCGATGTCTTCGTTAAAGAAGATGCTGGCGATACCGGCGTCGATTTCGAGGTCGTTGCCTTCGCTGTTTTGACTGTCGATGGATGTGTCATTCGTGAACAAGACATCCGCACCACCAGTTGTTGTTGATGCCGTCTCATCAGTGTCAATGAACACATCGCTGTTGAGCGTCGTGCGACCGTTGACTCGCACATCATCGCTGGTCGTGTTCAAGGTCAGCAGGTCATCGTTGGCGTTGGCGGCTACGTCGCGGCTGTTGTTGCCACCGCCGTTAAAGATGATCTCGCCAATGATGTCGACCGTGCCGAGATCGAAGTCGAAGCTCGCGTTCGAGCTGTCGCCCACGATGTTAATCACGTTAACAACGCCACCGTCAACCGTTGGGCTTGTTCCATTATCATCCGTGTCAGCTTGACCGAAGATAATTTGGCCATCGGCTTCTTCAACCAGCAATCGACCCAGTTCGGTGTTCGCGGCGATGTTGCCGATGTCCTCGTTAAAGAAGATGTTGGCGATGCCAGCATCCATAAACAACGAGTTGGCTTCGCTGGTATCGCTGTCGATCGGCGTATCGTTCGTAAACAGGATGTCCGCGCCGCCGCTTGTCGAGTTCGCGGTCTCGTCCGTATCGATGCGAACGTCTGAATCCAGTCGCAATGTACCGTTAAAGCGAATGTCGTCGGTTGTCGTGTTCAAAGTCAGCAAGTCTTCGGCAGCACCGAAGGTTGTGCTGTTGTCATCGCCGCCGTTGAGCACGATCAGACCGATGATGTCTTCGTTTCCAATATCGAAGTCGTTTGTCGTATCGCTGCTGTCGCCAACAATGTTGATTACGTTGACTACGCCACCGTCGACCGTTGGGCTAGTGCCGTTATCGTCATCGGCAGCTTGACCGAACACGACACTCGAATCAGCTTCCTCAATCAACAAGCGTCCCAGTTCGGTGTTGCCTGCGATGTTACCGATGTCTTCGTTAAAGAAGACGTTGGCAATACCCGCATCCAAGAACAGCGAGTTGGCTTCGCTCGTATCGCTGTCAATTGGTGCGTCATTCGTGAACAAGATGCCCGCGCCACCAGCCACACTGGATGATTCGTCTTCATCAGTGTCGATGCGAGCATCCGAATCGAGCCGCAATGTACCGTTGACTCGAACATCATCGGTCGTCGTGTTCAAGGTGAAGAGGTCTTCGACTGCTCCATTAACCGTGCTGTTGACGTCACCACCGTTGAAGGTGATCAGGCCAATGATGTCATCGCGACCGATATCGAAGTCAAAGCTTGTGTCGCTGCTATCGCCAACGATGTTGACAAGATTCACAACACCGCCATCGTTAGCAGGCATGTCGCCGGCATCGTCCGCGGGGGCTTGACCGAAGATCACGCTGTTGTCAGCTTCCGAAACAATCAACGAACCAATCTGTTGGTTCGTGCTACCGCCGATGTCATCGTTGAAGAACACGTTATCCGTACCAGCGTCGATCGTGATGCTGTTGGCTTCGTTGGAGACCGAGTCAACAAACGCGTCGTTCGTGAACAACACGTCGGCGCCGCCAGTTGTCGAGTCAGCAGTTTCGTCAACATCGATCACTACGTCGCTACCCAAGACAACATGGCCGTTGAACCGTACGTCGTCACTGGTCGTGTTGAACGTAATCGTGTCTTCCGCCGCACCGAATGTCGTGCTGTTGACGTTCCCGCCATTCAGTACGATGCCCGCGCCGTTGCGTGTGTTGCCGTTGTCCGCGCCGCGACCGATGATGTCGAACGTTCCGAGATCGATGTCAAAGGTTGCGTCGGAACCAGTTCCAATGTCGCCGATGATGTTGACGATATTAACCACGCTACCATCGACCAGTGGGCTCATGCCATCATCGTCGGCATCGGCTTGACCGAAGATCACGCCGCCCGTAGGATTGTTCGAGTCATCCAGGCCATCGGCTTCTTGAATCAGCAACCGACCGAGTTCCGTGTCCGCGGCGAAGTTGCCAATGTCCTCGTTGATAAAGACACTCGCAATACCGGCGTCTAATTCGAGGTCGTTGCCTTCACCAACTTCACTGTCGATGGGCATGTCGTTCGTGAACAACACATCCGCTCCGCCGGTCGTTGTGTCAGCGGTCTCGTCAGTATCGATCAACACATCACTGTTGAGAGTCAGCCGACCGTTGATCCGCACGTCATCGCTCGTAGTGCTCAGCGTGAACTGGTCGTCGTTGAGGTTGCCGGCGACGTCGCGACTGTTGTTGTCACCGCCGCCCAAGATGATTTCGCCGATGATGTCGGCCGATCCCAAGTTGACGTCGAAGGTGGCGTCTGAGTCATCGCCCACGATGTTAAAGACGTTGACCACACCGGCATCGTTGTTTGGCATGTTGCCGTCATCGTCTGCGGCTGCTTGACCGAAAATGACCTGGCCGTCAGCTTCCTCAACGATGAGTGCTCCCAACTGTTGGTTCGCGCCGCCACCGATGTCCTCGTTAAAGAACACGTTTTGCGTACCGGCATCGATCGTGATGCTGTTGGCTTCATTGGCGAATGAATCCAAGAACGCGTCGTTGGTGAACAATACGTCGGCTCCGCCAGTCGTCGAATCGGCTGTTTCGTCGACATCGATGTTGGCGTCGCTGGCCAAAACGACGTGACCGTTAAACCGCACGTCATCGCTGGTCGTGTTGAATTGAATCGTGTCTTCGGCCGCGCCGAAGGTCGTGCTGTTGTTGTCGCCGCCGTTAAGGACGATGCCTGCACCGTTTCGCGTGGTGCCATCATCCGTGTCGCGGCCGATGATGTCGAGCGTACCGAGATCGATATCGAACGTCGCGCCGGCGCCCGTTCCCGTGTCGCCCACGATGTTGACGACATTCACCACGCCGCCATCGACAAGCGGGCTCATACCGTTGTCGTCCGCAGCAGCTTGACCGAAGACCACGCCGCCGGTTGGATTGTTCGAATCATCCAATCCGTCAGCTTCTTGAATCAGCAAGCGACCCAGTTCGCTGTCCGCCGCAAGGGCTCCAATGTCTTCGTTGAAGAAGATGTTCGCAATACCCGCGTCGAGTTCGAGGTCATTGCCTTCATTCGTGTCGCTATCGATCGACGTGTCGTTCGTGAACAACACATCAGCTCCGCTGGTTGTCGTTGATTCCGTCTCGTCGGTATCGATCAACACATCACTGTTGAGTGTTGTTCGTCCGTTAATCCGCACGTCGTCGCTGGTCGTGTTCAAGGTCAGCAGATCATCATTCACGTTCGCCGTGACATCTCGACTGTTGTTGTCGCCACCGTTAAAGATGACTTCGCCGATGATGTCGACGGTGCCCAGATCGAAATCGAAGCTCGCATTCGAGCTGTCGCCAACGAGGTTGATCACGTTGACCACACCGCCGTCGTTCGTCGGGCTCATGCCGTTATCGTCCGCGTCGGCTTGACCGAAGATGATCTGTCCGTCGGCTTCCTCGACCAACATGCGTCCCAGTTCGGTATTTGCGGCAATGTTGCCAATGTCTTCGTTGAAGAAGATGTTGGCGATACCCGCGTCCATGAACAACGAGTTCGCTTCGCCCGTATCGCTATCGATCGGCGTGTCGTTGGTAAACAGGATGTCCGCGCCACCTGTGGACGAGTCCGCGGTCTCATCCGTGTCGATCCGAACATCCGAATCGAGCCGCAATGTACCGTTGATTCGAACGTCATCGGTTGTCGTGTTGAGCGTCAACAGATCCTCGGCGGCGCCATCAACCGTGCTGTTGACATCACCACCGTTGAATGTGATCAAGCCAATGATGTCATCGTGTCCAATATCGAAGTCGAAGCTTGTATCGCTGTTATCGCCAACGAAGTTCACAACATTGACCACACCGCCATCGTTTGCCGGCATGTCGCCATCATCGTCCGCGGTGGCTTGCCCGAAGATCACACTGCCGTCCGCTTCAGTAACGATAAGCGATCCGATTTGTTGGTTGCTTCCACCGCCGATGTCTTCATTAAAGAGCACGTTTTGCGTGCCAGCGTCGATCGTGATGCTGTTGGCTTCGTTGGCCACCGAATCAACGAACGCGTCGTTCGTGAACAACACGTCGGCTCCACCAGTGGCAGAATCACCAGTTTCGTCGACATCGATGATTGCATCGCTTCCAAGGACGACGTGACCGTTGAACCGCACGTCGTCACTTGTGGTATTGAAGGCGATCGTGTCTTCGACGGCACCGAAGGTTGTGCTGTTGATATTGCCGCCGTTTAGAACGATGCCCGCACCGTTGCGAGTATTTCCGTCATCAGTGCCGCGGCCGATGATGTCGAAGTTTCCGAGATCGATGTCGAATGTTGCATCGGCTCCCGTACCGGTGTCTCCAATAATGTTGACGACATTCACAACGCCGCCATCGTTGGTCGGGCTCATTCCATCGTCGTCCGCGGCTGCTTGGCCGAAGATCACGCCACCGGTTGGATTGTTGGAATCATCTAAGCCGTCGGCTTCTTGAATCAACAAACGACCGAGTTCCGTATTCGCCGCGAAGCCGCCGATGTCTTCATTAATGAAGATGCTGGCGATACCAGCGTCGATTTCGAGGTCGTTGCCTTCGTTAACTTCGCTGTCGATCGACGTGTCATTCGTGAACAACACATCCGCACCACCGGTTGTCGTTGATCCCGTCTCGTCGGTATCGATCAACACATCACTGTTGAGTGTTGTTCGTCCGTTGATCCGTACGTCGTCGCTGGTCGTGTTCAAGGTCAGCAGGTCATCATTCGCGTTGGCCGTTACGTCACTGCTGTTGTTGTCTCCACCGTTGAAGATGATCTCGCCAATGATGTCGACCGTTCCGAGATCGAAGTCGAAGCTCGCGTTTGAGCTATCACCGACAATGTTGATCACGTTAACGACGCCACCATCGACCGTGGGGTTCATGCCATCATCGCCTGTGTCGGCTTGACCGAAGATGATTTGGCCGTCGGCTTCTTCAACCAACAAGCGGCCCAGTGCCGTATTCGCCGCGATGTTACCGATGTCTTCATTAAAGAAGATGTTCGCCGTACCAGCATCCATGAACAACGAATTCGCTTCGCTGGTATCGCTATCGATCGGCGTATCATTTGTGAACAAGATGTCCGCGCCACCGCTGGCAAAGTCCGCTGTCTCATCCGTGTCGATGCGAACGTCCGAATCCAGCCGCCATGTTCCGTTAAATCGAACGTCGTCACTGGTCGTATTCAGAGTGAATAAGTCCTCGGCGGCTCCAAACGTGGTGCTGTTGTCATCGCCACCGTTGAGTGCGATCAAACCGATGATGTCCGCCGAACCGATGTTGAAGTCGAAGGTCCCATCATCGCCGTCACCCACGATCTCGACGAAGTTCACCACGCCAGCGTCATCAAGCGGGCTCATACCATCGTCGTCCGCGGCGGCTTGTCCGAAGATCACGCTCGTGTCGGCTTCAATGACGATCAATTGACCAAGCTGACCACCTGCCAACGTGCCAATGTCTTCGTTGAAGAATATGCTTGCCAATCCGACGTCGAGCGTCAAATCGTTGGCTTCGGTCGCCTGACTGTTAATCGAAGCATCATTCGTGAATAGAACATTGCCGCCTTCGCCGTTGATGTCGGTCGAATCCGTGTCGATGCTCGTGTCGGTCGATAGTGTCACGGCTCCATTCAACCGAACCGAGTCGCCTGTCGTCGTGATACTGATTAACGCTGCGTTCGTGCCGCCGTTTAATGTGATGCCGCCGGTGATGATGTTCGTCGAGCCAACGTCGATCGCCTCGTTCGTGTTGACTTGATCGACGGGGCCCATGCCGCCGGTGTCCGGTGTTTCCGCATCCGCCTCACCGAAGATCACGCCCGCGTCGGCTTGCATGATTGTGAGTGCACTGAGCCGACGCGTCTCGCCCAAGTTTTCATTGATCCGCACGGTTCCTAAGCCGGCGCGGAGTGTGAAGTCGTTGAACTCGTTAGCTTGGCTGTCGACTGGAGCGTCGTTCGTCGTGATGATGTCGCCCGCGAGATTCTCGCCCGTATCGATCGTCGTATCGGTTTCTAGCGTGACGGGGCCGTTCAAGCGGACGCTTCCACCGGCGGTCGTCATCACGATGGCGTTGGTGACTGTACCGCCGTTGAGGATGATGCCGCCGTCGATCACGTCCGTCGCACCAATGTCGATGCCGTCATTGACGAACACCAACTCCACTGCACCCGTGCCGCCAGTGTTCGGAGTCTCCGTGTCGTCCTCGCCAAACACGACGCCCGCGTCGGCTTTGGTCACCGTCAATTTGCTCAGCGGCCGCGTGACACCAATGTCTTCATTAAAGAAAACGCCGCCTAAGCCGACCGTGATGGTCAGGTCGATGTTCTCGTTGGCTTGACTGTCGATGGGCGAGTCGTTCGTGAAAGTCACATCACCAGCAACATTCGCACCCGTGTCGATGACAACGTCCGTTTGCATCTCGACCGGACCGTTAAAGCGAACATTGTCGCCGGTCGTTGTCAAGGTGATCAACCCGCTGTTACCACCGTTCAAGATGATGCCACCATCCATGACGTCGGTCGAGCCAACGTTGATGTCCTCGTCGGTGTTGACGACTTCAACCGGTCCCGTGCCACCGGTGAGATTCGTTTCGGTATCGGCGGCTCCAAACGTGACGCCCGCGTCGGCTTTCGTCACTGTCAATGCACCGATCGGCTGAGTGGCTCCGATGTCTTCATTAAACGTCACGCCACCCAATCCCGCGGTAATCGTCAAGTCGTTGCGTTCCGCCGCCGTCGCCGCGGGCGTGCCAACCGTGCCGTCTCGGCTGTCGATCGGCGTGTCGTTGGTAAAGTCCACGTTGCCGGCGACGTTGTTGCCGGTCGTGATCACGGTGTCCGTGTGCAAGAACAACGGCCCGTTGACTCGTACGTCGCCCGCGATCGTCGTCAGCGTGATTAAGGCACCATCACCGCCGTTGAAGGTGACGCCCGTGCCTTGAATGACATTCGCCGCTGTGTTGCCGACGCCGATATCGATGCCGTTGTCCGCGTTGACGATGTTGACAGGACCGGATGCCGAAGTGTTCGGGACATCGGTGTCCTCGACGCCAAACGTGACGCCACCGGATGCTCGCAAAATGTCCAACTCATCCAACGCCTGAGTGGCTCCAATGTCTTCATTAAAGAATACCGAGCCCGTGCCGGCATCGAGCGTCAACTTGTTGCGTTCGGCCGTCGTGGCCGCCGGCGTGTTGTCCGTGCCGTCGCCGGAATCGATCGGCGTTTCATTCGTGAATGTAATGTCTCCGCCAGCCGCATCGGATTGAATCACGGCCGCCGTTTGCAGAGTCGTCACGCCGTTAAAGCGAACGTCACTATTGATCGTGGTCAACGTGATCAAGTCCACGCTGCCACCGTTTAAGAAGATGCCGCCGCCAGCGATCACGGTGCCGGTCGAGTCGACGCCGATGATGTCCGTTCCGGTGCCGATATCGATGCCGCTATCCGCATTGACGACATTCACAGGGCCGACGCCGCCGGTGTCCGGTGTTTCCGTGTCGTCTTGGCCGAAGACCACGCGCGTATCAGCTTGCTCGATGAACAGCGTGCTTAGAGCTTGCGTGCCGCCAATGTCTTCGTTGAACAAAACGCTCGCGCCGCCGACATCGAAGACAAGGCTGTTGCGTTCCGCCATTGTCGCCGCTGGAGCATCCAACGTGCCGTCGCCCGAATCGATCGGTGCATCATTGGTAAAGGTCACGTCGCCGCCCGTTCCGTCATCGGCATCATCAAGGTCCGCGTCGATCCGCACATTAGTTTGCAACACGGTTGGCCCGTTGATCCGAATCGTGTCGTCGGTCGTCTGAACGGTGATCAAGTTCGCGGCGCCACCGTTAAAGATCACGCCGTCATCGATCACGTCCGTCGAGCCGACGTCGATCGCACCGTCCGCGTTGACGATGTTCACGGGTCCGCGTCCGCCGGTAGCCGGAGTCTCGTTGTCCGCAGTCCCGAAGAACACGCCATCGTCGGCCTTGGTGACGGTCAACTGATTCAACCGTTGTTGGCCGCCGATGTCTTCGTTGAATTCGACCTTGCCCAATCCCACGGTCAACGTGAGGTTGTTCCGCTCGGCCGTCGTCGCTGCCGGTGTTCCAATCGTTCCATCGCCCGAGTCCACAGGCGTGTCGTTGGTCAACACGATGTCGCCAGCAATGCCGGAACCCGTCGTGATCACGGTATTCGTGGTTTGCAGTGTCAACTCGCCATTGAACCGCACGTCATCGCCAATCGTGGTCAACGTAATCGTGTCGTTGGTGGTGCCACCGTTCAGCGCGATTCCCGTGCCTTCGATCACGTTGGCGGCCGTATTACCCACGCCAACGTCGATGCCATTGTCCGCGTTCACGATGTTGACTGGGCCACTGCCGGATGTGAATGGAGTCTCAGTGTCCTCGACGCCGAAGGTGACGCCGCCTGATGCTCGCAATACGTCCAACTCATCCAGTGCTTGCGCAGAGCCGATGTCTTCGTTGAAGAAGATCGATCCCGTGCCTGCGTCGAGCGTCAGCGTATTGCGTTCAGCAGTCGTTGCTGCCGCCGTGTTGTCCGTGCCGTCGCCCGAGTCGATCGGTGATTCGTTCGTAAAGGTGATGTCGCCGCCAGCCGCGTTCGTTTGCAGCGTGGCCGCCGTCTGCAACACGGTCACGCCGTTAAAGCGGATGTCATTGTTGAGCGTACTCAACGTGATCAAGCCCGCCGCGCCACCGTTCAAGAAGATGCCGCCACCGTTGATGAGCGTGTCGGTCGAGTCGACGCCAATGATATCCGTTCCCGCGCCGACGTCGATGCCGGTATCCGCGTTGATGATGTTGACCGGCCCAACCGTGCCTGCACCAGCGGTCTCGTTGTCTTCTTGCCCGAACGCCACGCGCGTGTCGGCTTGCTCGATGAGTAGTGATCCCAACGCCTGCGTCGAGCCAATGTCTTCGTTGAACAATAGACTGGTGTCACCCGCGTCAATCGTGAACGTGTTGCGTTCGACCGTCGTGCCCAACGGAGCCACCGACGTGCCATCACCAGAATTGATCGGAGCGTCATTCGTAAACATTACGTTGGCTCCCGTTCCGTCGTCCGCGTCATCGCGGTCGGTGTCGATGCGGACATCCGTTTGCAAGATCGTCGCCCCGCTGACTCGCACGCTGTCATCAGTCGTTTGAATCGTGATCAAGTTCGCCGCGCCGCCATTGAATAGAATATTGCCCGTCGACGTCACGCTGCCAATGTCGAGTGCGTTGCCGTTACTACCATCGCCGACGAGGTTCACAGTGTTGACAGGACCAATGTCCGCGCCGGATTCGTCGTCGGCTTGCCCAAACACGACGCTCGTGTCGGCGTTTTCGATTTCGAGCCGCCCGAGCTCGCTGTTTGCAGTGGCAGCACCAATGTCCTCGTTAAAGAACACACTGGCTGCGGCAACATCGATGACCAGGTCGTTGGCTTCGGTCAAGTCGCTGTCGATCGGGGCGTCGTTCGTGAACAAAACGTTGCCGACTTCTGTACCGCTGGCTGCGGCGATCGATGTATCGATTCGAACATCGCTACGGAGCGTGATCGGGCCGTTGAATCGCATGGCATCGGTTGTCGATTGAATCGCCACGACATCGTTGGCGGAATTCACCGTGCCGCCATTCAAGACGATGCTTCCGATGATGTCGATGCTTCCGATGTCGATCGCGTTTCCAGCCGTCTCGTCGCCCACGACACTGACGAGATTGACAGGGCCAGTGTCGAGAGCGGCTTCCGTGTCGGCTTGACCAAAGACAACACTCGTGACAGCTTGCTCGATCTCAAGTCGCCCCAACTGACCGTTGGCCGTCGAGCCGATGTCTTCGTTAAAGAAGACACCGGCCGATCCGGCGTCGATGACGAGATCGTTGGCTTCATTGGCGTCGCTGTCGATCGACGCATCGTTGGTGAACAACACGTTGCCGACTTCCGTGCCGGCCGCAGCAGCTACGTCGGTGTCGATTCGCAAGTCGGACTCGAGAATCACCGGGCCATTGATGCGAACAGCGTCGGTTGTTGTTTCGATAATAGTGTTCGCAGCGCCGCCGTTAAAGACGACTCGCCCAACCACATCCAAACTGCCGATGTCCAACGCGTTCGCGGTCGTTCCGCCGCCTACCAATTCAATGCGGTTTACGGGACCTGTATCCGCCGCTGATTCGACGTCGGCTTGGCCGAACACCACGCTAGTCGCATCGGACCCTTCGACTTCAAGACGTCCGAGTTCGCCGTCAGCCGCCGTGCCGATGTCTTCATTGAAGAACACGCTCGCCACACCGACATCGATGACGAGGTCGTTTGCTTCACTGGCTTGCGAATCAATAGACGCTTGGTTCGTGAATGTAACGTCCGCTCCGCCGGTCGAGGTGTTAGCTGTTGGATCGGTATCAATGCGAACATCCGTCTGAATTGTCAAGGGGCCGTTGATACGAACTGTGCCGCCCGCGATCGTGCGAACTTCGATCAACCCGCTGTTGCCACCGTTGAGAATCACGCTGCCGGAGATTTCATCGTCGTCTTCCGTGCCCTTGCCGAGGTTGATCTCGGCAACAGTCCTGACAAGCGTCACCGGACCCGCGTCTTGAGCGGCCGTGATCGTGTCGGTACCGCCGAAGGTCACCAGGCCCGTCGTATCGCTGATCACCACGCTCTCGAGTGCTCGCGTTGTGCCAATCGCACCATCACCCAAGTTGGCGTTGATGTTGACCGTGCCGGTGCCGCTGCGCAGTTCCAGATCGTTGTTCTCGGTGGCTTGCGAGTTCACCGGAGCATCGTGCGTCAGCGTGATGTTGCCCGCCGTGCCTTGTCCCGTGTCGAGGCCACCGTCGCCGTTGGTGGTGATTAAGAGGTCACTGGCCAGCGTGACTGGTCCGTTCAAGCGGATGTCGCTGCCACCCGTGGTTCGCAGTTCCAGCAAACTATCGCCATTCCCGGCTCCGACGGAGTCGTTGTCGTTATCGCCGCCACCGTTGAACACGATGCCGCCCGTGATCACGTCGTCGTC
>PBMZ01000084.1 GCA_002722955.1 Planctomycetaceae bacterium | reverse complement strand
TCGAACTTGGTATTGGCGTTGCTACCAACCGTACCAACGGCTGACAGACAAACGACAACGATCAAAGCCAACATGACGGCGTATTCAACGGCCGTGGGGCCATCTTCAGACACCAAGAAACGCTTCACACTTTTTCCAAGACTACGCATCAAAATCCTCTCTTTCTTGCAACTGTCCCGGTCGGAATTAGCGGGAAATGTGCTGTTCGATTCGTCAGCCGGCCGGACAGAGTCATCGAACAAGGCACTCAAACACAAACCCTCCAAAGAGGGTAAACCCCAAAAACTAGCGATCCGTTATTGGTTGCGGCCGGTTCTTCCCTGAACCAAAGTCCGAGCCAATCATCCCCCGGACAACTGGGACATCGGACATGCAAACCTAGGTCAAGTGGCGCAAGTGTCAAACTCTGCGTGCCGAGAATTCTCGATACTTCAAGGCGTTGACAATTGGCATCATCGTCCAGGCTATAACATGCGATAGAGCCAGACTTATCGCATGGTGATCCCCGTCATCAACGAGGGATCTGCCTTACCTTGTGGGTTCCCCTAGCGCTTCGCGAAGCTGAGATAGCATGTTGCGAGCCCGCTCGACGTCGATTTCAGATGCTCCCAAACGACGGGCAGTCTCGATTGCTGAGTCGGCGTCTGTCAGATTTGTCGACGAGGCATGGTAGTATCGAAGGCAATCATCCTCGTGTTGCTGACGCTGACACTTGTGATACCGCTCGCGCGAATTCACGGCACTTTGCGAGAGAAACTTGGCCAGCTTCAAATGGCAGTTGGCGCGATCACCACGCAATACTGCCGCGCGAGGGCCTTGGTGACCCCGCCAATACTCTTCGGTCACGGCATACTGTTTCGTAGCGGCGAATAAATTAGCCGGACTTGTCGAGTGGTTGTGGATAACGCTAGCCAGTCGATAACGCAGCACCGCTTGCTTCTCGGTGGCAAACGACCACTGAAACAGGAGCCGTGTTCGAATCGTTGAGACCGCTGTAATCGATTCTCGGATCACCTTGCCGTCTGGTTCCGATCCGAGCGACACATAGGTTCGCTCGATGGCATCGATAGACGACTTTGCGGTTTGCACAGATCTTCGATGCGCGATGAACTCCCAAGCCACCGTACTGGTTAATATAGCAATTAACAAGATCATGCCAGCAAAGAATGTCGGATGCCGCAACAGCCAGCGGATCACTCGATGCAGCCAGTTCACATCGGGAGCGAACTTGGGAGGGCGGCGTTTGGTGAATCGGCGGAGATCATCCAGCACCTCACCGACGCTGGTGTAGCGAGTTGACTGGCTTGCAACGTCCGATTCGCGCGACTGAATCGGCTGCAAGCACTTTTGTACGATGACCTGTAAGCCTTTGGGAACTCGAGCCTCGTCTGGAAAGTTCCCCGGACCTTGCAAACGTTTAGCAAGCATTTCGCGCGGCTCTCATCAACGACTGCGCCGTTTCATCAACAACGTAAGGCCGCTGTCCGACCAAGAGTTCGTAGAACACGACTCCCAGCGAATAAACGTCTGAGCTCTCGTCGACTTGCTCCGCGCGATCTCGGTCAACCGTTTCGCTCTCTTCACCATCGCCAGTGATTGCCAGCAAATGTTCCGGCGCCATGTAAGCCAGTGTACCGCCTAACAGTGCGTCTTCTGTCAGCGATTCCTTCTTCACAGCAACGTTAAAGTCCATCAGCAATGGCTTGGAATCGCGCGTCAGCAACACGTTTTCGGGCTTGATGTCACGGTGCAAGTAGCCTTTGCCGTGAACATACTCGACCGCTTGCATCAGACTTTGCATCAGTGTGCAGATCGCAGCAATGAATGGTTGCCGCGATTCACTGGGCGATTTGACTCTAAATACATCTGTATATTCCACATCGATGATCCGCAGAATGTCGTGCCGCCGAATCTTGCGGCGATCGAGATCATTCAAAGACGTCAACAGCTCGGCCATCGTAATGCCCGGCTCATATCGCATCACCAAAACGTGATAGCGTTCGATCACTTCTTCGCTGAAGACACGGATGATGTTTTCATGTTGCAGTTGAGCAAGTGTATTGGCCTCTTGCCCGCGACCTTCAGAAACCTTAATCGCCACCAACCGGTTGTGAGCCGTTTGCCTTGCCAGAAAAACTTTGGCCGAGCCGCCACTTCCCAAAGTGCGAACAATTTCAAAGTCACCCAGTGACGAACCGGGTTCGAGTTCAAGGTGCCTAGCTTCCGTGTTCGGGTCGGCAACTGATGTTGGCGAGCTGGTTGGATCCACACCCAACTCTTCATAGTAGTCCGAGAATTGCTCGGCATAATCTTCAAGAGCGGCCTCAATACCGTGGCGCTGCTTCAACGAATAATCGTCTAACAGCAAGCTCATGATGGCGCCGCGAGAATCTGCCAGTTGCGGGTAACGCTCGAGATAATCGGCCAATGGGATCGTGACGTTGCTGTTGGCGCGAGCCTCTAAATCAACGCGAATCAGTTCAACGAGTACGTCAGCACGAAGCGGCCCGGATGGCAAATAGTCGTCGATGAGCGGCTCACCGCTAGTTTGCCATGCATCTCGGAAGCGCTCGATGTAGAGATCGCCAGCTTCCCAAGTTTCCGGCTCAGCTTGCCGAGTGTGTCCATTCAGATCAACGATTCCTCTCGACGAAACACCGTACTACTTAATGAACCGCACGGGAACATCTGTCTGACTAACGACGTTCCACTTTCCGTTTTGAATACAGGTGGCTTTGATCGTCAGCTTCCAATCGCCTTCTAGTTTCGGGTTATTCGTTGTGCTGACCTTGAATTGTACATCAGGGTTACCAGCAGGAAGTTGATGGACTTCGGCTTTGAGAATGCCCTTTAGCTCATCGGGGACTAGTAACTCGATCTTCGCCGGCTTTCGAAACTCCGATGATCTCAATAGTGTCAGCGGAATTTCGAATGATTCACCGGGTTTGACGGTCAACTCGCTGGCGAAATGACCAATCTTCATGAGCGCGCCTTCCAGGATCATGGTAATTCGCGCGTCGCCCTTCTTTGTTAGCTGGCGGACATTGCCTTTCGGATCTTTGACCTCGGCAACGCCTTGCACAACCATTCGCGTTGTTCGATCGGTGGCCAACCATTCGGGCATGAAGATTGGGAACAAGACATCGGTTTGATCCGCGGCCACTTCAATCGTCGGCGAAAAGATACCTTGTCGATGTCGAGATTGTTTGCCCGCCATTCGCAAATGAATCGGGCCCGCGCAGTCATCAGTGCGTTCGATAAGGATCGGGCAAGGATACGTCGTGCCTCGGCTGACGACTCGCTGGCGGTCCTTGTCGACGATCTTGACCAGAATTGGTGGCTTCATGGTGACGTTAAAGAGGATCGAGTTCGTTGTATTGTCATCGGGATGTTGAGGGCATAGGTTGCCTGTCAGCGGTACCGTGGCTACTCGCTCAACGGTTTGTTCGCGGACCTTCGATGTCCCTATCACTCGAATCAGGGCAGCGCCCGATGCGGCGTCGGCAGCGACTGTGATGGGGATATTGAACGACGTTTTTTTCTCCGCGATTTTGATGTCGTCGGGCACGGTGACACCTTCAGGCAGTCCTTCGACGCGGAGTTGAATCTCGGCCGTGTGGCCAGCCACTCGTTGGACTTTCACAGCCAGATTCACCTTGCCGCCGATGTCGACTTTGGGGGCTTGAATGGTTGTAAGTTTGTAATCAGGCTTTGGCTGTGAGATTGCCAAGCGATAACGGGCGGTGTCGCTTCCCGGGTTGCCGCTGGTTTCTCGAACAACGCACGTGTAGTGGCCATCGGCCTTGGCATTGAAAGTCAGTCCCGCATCTAACGTTCCTGGCAAGTCGTCGTTGTTGGCGACCATCTTGCCTTCGGTATCTAAGACCTCGAGAGCTAAGTCCAAGCGAGTGGTCTCAGCAAGCGACTCCAACTGCACGGACCAAGTTTCCCCCTTCTTGGCTTCGAAACGGTATCGGTCAAGCATTGAGCCTGGTTTGATCGTGCCGACGATCGCTTTCGGAACCGGATACACGGCCGGCGGTTGTTCCGGCTTGCGCTTCACTTCTGGAAACTCGTCCAAGTCACCCATGCGGAAGGAAACGGGGATCTCGAAGCTTCCCGATTTGAACTGGTAATTAAAGCGCTGAACATTCTTGTCCGCTGGAAACGTCACATCGCGAAGGATGTTTTCCAGAACGATTTGACGGTTCGTAATCAGAACTTGCGGGATGATGAACTTGACCTTCTGAGTCACACCGTGCTTTGGTCGCGACGGAAACGTGCCAACACATTTGGGACGATTATCGATGCTGAGCCGATAGACGAACGCGCGGTTGCCTCGAAAATCGACATCGTAAATCCGCACCGTGTATTGTTCCTTGGGGTCGGCAACCATCATCAGTTTGCAGTCGATGCCTTCCGTATCCGCAACGTCGGCCACTTTATTGCCGCTCGAATCAAGGACTTCGATGGCCGCGTGAAAGTTGGAACCAAGCTGCCGCGCCATCAGCTCGATATGCACGACGCTCAGCTTGGGCACTTTGAATTGATAACGGTCGACTTCAGAGATCTTGCGAACTCGACCGCTGACACCGATGGGCAATTGGTCAAGCACTTGCGGTTCGTCGCGCCAGCGTTTCTCGACAATCTCGGTGATGTCACTGACATAAAAGACGCCGGCGCCAGATGTGCCGTTGGCATTGGCAACTTGCCACTTCACCAAACCGGGTGCCGCGTCAGATGGAACTTGAAGCTCCGCAGCGATCTCGCGCGGAATCGGAAACGCGCCCGTCATCCCGCGCGGGCCAAACCAGTAAGGAGGTGGCGGCACGAAGAAACGACCGGGCTTGCCGTCAGTTGTAAGCTTCACCCGCTGATCATGCACGAAGTATTGCATGTCCGAAGTAAAGTCATAGCCACCAAGCTGCACTTTCGCCGTCGACCCCGCGTTCACAACGGGAGGAAAGACGTATCCCAGTGCAGGTGCCTCTTGGGCCGATGCCGAACTGTCAACAACAGTCCACAAGAGATGAATCGCGAGCAGTCCACAAATAGCACGGATCGATTGCATAGTTCCTCCACTCGATTCTGTCAGATTGGAATCAACGGAATTTGGGGCTATTCAGGAAATTGAACAGAATGCCGCAAATATCGCAAAGTTGTGGGCAAAATCTCTTTGCGACCTTCTGTTTAATTGTTCCTTGTCATCACGAGTACATGCAGATCGTGAGTTTCTTCCTGCTTCCAGTATATCATTGTGGTAAGTAATGCCAAACACGCTTCGAGTAACTGCCGTGAACAAACACTGCGAGGTATGACTACTACAGTCGCTCGTCGATCCACTCGTCGTTTACGAAACGTCGAAGTAGCCAGCGGAGAGTGTGGTCAATCCGTTCGTTGGTTTCGGCGCGTTGTTCTTCTGTGGCATCCGGTGACCACTCGAAGCCGTGATGCTCGAGCCGAGCGCACCAGTCCTCTTTACTAGCCGTGTCGTTGACCCGTTCTTGGATTCGTTTAGACCAGACGATGCCAAACCAATCGCGAAACTCGAGCCAGACGCGGTCGAAGCCTTTGTCCTTAATGGGACTGACTCGAGAAAATCGGCAGACTGCCAGCAAGCATCCTATCATCAACCAAAATCCAAACATTTGGAGGTTTGGGAAATATTCACGTTCTCCGATCAAGGTCGCTCGAGTCAAAATAGTCCAGCAAGCAAAACAGTAGCCGAGCGCGGGAAATGTCCACCGAGTCCCAATGTAGTTGCCAATTCCCATCACAGAGACGATGAAGAATCCTATGGTCACGGGCATCTCAATCTGAAAGCCGCCATCACGGATCGCTGCAGGGCCGTCGGCCAAGGCTGCCCAACCGAACACAGCGGCCAACGGCAACAAGATGAAGACGTTCCAAACCCGCACTCCGGGACGTTTCGCTCCGAGCACAGCGATTGGCGGGCACAAACCAATTATCGCCGCTGAATACCAAAGTAGGTCCGCAGCTCCGTCTGACAGGGTGGCCAGAACAAATTCAAGCAACCAAGCGGTACTCCAAACCACAGACATCAACAAGGCCCAAACTCCGGCCGTTGTCAGCGTCGTTTGGCGAAGCTGCCCCCCAACAACTCGTCTCGCCAAGACAAGCGTCGTGAGAAAGGCAACGCATGATGTCAACACGCTGAAAACATACATGGGCGTAACTTATGTTCTTACAACAGGTTGCATCATCGTAATGAATCCGTAAATCGAATCAACCCGCAAAGTCGGATCAATCGTTGCAGTCTCCGACGCACAGCCATATTACCTAGAATGTCAACTTTGAAATTACTGTCCAGTTCCTCAATTGCCGAAAACATCATCAGCGTTTCCTAGTTTGTCAAATCGGTCACCAGCGGACTCCACTGCTACTGTTCGGGCTTTTGCCCGAAAGCATGACCCGACGTGACTCAGCTAAGTCTCACCTAGTATGTTTTCGAGGAGAAGCCCGTAATGAAGTGGGTTACTTTAACTGCTGCCCTTTTCGTCTGTAGCCTCGGCACGGTTCAAGCCGAAGCTGGATTGTTCGACCTTCTGCGTCGATACGATCATCACGAAAAACCTGCCTGTGCACCAGCATGTGCACCGAAACCAAATTGTGCCAAGCCGGCCGCCAAGCCCAAGTGCTGTGCTCCGGCTGCGAAACCCAAGTGCTGCGCTCCGGCTGCCAAGCCAGTTTGCGCCAAGCCAGCTCCCGTTTGTGCCAAGCCGATGCCGAAGCCCGTTTGTGGCAAGCCGACCGTTTGCGACAAAGCTTGCGGCGACGATTCCTGCAACGACGCTTGCGGAAAGAAAAAGTGGCGTATGCCGAAGATCAGCTGGCCCAAGTGGGAAATGCCCAAGCTGTTCAAAAAGAAGGATTGCTGCGCTCCCGCACCGAAGTGCTGTACTCCAGCTGCGAAGAAGCCTGCTTGTGCTGCCCCGGCTGCCAAAGCCTGTGCACCCAAGCCAACCTGCTGTGCTCCCAAGCCAAAGTGTGCTGCCCCAGCTGCTAAGCCAGCTTGTGCCGCTCCCGCCGCTTGCTGCAAAGACTAATTCGGTTTGAAAGTTGTAGCGACCTCGAGTGCTTCAATTGATGAACAACAAGGCTCGAATCAGCTACCTCAAGATAGACTGTCTAAGTTCAAAGCAATGGAGCTTGACAAACAGCTGTAAAGGCAACGTGATTCAAAATTGAGTGATGGGGGGAGACACCCTCCCCCCGGATCTCAACAAGAAGCAGATTCCTCAACCAGTCCCAACCTATTTGGGTTCATTCGCCGGTGCTAACAATAAAACACAAGTGACGGCGAGCCCTGAAACTGGACTGATAAGAATCTCCCCTCTTGGCAAGACATCCACTGGAAGGAATCACAGCGGCGAGCCCTGGTTTGGCTCGCCGTTTTTTGTTGCGCGCACACTTCGAAGCGGTGATCTCATGTGGCGTACGCTTCCAGCTTGCGGACTTGAGAGCATCGCAAGCTGGAAGCTTACGCACAAAAGCTGTGTTCGCTCATCCAGCTTTTCGTTGAGGAATGGCAGCAGCATCAACAACTTGAATGCTCGCGCCGATAGCCGCAAGCTTCTCTGGAACGTCCGCATATCCCCGCGAGAGATACTGGATACCGGTGACTTCCGTTGTTCCCGATGCGACCAGCGCAGCAATGATGTAAGCAAAGCCAGCTCGCAGGTCCGGGATTTCAATGGGCACGCCGTGCAGTTTTGTCGGTCCCTTGACGACGCAACTGTGTTGGTGTCCGTTCGAGCGAAATCGGCAAGGCACGCTTCCCAGGCAAGCATCCGTCAGATCGATGTGTGCTCCCATTCGCTGCAACGCCTGGATGTAACCGAAACGGTTTTCGTACACGGTTTCATGCACGACCGACAAACCCTCGCACTGCGTCAGTAGCACGACAAACGGTTGTTGCCAGTCGGTCACAAAGCCCGGATGAACTTCGGTTTCGATGTGCCAGGCGGACAGGTCCCGTTTCGCTCGATAGAAGGTGATGCCATCTTCGACAACTTGGAACTCTCCACCGACGCGACGCAACGCGTTTAAGAACGAGAGCATTTGTTGCTGCTGAGCACCTCGAACAGTGATCTTTCCGTCCGTAGCAATTGCCGCAGAGGCGAAAGAGGCCACCTCGATCCGATCTGTGATCGAGTGATGTGTTGCTCCGTGAAGTCTGTCGACACCCTCGACATGGATCGTGCGATCTGGCCCGATTGTGATTAGCGCCCCCATCTTTTGGAGGAATAAGATAGTGTCGACAATCTCGGGTTCGATGGCGGCGTTGACGATTTGAGTGTGCCCGCTGGCGAGCGTTGCCGTCATGATGGCGTTTTCAGTCGCTCCCACACTGGAGTACGGAAGTCGAATCGTCGCGCCTTCCAACTTCGTCGCAGTGGCTCGATACCCAGAAGGTGTCTTCTGCAAGTCAGTGCCCATTGCTGCTAACGCACTGGTGTGAAAATCGATGGGTCGAGGTCCGATGTTGCAGCCACCAACGACTGGCACGCTAACGGAACCTGTCCGATGAAGTAGCGGACCAAGCATTAGGATCGGAATGCGATTGAAGCCCGAGTAACGTTGGCTGACTTCCGTAGATTGAATCTCTGGCGTTTCGACTCGCAGCGTGGTTTCATCGAGCCACTCGAACTGCGTGCCAATGTCGCTCAACATGTCCAGGATCGCATCGATCTCGGTGATTCTGGGCACGTTGCTGAAGACGCAGGGCTCGCTGGTCAACAGCGATGCCACCAATTGCTTGCCGATGGCATTTTTGGCACCCGCGACGCGGACTTCACCGTGCAGTGGTTCCGCACCCTTGATGATGTAACGCGTCTCTTGAGAACGCGGTAGCTTCAAGTGATGAGCCGGATCAATTCGTCTCGCACCGTCCATGGTGAGCCTCGGCTAAGTTGTTTCGAGTGGCGCGGATTCTACGCCGGATCATCGATTCACGCCAAGCGGAGATTCACTAGGCAAGATTGTGAACCGTCGTTTCACCCGTAGCCGGAGGCGAGGCATTCCCACCTCGCCTTCGGCTAAGGGTTAAACGACGGATCCAGAAACCAATACGGGGATGCGGAGACCTTGCATCTTGCTTTTACCCGCCAAATTCTGAACACTCGAAGTAGGTTTCCAGTCACGTTTTGGGGCAATTGGCAGGTAGGGGATTGAGGGGAGTGTCTCATGTCCGAAAGTTTGCGACTTGCCGAAGTGACGCCAGATTCTGAGCAGACCACTTCGCTGTTAGAGCAGGCGGTGGCGAACGAGGATTTGTTCGAATCGCTTTTTGCTCGGCACCGATCATCGGTTCGCGAGTTAGTTCGCTTGCGGATGGACGCCAAATTGCGGTCGCGTGTCGACTTGTCAGACGTTGTCCAAGAAACAGAAATCGAGGCATTTCGCCGTTTTGAAGATTACCTCGAGCGTCGGCCAATGCCGTTTCATTTGTGGTTGCGAAAGACGGCGCAAGAGCGAATCTTGATGTTGCATCGTCGGCATATTAGTGCAGCAATTCGATCGGTCGATCGCGAGCTTCCCTTGCCCAACGCATCTTCGGTTTCGCTGGCTAGGCAATTGGCCGCCAATGTGGCAACACCGAGCGAGCAGATCAATGAACGTGAACTTGCCGACAAAGTCAGAAGAGCCGTCGCAGCCTTGTCCGACACAGACCGCGAGATTCTGCTGATGCGGACTTACGAGGATTTGTCGTACAACGAAATAGCCTGTGTGTTAGACATCGAGCCCGCGACCGCTCGAAAGCGAAACGGCCGAGCGCTAATCCGCTTGCATCAATTGCTAGCCGACGATGGCGTGACGGAGTCTCAGCTATGAGCAGTTCGATTGAAACTCATGAATACGACGAAGCGTTGGAAGAACTCGTCGCTGAGGTTTCCGACGAATTCATCGAACGCGCTGAACGTGGCGAGCAACCCGACGTCGAAGAGTACGCACAACAACATCCCGAGATCGCGGATTTACTACGAAGCATATTGCCAGCACTGAAGGCAATTCGCCAAACCGAAACCGCGTCCGTTTCTCCAAACGATGAAACGACCACCACCGCGATTGAAAGCGAAGGACGCATTGGCGATTACAACATCATCCGTCAAATCGGTCGCGGCGGGATGGGCGTGGTTTACGAAGCCGAGCAAATATCGCTGAAGCGCCGAGTTGCGTTGAAGGTGTTGCCGTTCGCCGCGGCTCTGGATGCCAAACGCTTGGAAAGATTTCGCAACGAGGCTCAGGCAGCCGCCCGCTTGCACCATGCGAACATTGTCCCCGTTTACTCGGTCGGTTGTGAACGCGGCGTTTACTACTACGCGATGCAGATGATCGACAGCGATACCTTGGGCGACGTGATTGCCGAGTTGCGTCGTTTGCAAGACGGTAGCGATTCGCCCCCGGGCGAGCTTTCTGCAAGCCACGTTCTCTTTGCCAGTGCAACCCAAACGGACTCTCAATCTAGCCAACTCAAAATTGATGACGCGCCGAAATCGGCAGCCGCGCCAACACAAGTTTGCTCGGCCATGTCGACGGTTCACAGTGTTGCCAACGAGAACTCGTTCTTCCGCACGGTCGTCGAGTTGGGCGTTCAAGCCGCCGACGCGCTCGAGCATGCTCACAGCTTCGACATCGTTCACCGCGATATCAAACCGGCCAACCTGCTGATTGACGCGCGAGGTCAATTGTGGATTACCGACTTTGGGCTGGCGCGGATTCGTGATGAAGCCGGCGTGACAGTCAGTGGCGATTTCGTCGGAACGTTCTTGTATTCCAGCCCCGAACAAGTTTTAGGACATCGTGGTGCGGTCGATTGCCGCACGGACATCTATTCGTTGGGTGCGACTCTTTATGAGTTGTTGACGCTAAAGCCGGTTGTCCGCAGCGTGAATCGAGAACGCATGCTGCACGAGATCGCCAACGTTGATCCCGTGCATCCTCGAGAAATCAACAAGTCGGTCCCAATCGACTTAGAGACCGTTATTCTAAAGACACTCGCCAAGGAACCGTCGCAGCGTTACCAAACTGCGAAGGATTTGGCCGACGACTTACGGCGATTTTTGGACAGCCGTCCAATCCTGGCACGTCGCCCAACCGTGATCGAACGAACTGCGAAGTGGATGCGTCGTCACAAGACCATTGTGGCCTCCGCGGTCGTTGTGTTGTTCATGGCAGTGATCGGATTAACTGTCAGCAATGTTTTGATCGCTCAGGAACAGACGAAGACACAAGAGGCGTTATCTCAAGTTGCCGCGAAGCAGCGATCGACTCAAACCGCACTGGACGCGGCCGAACGATTGCGTCGCGTTGCGGAAGCCCAAAGAGAATTGGCCGAGGGCAACTTCCTGCAAGCTCGCGAGATGTTGGAAGAATTCATGGGTGTGGCCGAGGTCGAGCTGGCCAATAATCCCGACTTGAGCGACCTGCGTGCCCAGATCCTACAGCTTAGCTTGCAGTACTATCAGGACTTTATCGAGAAGGCCAAAGACAACCCGCCGTTGCGGAAAGAGTTAGCAATCAGCCACTTGCGAGTGGCCCAGATTCTGCATCGCATTGGTTCAACACCAGCGGCACTGTCATCGCTCGAGCAAGCTTTGCAGACGCAAGAACAGCTTGTCCGCGATAACCCCAAAGATGAATCGCTAAGACGCGGCCTCTTCACAATGTATGCCAGCCTGGGCGTCTTCGAAGGCGGAAGCGAGTTGCTCTACTTGCGGCAAGCATCCGTGCAAGAACACCTACAGTTGACCAAAGAACAAGTAACACTGTTCGATGAACTAAGCCAGCGGCGCCGCGACCTTTTCCGAGGATTCCGTGAGCAATCCGACTTCACTGAAACACGCCGTGAATTGCAAAAGAACAGCGCCGAGGCGATCGCCACGATTGCCGAGCAATTGACATCGGAACAAGCAATACGGTTAAATCAAATTGTCTTGCAGCAGCGGTCGACCAATTCATATACCGATCCGAAAGTCGCGTCGGCCATCGGGTTGACCCAATCACAACTGAATCAAATTCGTGCCATTCATCTAGAAGCGCGTCAGGAGATGCGCCGCCCACGCAACAAACAAGACTGGAAGCAAATGTGGGAACGGATCAAGGACCGAAAGATTCGGATCAACGCGTTATTGACTGACGAACAGAAGAATCGCTGGCGTGAATTGATCGGTGAGCCATTTCAGGGCAAAATCCAGTTTTGGCCGCGCCGGCGTCACGACCATAAAGAGCGAAAACCCAAGGACTCGACGACAAGTGAGAGTCCAGTGGCAACCTAAGTTAGTGTGTACTGATACTCATGTGATGATCCACTCGTTTAACGGCAAGCCGAAGGCGACAGCCACGGTAAAAGTGCAGTCGCTTCTGGCTCGCTGTTAAACGAAGCACATCGAATTGCAAGGGCCAAGGAGCCCATGCTCCTCTAAACATTAAGGAACTCAAAAGTGAAAACGATGAACTTTCGAAAACTCGCACAGACGATGATGATCGTCGCCCTTAGTGTCAGCATCGCGGATGCTCAAGATCAAGAACGTCGCCAAGGCGGTCAACGACAAGGCGGGCGTACCGGCTTTGCTATCGGTGGCGGTGGAATGCGACCCGGTGGTGGCATCGGCAAGCTAACACTGTTGCAAGCGGAGCCTATTCAAAAAGAGTTGAAGCTGGGCAAAGAGCAACTCGAAATCATTTCCGAATCGCTGACCGAATATCGTGAAAAGCAGCGTGGCTTGGTCGACTTCAGCAAATTCCGTGAACTTTCCCAAGAAGAGCGAGAAAAACTCCTTGCCGATTGGCGAGAAAAGCGAACCAAACTCGCTTCCGAAACCGAAGACGTTGTCCTGTTGCTTCTTGACGACAAACAAGCGACGCGTCTAACCGAGATCACCGTTCAACTGAACGGCATCCAAGCGCTCTTGATGGCCTCCGTTGCCAAAGAGTTGAAGATTGGTGATGAGCAGAAAAAGAAGATCGAAGGCGTCTTCAAAGCTCAAGGTGAGAAAATGCGGAAAGCATTCGAAGAAATGCGAAACGCGAACCGAGGAAACGATGGAAATCAAGGAAACCGTCAGCGTTTCGACTTCGATAAAGTCCGCAAGATGATGGAAGAATCCCGCAAGGAAACGGAAACCAAGACGCTCGCACTCTTGTCCGACGACCAAAAGAATCAGTTCGAGAAAATGAAGGGCAAGAAATTTGAAGTCGACCGGCGAGCTCTGTTTAGCCGTGGACGTAGCCGCGGTACCGGTGGTCAACGCCGACCCGGAGAAGGTCGATCGGGTGCAGGTGAAGGACGCCCCAATCGCCCCGACGGAGAGCGACCAGCACGTCCTGAATAATCTGCGGCATCAAATTGATGCAAGAACGTCTCAAATGACAAAATGCCCGGCTTTCACTAAGAAAGCCGGGCATTTTTCGTTGGCCCACACCATCATTCCGTGCGGCACATATCGATTCAAATTCCCCTTTCAGCCACTCACAAAAGACGTGGGGGTCCGAAGCAACCGAACTGAAAGGGGAAAGGGTTATGTCAGCGTCTGACAAGTAGATACCTGTGCTTCAACGATTTGTGTGACAGAGATTTGCCGGCTGCGGAAATAATTGAATGTCCAAATATGAAGTAAGATAATGATTGCTGATTCTTACTTCATATTTGGACATTCCTTGTTCGACATTGGATATTCGAGCCCAAGTCGTTCACGCCCAACGCTTTAGCGGTGGAAATTAAGACTGCGACTCGATCCAAGCAGCCAGTTCTTGCAATTCCGAAGCGTTCATCGACGAGACCAGTTCCATCCGGTGAAGTCCATGGACGGCTAAGATATGGTCTTCGTGAAAGACGATTTCGTCGTCTTGATGCAGTTCGTGCAGGCGGGCTTCGTACAGCGGATTGTCGATGCGTCCCTTAATGTGTTTTCCCTCACGGTCGACGACTTGCACCCAAAAATCTTCGCCCCAACCGCGAGACGGGACATCTTGCTTCGGCAGTTCAAGCAGCGTTGCGGGTTGCTCATGAGTCAGAATCGGCTTACTGGCCTCTTCATTGCAATGCGGGCAAGTACACTTTTCGGGGGCGTCGGGATGGGCGGAAAATCGAGCCGAGTCGATCCTTAACTCGACAAACATTCCAGCATCGATGTGTCGTTTCAGCACCGAATGCGGAATTTGAAATCGATCGCCATTCTGCTCGTGCATAGCAACGCCGTCGACTAATTCATAGCCATGCGTAGCTGACGAACTTCGGCCCGCAGCCTCTTCAGCTCGTTTTCAGTGGACACATCCTTGCCAATAGTTTCGTCGAGAGTGCCATCCAACTCGAACTGTTTCTTCCAGTTGTAGATTTGGTTATCTCGAATACCGAGGTCCCGCGCGACCTCAGCGGTCGACATCGCATGGATGATCACCTTGCGAACGGCTTCCAGCTTGAATTCCCGAGAAAAAGTTCG
>PBMZ01000083.1 GCA_002722955.1 Planctomycetaceae bacterium | reverse complement strand
TTCATCGCATTGGCTTTTTCTTCGATGCCGTTGGCTTCGGCGGCGAACTTTTGTTGCATGACGCTGGCTTCCGCCGTGCCTTGCTTTTGCGTCGCGTCGGCTTTGGCTTCCATGACTTGAGCTTCGGCCAAACCTTCGGCGGCGGCTTCGGCCGTCTTGGCTTCGGCCAACATCTTGGCAGCTTCCGTTCGCTTCTCGGCCGCCGTGCGTTTGGCGTCGGCTTCGATCACGATTTGCTCGGCTGACAGAACCGATGCGTTTTTGGCGGCTTCGGCGGCTTTGACTTCTTTGATCAAAGCTTCTTCCGCCGTTTGCTCGGCACTGGTCACGGCGACTTGCTTCGACCGGTCGGCACCGGCGAAAGCTTCCGTGTCCTTGATGCGTTCTTGTTCTTCGACCACCGTACGTTCGATGGCCACGCGTTCGCGAATCACGTCTTGGATGTCGCGTTTCTGTTCTTCGATGGCCTTTTCCTTTTCGATGTCGGCCAATCCCACGACGCGTTCACGCTCGGTGGCTTCCAACATGCGGTCGCGTTCGACGCGTTCTAACTCGACGCCGTCGGTACGTTCCTTGTTTCGTTGAGCGACGATGATCTGGCGTTGCTTGTTTTCCTCGGCGACTTGGAGGTCCTCTTCCGTCGCGATACGAGCGTTCTCGGCCTTTTTGCGTTCTTCTTGTTGAACGCGAGCCGCTTCGGCTTGTTCACGAGCGGTGACTTCGGCGATCTCACGTTCTTGCTTTTGAACGGCTTCGACGCGTTGCTTCTCAAGATTCAAGATCGCTTCCTGAGCTTCCACGTCTTGCTTCTTGATCGTCTTTTCCTTCTCACGAGTAATCTCGTTCGACAAGACATGTTCTTTGGCCGTTAGGTCCGTGATCTTCTTGATACCTTCCGCGTCCAAAATGTTCTGCGGGTTCAGCATCTCGACCGGAGTTTGCTCCAAGAAGTCGATGGCACAGTCGTCCAAGATGTAGCCGTTCAAGTCCGTGCCAATCACGTTCAAGATTTGTTCTTTGAACTGATCTCGTTCGTTGTAAAGCTCGACAAAGTCGAACTGCTTACCGACAGTCTTCAGTGCTTCCGAGAACTTGGCATCGAATAGCTCGATCAAGGCGGCGCGTTCCGATGCTCGTCGGCAACCCAAGGACTGGGCCACTTGCAGAATGTCTTGGCGAGTATTGTTGACTCGCACAAAGAACGCGACTTCGATGTCGGCTCGAATATTGTCCTTACAGATCAAGCCAGCCTCGCCGCGGCGAGAAATCTCGATCCGTTTCACACTAAGGTCCATTTCCTCCGCCCGGTGCATGATGGGAATGACCCAGATACCAGAGCCGGTTGCTGAACGGAGTCCGCCCCAACCAGAGACAACGATTGACTCTTCCGGCCCGACTTTTCGATACAACCGGGAAAATGCGATCGGTGCCGCGATGAAGAACATCACGATGGCCCCAACGATGACTGCAATTACTTCTGTGGGTGGCATTTGACGACCTCTCTAGATCAACTCACACGTCGAAAGCTTGTTGGTTTTGAACGTCGCAAGGAAATTGACGATTATCCGTGGACGTTCATAACGAACACGCTTCACGAGCGCGCAAAATGGGTTTCTTTGTTCAATGAAATGTAGGTTACAGAATCCTCGATGCCAAAAAGCACCGGGCATTTCACAGAATTGCGAACACTGATGAGCAGTGCTGTCGAGCGATGGCAAGGCCCGTAGTTAACACACTTGGCTAGGCCGTGTTCCGCTCGGAAGTGACAACGTAGACATGTTTTTCTTCATCAAAGCCAACGATGCGGGCTAGATCGCCTTTCACAAGTTCTCCGGCGTTGGCGCGAACATTCAACAGAAGAGGAGCCCCTTCTGTTTGGTACTCGGCCTGACCAACTCGGTCGTTGACTTCAGTAGTTGTCACAACGCAGTTTTGGCCAATCAGATCTTCAATTGTGTTCGGTTCGCGATGAACAAAGCGTCCGCAAAGGGGTTGCGTCAGAATCTTTGTCAAAATCAAGGCAATGCCACCATTACGAAAAAGTGCCATGGCAACGGGTCCGGTCTCAACGGGAGGCTGTTGTCCATCGAAGCCCATGGAAACGCCCCAAAACGAGATGGAAAACACGCTACCCCAAACCATCAACGGTACGCTTCCCAGGTTTAAGAAACGCAAAGGAACGAAACCCAGGTCAAGGATCGAGTCCGAATCCGCATCCATTTCGAAGTCGAAATCGAAGAGTTCGACATCCATGGCTCCAACGATAATCCCCATCCAATAGAGCATTGAAAGGAGCAATAGAGCGCTTGGAATGAGGTTTGAGCCTGTAAAATAGAGTTCGAGAGATTCCATTGGACTACTCATCAAAAGGTCATCACGAAAGTGACGATGTGCGTGATGCGGTCGCTAGTCATAAACCATGTTAACGATTGGCGTTGAGGCCGGATCTCGATAGGACGAGAATTCCTGCCGAATCTTAAGAATTCGACACGGCTGGTTCGAATCTTCGCAGCCCGCTGAGCCCAGGGCTGGAAGTCTTGCCTGCTGGTCTTGGTAAGATTTGCTGACTTGGTGCCTCCAAATGCGACAACTTGCCGTCAATCTGGGCGATTGATTTCCATTTTTGAAGTGGACTTGGTGTAATGGGTTGAGAACGCGGCAAAAGAATTGCTCGCGTTCCTGCGGGTCGCGCCGCGCGGAACTCACTCCTCTCTGACCGGGTCTGATTATGAGTACTGCTTCTGACAAGGGCATGGCTTCTGTTGAGAACGCCGAGGCTGTTGCCTTTCAATTCACTCGCATCGTCGGTGGACAGAAGGTCCGTTCGGACAAGCTGGCAGGCGTACTGGATCACGCTGCCGTCAATGAACAACCTTGGTTGTTTGTCAGCCCGCACGACGATGACTTGTGCATCGGCGCGGGAATGTTGATTCAAGCCGCCATCGACGCCGGTGTTGATGTCAAGGTCGCTGTTGTCACTGACGGCTGTCTGGGATACTGCCGCGAAGGCCAAGAAGATTCGATCGTAGAAATCCGTCGCGAAGAGACGATGGAATCTTTTGAAGTGCTGGGCGTCAACTCCGGCAGCGTAGAATGCCTCGGCTTTCCCGATGGCGGACTGACGCAATACATCGGGCGGCGTAAGACTCACAACGGCGAAGCAGGTATCGCTGAGCACATCGGCTTGCAGAACTCGTTGACTCATATCTTGCGAAAGCATCGGCCTTCGCGAGTCTTCGTGCCGACGCCGACCGACTTGCACCCCGACCACCGGATTACCTACAGCGAGTTGGCCATCAGTTTGTTCCACGCCACTGGCGCTATCTGGCCCGAGTTAGGTCCGCCATTGCTGGATGCACCCGCATTGTGTGAATTGGCCGTCTATTGTGATTTCGCGGACGCGCCGAATCTCGAGGTGATCGGAAACGACGCGGCCTTCGATCGAAAGCTAAGAAGCATCGAACTCTACAAGTCTCAAGTTCAAATTGGTGCCTTGGTCGAGTCCATTCGCGAAGCTGGCCCGTACGAATACATTCGGGATGTTGGCTTTAACTTGTATTCCCCCAAACGATACAAGTCGATGTTTGCCGACTGAGTCGTGTAAACGGAGTCTTCTGAGCGTCCCATTCCAAGATCGCATTACTGTCACGCAGCGCGTGTCCGGAATGTCGTCATACCCAGACAGAGCATTCACTGAATCCATTGCCATGCCGAACAACTACGAAAACGCATTGAATCGAAAGCTTCAAAACGGCGAGAAGACTATTGGATTCTGGGTTACACTGGAGTCACCATCGATCACTGAAATCGCTGTCGCGATGGGAGTCGATTGGGTCGTGATCGATGCCGAACATGGGCACTTGGACTTCAAGGATGTCGTTGAGCATCTTCGAGCGGCATGGAATTCCAACACGACAGCGCTGGTGCGAATCCAGGAGATCGAACAAGGTCTCATCAAACGTGTTCTCGACATTGGTGCCGAAGGCATCATCGTCCCACAAATCACATGTGCGGCCGAGGTGGAAGCGGCGGTGCGATTCTCGAAGTATCCGCCGCAAGGCGTTCGTGGTGTTGGTGGAGAACGTGCCACTCGCTGGGGATCGGACTTGGCCGGATATACTAGCGTGGCTAATGACGAAACGCTGGTCATTCCGATGATGGAAACTATCGACGCCGAATCGGACATTGAAGCCATCTTGCAAGTCGATGGTGTCGATGGCTTCTTCTTCGGGCCAGCGGATTTCTCGGCCACCGCCGGTTACGTTGGTCAGTGGGAGGGGCCTGGAATCGCCGAGCGAATTTTGACGCTCAAAGATCGGATTGTCTCAGCAGGCAAGGCTTGCGGTGTCATGGGCACAGATCTGGACAACGCCAAGATGCGATGCGACCAAGGCTTTCAGATGGTGGGCTTGGCGAGCGACGTGGGCATGTTGATCAGCGGGATTCGTAAAGCTCAAGAAGTGTTGCCCTAACACGTTCGCCAAGTTTCAGCTCAGCGCGGCCTCCCAAACCTCTTGAAGGGCTCGCGATGCACGTTCGATACTAAACAACATTTTGACTCGGTTTCGAGCCGCGTCGGCGAAATCCAAACGCTCCTCTTCTTCATCGTAAGCTTGAAGGATAGCGTTGCGAAGCGCAGTGGAATCGGACGGCGGGACCAACAAAGCCGAATCTTCGTGGGTCACGATTTCCGCTGTTCCGCCAACGTCGGTGGCGATGATGGGAAGTTCACAAGCAGCCGCTTCCAGCAGGACGCGTCCCAAAGGTTCTTGCTTTGCAGGATGCACCAAGAGATCACACTCGGCCATCAAGAAGCCGACGTCCTCGCAATAGCTAACTCGATGAAGACGATCAGCGTGGCCGGCATCTGCAAACGTTGTTTCGATCTGAGCTTCGAAGTCGATGCTTTCAGGTTTGTTCGAGTGTCGCTCGCCGACAATCAGGAAATGGACATCTTCTAGTTCGGTGCAAACTTCGATCGCGGCCTTTGCCAAAACGTCGTGTCCTTTTCGCAAGGCAATTTGGCCAATCGTCAGGACTAAGAAGCCGTCGGGATCGATTCCAAATTCGTCTTTCAAGACGCCGCTTTGCACTTCGGGCTTAAACTGCTTTAGATCGATACCGTTGTAAACGACCCCAGTGCGTTCGGCGTCCAAGCCTTGATCGACATGATGTCGTCTTGTCGCGTGAGACACGGCCACCAGGATGTCGTTTTTGTTCAGATCATCAATGGCCGATTGACTCAAGTTGATGATGTCTCGAAGGTGAGCAATCGTTGGCTGCGTGATCTTGTCATGGACGGCTCCTGTTAACCTTCCCATGGCAAGACTGTTTGCGTGAACGATATCGGGGCCCGCTTTCGCGATCGCTGCGATTAATTGCTCATGAGCTTGCGATTGTGGGAGCCGCTCGCCGTTGCCATCACGAAGTTCAAGCGGTACGTGCTCGATGTTTCGTTCTTTGAACGCATCGGCAAGACGACCAGTTGGCGGGGCAATGGCCACGAATTCGAATTCGGATTTGTTGAGCTGATCAAATATGGCAAGCATCGAATGCTCGCCGCCGTTAAGCGACGGGAACTCGAAGACAACCGCTATCCTTGGCATGGGTTTTGACGATCCTTGGTGTGCTAATCGATCACGGAATTAGGGCGACGGATTCAATCTGTTTGGATTCGTTGACGATGATGAGCGTTGGTTTATCGGCTGCGTCGAATTCTTGGCCGCAAAGCAAGAGTTTGCCATCGACAAATTGAAATATCAGTCCACCAAACGTGCATTCCGTTCCACCATCGATCCGTTGAGCCGTGAATTTCCGCTTACCGGTTCCTGTGCTTGATCGGGATGTCGAATACGTTTCATTTGAGGATAAAACTACGCTGCTCTTGGATCTGCCACTAAAGGACGATCCACGAATCGCGAGGCGTATCTTTCCGAAGTCAGTGGTTCCATACTCTCCTACCGAATACGTTTCGCGTGTGGACGTGATGCTGCCGTTTTGATGTTGAGTAATCGTCGTCGTCAGTGGGTTTCTGATCAATGTTCTTTGATCGGCGGTGCACGGAAAGTCGTTTGGGAAGACCGATTGCCACGCCGACCGCGAGTTGCCGCGATTTGATGATCCGGCAATGAAAATCAGTGCGACGGATACTAGGACAACCAAACACACGGCCGGAATCAGATTACTGCGGCTCCGATCGTGTTCGACCTTGGCTTCCGATTGTTCAACATCATTGCCCATTGGATTTGCCCCCACCGATCGGCTTCTGCCAAGGCACCGTTCCGTAACGTTGAATCTCTTTCCGCAGTGCCGCCGCGAGCTTATTGAACTGCACACGGTTCTTATTGGCGAGATTGGTTTCTTCGAGTGGATCGGTCTTCAAGTTGTAAAGTTCCATCGGCTCGAACGGGCTGTTTTGTAGCAGCTTCCAATCGCCCCAGCGGAGAGCTTCGATTGTCTTGCCAGCGTAGCGAGTGCCGCCTTCTCGCCGGCGGAAGAACCATTTGTCGCGCAGAGATGGCTGTTTCTTGCCGAGCAGAATTGGTAGAAAGCTCACGCCGTCAATCTCGTGATCGATCTTTGCGTCAGCGATCGCACAGACTGTGGGAAAGATGTCCATCGACATCGCCATGAAGTTTGTGGTTGTGCCCGCTTGCACCTTGCTCGGCCACTTGACTGCGGTGGAAACTTTGATGCCGCCTTCGTAGACGCTTTGCTTGCCATCACGAAGCGGGCCGTTGTTGGCGCCGACGTTAATTTGGCCGCCGTTGTCAGAACTGAAGATGATCACGGTGTCGTTTTCGATGCCGGTGTCCTTCACTGTTTGTAGGACCTTGCCGATGCCGTCGTCCATGTCTTCGATCAACGCGACCAGTTTGGCCCGCTTGTCACTGATGCCGGCTTCGCGTTGCTTAACCTTTTCGGTCCATTCCAGCGGTGGCTGGATCGGCGTGTGCGGAGCGTTATAGGCCAAATACAAGAAGAACGGTTGCTTGGTCTTTGCTTGCTCGCGGATGTAAGCATTAGCCCACTCGGTGAATAGATCGGTGGCGTGTCCGGGTGGATCGATGCTCTTGCGGTTCAACGCCATGTAGTTGATGCCGTGACGGCGATGCTTGTAATAATCGTCCATCATGTCGCCCAAGTAACCGTGGAAAAAATCGAAACCACGGTCATTCGGAATGTTGGGCGATTCCAAGCCCAAGTGCCACTTGCCAACGATGGCCGTGTGATAGCCGGCCTTCTTCAGAAGCACGGGTAACAACACGGCATCCGGATGAAGATAGCCCCAGTTGTTCTCGGCATGAGTCCGAATCACACCTGGCACACCAACCATGTCTTGATACCGCCCACTCAACAAAGCCGCGCGAGTGGGCGAGCACACGGGGCAATTGGCATAGAAGTTCGTAAACTTCATCCCATCCCGCACGATACTGTCGACATGTGGAGACTTGAGGTCCTTGGCTCCAAACGAACTGAGATCGCCGTAGCCTAAGTCATCGACCAAGATCACGATGACGTTGGGGTTCGCTACCAGATTGGCGTTATTGCAAAGTGCAAATGCAACACAGATCGCAAAGAATGTCTTAATCGCTTTCATGAATTCTCTTGTTCTGAAGTCTCCGCAGTGGCGTTACCCAAGATTGATGGGCAAGCTCAATACGTATTTTGGGAAAGCGATTCTTGCATCTGGCGTTCATACGAAGCAATTACCTCACCAAACATGTCCTGCATTGTAGCGACCAATGGTTGTTCGATTGTTATTTGTTTGCGATCATACGTTTCATTATAGAGCCAACCAGATTTTGGAGAAAGCTATGGAAGCAGCGCGACGTTTATTGAGTTACCTTTACTCCATATTCTTTGTTATTGGATTGTTTAGCACTACCAACTCTCAAGCGGCAGATGCAACGAAGACTATTGGCCTGCGAATCTCAACGCGCCAAAAAGTACCGGGGATTTTCGAGTTGAACCAGCGTTCTCGGAAGAAAGCCGATGACGGCAAGGTCGTTTCCGAGACGACGAAGGTTCAATGGAAGGTCTCGGAAACAGTCATCATCATTTGCGATATGTGGGACGACCACTACTGCAAGCTAGCGGCTCAACGCGTCAGCGATATGGTGCCGCGGATGAACAAAGTCCTGACCGCCGCGCGAGCACACGGCGCGTTGATCATTCACGCTCCAAGCGGTTGCATGAACGTCTATAAGGACACCCCGTATCGCAAGCGAGCCGAGACAGCTCCGTATGCCAAACCGCCGTTTGCCTTGCAAGGTTGGTGCTACCTCGATCCGAAGACCGAAGCCGAGATGCCCGTTGATGTCTCGAAGGGAGCATGCGACGACCCGGTGCCTCACAAAGCCGTGCGGCATTTCAGCAAGCAACATCCAGGGCTGACGATCATCGGCTACGACGCCATCAGTTCGAATGGCCAAGAAGTCTATAACCTAATGAAATTAGAAGGCATCAAAAACGTCGTGATGATGGGAGTCCACACGAACATGTGCGTTCTGGGCCGCCCGTTTGGAATTCGGCAACTAACGCGGCTCGGCTTCAATGTCGCCCTGGCCCGCGACTTAACCGACGCGATGTACGATCCGAGAAACTATCCCTACGTCAGTCACACCCGCGGTACAGAACTGGTAGTCGAACACATCGAACAATACTGGTGCCCGTCGATCGTCGGCGTCGACCTAATGAAAGTCATTCCAGGTTCGAACGACCCGGATCCAAGCGTTGTTAAGAATCGGAAAGTCGCTGGCAAGAATGAACAGTGACTAGCAATTTCAATGCTATCTCTAATCTCTAGGAAACGCTCACGGAAGATCCTCAGTACATGTCACAACCACTTCTCTCGGTCCAGAACCTCACAACGTGCTTCCGCACGGATCAAGGTGAAGTTACGGCGGTCGATAACGTATCTTTCGACTTGAAAGCAGGCGAGTCGCTCGGTCTTGTCGGGGAAAGTGGCTGTGGCAAGACCGTCACCAGCAAATCGATCATGCGGCTGTTACCCGAACATCTGAGCTACTTCGGGCAAGACAGCAAAATCGAATTCGACGGACAAAACCTTGCATTTGCCAATGAATGGACAATGCGAGAAGTTCGCGGCAACCGCATCGCCATGATCTTTCAAGAGCCGATGACCGCGCTCAATCCCGTCTTCACAATCGGCTGGCAAATTGACGAAGCGCTCAAATATCACACCAAACTTAACCGCAAGGAACGCCGTGATCGCGCGGCCGAGATGTTGCAATTGGTCGAGATACCGAACCCTGAAAAACGTATCGACGAGTACCCGCATCAACTCTCCGGCGGCATGAGACAGCGGGTGATGATTGCCATCGCCTTGTGCTGCGAGCCAGATATCTTGATCGCCGACGAACCAACGACGGCCCTGGACGTGACGATCCAAGCTCAAATCTTGCGGCTGATGGAAGGGCTGAAAGAAAAGCTTGACACGGCGATTTTATTGATCACGCACGATCTCGGCGTGGTTGCCCAAGTTTGCGAACGCGTGATGGTGATGTACGCTGGGCAAGTCGTCGAGTCCGCTCCGGTCAGCGACATCTTCCACCGGCCGCGGCATCCTTACACGAAGGCGCTGCTAGAATCGATTCCAAAATCGGGCAACAAAGAACATGGTAAACGCTTGCCGGCGATTGACGGCATCGTGCCGAGTTTGTTTGACTTGCCCGTCGGCTGCCGGTTTTACGATCGTTGCCAATCACGTGAAGATCGCTGCCAGGAAACTTGCCCGGATTTGACAACCAATGACGATGGTCGAGCCGTCCGGTGTCTCTTCCCGGTTGAAAACGGCGGGTGAATTAAATCAGCACCAAGTTATCGCGGTGGACGACTTCGCCATAAGGTAAGCTGCCCAAGACATTCGCAATTTCCGAGGTCTGCTTCCCCACGATGCGGCGGACATCGCTTGAGTCGTAATTCGTCAGTCCGCGAGCAAACTCCGTGCCGTCATCGGCAGTCAGAGCAACAACTTCTCCCTTGGAAAAGCTTCCGTCGATCTCCGTGATTCCAACGGCAAGCAGTGATCGCCCGCCCTCTTCGATCGCCCGCCGAGCTCCTCCGTCCAAGACGAAGCGTCCCTTTGGCGGCACGGTGTAGCCAATCCAGCGCTTCCAAGCAGGAACGCGGGCACCTTGGGCCAAGAACAACGTCCCAACTTCGTCGACGTTTAGGACCTTGTCGAGAACATCGGGGTCAGTGCCGTCAGCAAGAATGACGTTTTCACCGACGGCTGTCGCCGTGCGAATCGCCGTCAACTTGCTGGCCATCCCACCTTTGCCGCGACTACTTTGCACGTCGGCAACATGATCATTCAGTTGGTCGTCCCAGGTCTCGACTAAACGAATCGGGTTCGAGGCATCGTCACAAGGGTCTCCATCGTAAAGCCCATCAACAACCGACAAGATAACCAGCAGCGGAGACGGAACTAAACTTGTCACCATCGCCGCCAGATGGTCATTGTCGCCGAACTTGATTTCGTCGATGCTGACCGTGTCATTCTCATTAACGATCGGAACTACTGCATACTCGAATAAGGTGTTGAGCGTGTTGCGGACATTGATATATCGCGACCGAGTCTTGAAGTCGTTAGCCGTTAACAAGAGCTGTGCCGCCTGGTATCCATGTTCCTTAAGGCACTCGCGATATTGATGGATCAAGTGGGCTTGGCCAGTCGCCGCCGTCGCTTGCAAGTGTGGCAAGTCATCGGGACGCGACGTCAACCCCAACAATCCCATGCCAGCACCAACGGCACCGCTGGAAACAAGCACGACCTTTCGCCCCGACTCTAAAATCCGACCAAGCTGCGCAGCGAGAGCGGAAAGTTGATGCACGGCTAATGTGTCATCCTGATTCGATAACACATTCGTGCCAACTTTGACGACGACCGTTTGAGCCGTCTCGATTACTTCTCGACGCACTAAATCTTGCATAGGATTGGATTTACGAAGTTTAGGTCCTCACGTGACTCGCTTTCGCACAACGGCTGCCAGGCCAGCCAACGACTGCCATCTAGCATAAATGTTGGGTTCTTCAAATACGAGTGACGGCAAGCTCATCGAAATGACAACGGCACTAAGATTCGGGTTCTTACAAAACGAGGTCAGACCAGCAAACCAAAGTTGTTTCCTACACATAAATCACTGGGGGAAGTATACTCATTGTTTCCGATCAGTGCGTCGTTCGTTGCCCAATCTCAACGTACTGATCTTGTGTCTGCAGCTTGCAGCTGGTCGAACAAGTAGAAACTTAAACTGTCGAGCCTCACAGGAGGCGGAGAAGCGATAAATGTCGGACGAAAAAGTCAGTAAGCTAGAAATCTTGAAAGAAGGCAGCCGCCAACTACGCGGGACCATTGCCGAAGAGTTGACGAACGGCGAGGAAAACTTCAGTGGCGATTCTGCCCAGTTACTCAAACATCACGGTACCTATCAACAAGACAACCGTGACATGCGGGGCAAGAAAAACGAAGACGGCACGTCCGCTGGCAAAGAATTCAGCTGCATGGTTCGAACTCGGATTCCCGGCGGCAAAGTCACATCGGATCAGTTCTTGGCTGAGCTGGACTTGTGTGATGATGTGGGCAACGGCACGGTTCGGCTGACAAGTCGACAGGGCTTCCAACTTCACGCCGTTCTCAAGAGCGACCTGAAACGCACGATTCAAACCATCAACGAAACGAAGCTAACAACGTTTGCGGCCTGCGGCGATGTCGAACGAAACGTCATGTGCTGCCCGGCGCCTCACAACGACAACAAAGTTCGTCAGGACATGCAAGACATGGCCGATGTCATCGCCGAGCATCTTAAGCCAAAAACAAGCTCGTACTTCGAGATCTGGCTCGAAGACGAAAACGGGGAGAAGACAAACGCCACCGAGTTTCAACCCGTCGATGAACCCATTTACGGCCCGCGCTATCTGCCGCGCAAATTCAAGACTGCGATCGCTTTGCCCGAAGATAACTGTGTGGATCTGATGACGCAGGATCTTGGCTTTTTGGCAATTGTCGAAGATGGCGAGATCGTTGGTTACAATGTTTTCGTTGGTGGCGGCCAAGGCATGACGCCGGCGAAGAAGACAACATACCCAACCGTTGCACAGAAGATGACATATGTGCCCACTGATCAAGTGCTGCAAGTCGCCGAAGCGATCGTCAAAGTGCAACGCGATTTCGGCAACCGCTTAGACCGCAAGCAAGCTCGCATGAAGTACCTCATCGCCGACTGGGGCATTGAGAAGTTCAAAGCCAAGGTCGAGGAATACTTTGGCGGCTCGTTGCCTGAACCGCATCCGGCTGACGTCACCGACGTCGACGACCACATGGGATGGCACGATCAAGGCGACGGGCGCTGGTATCTCGGCATCAATGTCGAAAATGGGCGTGTCAAAGACGAAGGCGACATGCGACTGAAGACGGGGCTTCGCGAAATCCTGAAGAAGTACGGAATGCCCACCCGCTTAACACCGCTTCAAGGCATCATTCTTTGTGATATTGAGGACAAGGATCGTGCCGACATCGACCAGATCATGGTTGACCATGGTATCAAGGCGGCGGACGATTTGAGTCTCACGCGGCGTTTTTCGATCGCTTGCCCGGCACTTCCCACTTGCGGATTGTCGGTGACCGAGTCCGAACGCGTGCTTCCTCAAGTCATCGACGATTTGGAAAAAGTCCAAGCCGAACATGACTTGGCTGATGAACGAATCTCTGTGCATATGACCGGTTGCCCGAACGGTTGTTGCCGACCTTACACGCCCGACATCGGATTGGTCGGCAAGGCTCGGGGCAAGTACACGTTGTACTTGGGCGGCAACGCACCGGGGACTCGATTGGCGTTCCTGTATAAGGACATGGTGCCTCTTGAAGAGATCGCGGCCACCGTGTCGCCGATTTTGGGTTACTTTAAGAGCGAGCGATCCAACGGAGAATCTTTCGGCGACTTCTGCGCCCGCAAAGGCCTCGACGACCTGACGGCATATACCGAAGCCCTCTGACCTGGAACCACTGTACACAGTTTCAATGTGTTTGCGCCCAAACTTTTTTGCAAAAATCCGATTTTCCGGGAATCGTAGCGGCTCGATGCGCGTCCAATGCGTGCGGGATCACTTTGAAGCCGATTCACACAGGGAGACGGACATGGCATCCTTCAGCCGATGTTGGCCGCGATTTATCGTGTTTGCGTTGTTGATGGCATTTGGATTGCTTTCAACGGCCAAGACGGCGTCAAGGTTTTGAACAATGGCACTCGAAACACGATCCGTGGGAAGTCGATCGCCAATAATCAATTGGCGTTCGACTTGAACAACGATGGCGTGACCCCGAACGATGCACTCGACGTTGATACTGGCGCAAACGACTTAACGAACTTTCCAACCATTCAAACGGTGACATCATCCGGCGGAATCACGAATGTCGTCGGAACGATCAGTGCGGCCTCGAATACTTCTTATAGCCTCGACTTTTACTCGAACTCGGAATTGGATTCGACACAACATGGCGAGGGGCGGACATGCGTTGGATCAACGAACGTCACGACTGATGGCTCTGGAAACGCCGCTTATGATGTCAACTTTGCGACATCGTTGCCTTCGTTCGAATTCGTCAATGGCACAGCAACAAGCTCGTCCGCGAGCACATCCGAGTTTTCGTTGCCAGCGCGAGTCAATGTTACCGAACCGAACATAGAGCTTCTTGACACCTATCTAATTAACGGAGCCGGAGACCGCGCAAACCCTGTGTTGGGTGAAGAAGTCGACGTCCGGGTCGAATTCCGGACCGAGCAACTTGCCGTTGATGCCGAATACGTCATCCGTGTTACTGTGGATGGAGTAGAACTGGACTCGGAACCGTTGATGTGGGGAGCGAGGCTTGCTTACGGCACTTGGTTTTACGAAGTCGAAAGATAGTATGCCGAACCAGGCACACATGAAGTCCAAGTAACGCTCGACTTTGGCACCAACGTCACGGAGTCATCCGAATCCGACAACGCGGCCAACTTCGACTTCACTCCAGCATCAGGAACGAACCTGCCGATGAAATTCGTCACGCCGTTGGAAGGAGTGCCGTTTAAGACTTGGCGGATTACCAATTATGTCGACATCGATCCGCGAACGGATAGCGTTCGAGATCATCATGACGGCGAGTTTTCCTATGACATCGAGCACTTTGATCACGACGGGATCGATATCGGGCCTGGGCATTTCCGTGCAAGTGACGCGGGAATCGCCATCGTGGCGGCGGCTGATGGGGTCGTCACATCGGTTACTGAAGGACACTTCGACCGACACAAAGGACCATTCAGTTTTGAAGCTCCTCCGTCGAATACCGTTATCGTTGATCATGGGAATGGCTGGAGAACACTCTATATTCATAACCGCCGAGATTCGATCGAAGTGCAGGAAGGCGAGACGGTGGTTGCTGGCCAACACTTGGCCTTAATGGGTAGCTCAGGAAATTCCAGTGGGCTCATATTCACTTGAAGTCCAGTATCACAGGCACATGGTTGAAACGTATCTCGATCCAGACACGTTTTGGATCGACCCACTGCCGTATTCTGGCGACTCTCAGGGTACTCTCTATTCCGGTACGTCTTCCACAATTCCAACATCTGACGAATTCAGAGAGGGCATTGCGCAAATCGAGGAATTCAAACCGGGACAGCGAGTCACGTTTTGGCTTTATAACAATGCGATCTTTCCAGGAGACGTACACCGATATACTTGTATCGACCCCGATGGCGACATCTTTCAACAACGATCGTTTACTCAAAGCAACTTTTTCAAGAGCCGCGTCAATCACGTCAGCATCGATTTGCCTGTTGATGCGACTCTCGGTGAATGGACGGCGACGTTCGAGTCAAGCGGTCGTCTCTTTGCCACTGAAACGTTCATGGTGACCACAACCGGGGCGCCCGAAATTCGAGTCGAACAAGATGTGCCGGGCGAGGAAAATCAAGCATACATTATCGACGAACGCTACACGCCTATCGATTTCGGTGAAGTGCAACAAAATGGCTCGGCGCCCACGCAGTCTTTCATCGTCAAGAACAATGGTTCCGACACTTTAACCTTGGGAGCGATCACAGTTGCCGCTGGCTATTCGGTGACCGATGGCTTGCCCAGTTCATTGGCGCCGGGAGCCACCGATGTGTTGCCTGTTCAAGCTGCTGACAGAAAGAACAACGTCTGAAAGTGATTGATGAGCCAAAGTCACCGAAACCCTGATTCGGTGACTTCCGTGCTGTTCGAGGTTTCCGCAATCTGGATTCCCGCCGAGTCATCATCGATCACCAGCACCGAGTCGTTCGCGTCAACGTACCCAGTGGCTCGAGCTGTAAGGTTGACCGTTTGGTTTCCGTCGTCGGCCGCGTCGATGACCGCGGAAATCTGAAACGCGGCGGACGTGGCATCTCCGTCAGAAATGACGATCGTTGCGGGTGAGGTCGCTTGCGTTGAGTTGTCGTTGAGAATCGTTACGGTGATGTCGGTGCGTGTGACGGTTGCAGTGGTGACTCCGCCAGCTTCTAGAATCTGAACGGCGGCGATGTTCAACGCGAGCGTTTCAAAGTCAGAAACGTCGAGCGAATCAGTCGTGGCATTGAAGCCCGTCGCCATTGCCGTGATTGAGACCGTTTGGTTGCCGTCCACCAGATTATCGTCAACGGCGTCGATATCGAAGGTTGTCGAAAATTGATCCGCCGGAATTGTTACAGTGTTGGGGATGCCAATCTCGCTCGGATCACCGTTCGTCAGCGTGACTACCAAGGGCAAACTTGTATCGGCGTTACTGCGACTGATGGTGGCCGTCGTTGCCGCTTGCCCGCTGTTCTCTACAATCGTGTTTGCGGCGATGTCGAGCACGAGCTTTGGCAATCGAAAACTTGGAGCGTATTTGTTGCGTTGGCGTGGCCCGTTGCCGTTGCTTGTAGTTGCACGTCTTGAACGCCATCCAGCAGGCCGTCATCGGGAATTGCCAGGAAAAAGATTGGTATTCCTCGCCGGCGGGAATCGTCATTGTTTGAGGAGCGACAACTTCAGTCGTGTCGTTGGTCGTGCTTCCCGTGCGGCGGATGTTCGCAACGATGCGCTCAATCGCACGATGTTTACGATGACGTTGCCGATCAAGTCATCTCAGTCAGCAAAACCGATGATGATGTGGCGGACTTCAGCATTGCCGTCACCGACAACAACATAAGAGTCAGCGAGACGGGATCCACCGATTCGTTGACAGTTGTCCTTGACCGGCAACCGCTTTCCAATGTTGTGCTCGTTGTGGCCAGTCAAGATACAGATGAGGCGACCGTCAATAAGTCTCAGCTTCAGTTCACTCCGCAGAACTGGAATGCTCCACAGACAGTGGTCGTTACTGGTGTCGACGACGACGCGGTCGACGGAACTCAGGCAACCGATGTCACCGTGCAAATTAACGTCGGACAATCGAACGCGGCGTTCGCCAACGTTGGGTTGCAGTCCATTGCCGTCGAGACGCTTGATAACGATGCTGCCGGCTTCACGATCACGGAATCCAATAACGAGACCGTCGTCAACGAAAGTGGAACGACGGACAGCTTCCACGTTGTCTTGGATCGGCGTCCGTTGTCGAACGTGGTCATCGGAATTGAAGGCAGTGATTCCGATGAAGCCGTCGCGAACCGGCAATCGTTGACCTTCACCCCTCAAGACTGGGATCAACCTCAAACGGTCATCATCACGGGCCAAGACGACATTCTTATCGATGGAGACCAATAGTCTACGATCACTCTGTCAGTCGACGACGCAGTATCAAACGACGCTTTCGACAGTCTGCAAGATCAAGTCGTCAGCGTCACGGCCGTAGATAACGATCTGCCCGGCATCGAACTTTTCATCAGCGGCCAAGACACGCGAGTCAACGAGTCGGGCACAACGGATACTGTTGGGGTTGCCTTATCGAGTCGTCCGTTGACATCAGTCGTCATTTCAGTCGACTCATCCGATGAAGGCGAGGTTGTCAGCAACGTTGATACGCTAACTTTCACTCCCAACAATTGGGATCAAGTTCAAACCGTCCAAGTCACAGGCATCGACGATGACGTTTCCGACGGTAATCAAAACACGGCTGTTGTCCTAAGCATCGTCGACGCGATTCTGACGGCTCGCGTCGCCTTCCAATTGGATTCTGGATTTGCCGCCGATCCGTTGATCGACCCAACTCTACTTTCCGACATCGATGGCAGCGGAACGCTTTCCATTATCGATGCGATCGCCTTGGCACGGAAAGCGTTCGGCTTCACAGAACCAATGATTCCAGACCCACCGGCTCAAAATGCGGGAACAGCCGAACGTCCATCAATTGCAACCGATACGCTTACTGAATTGAGTCAGCCGGTAGCTTCTAATGTGTCAGCGGGAGTGCAGATCGCGTCACCGTCGAGAACACAACGAAGTGTTGACAGTGAATCGCCTCGTTTACTGAGCGTCGACGTTTCATCGTCTTCGAAAATTTCCGACGAAGACGACCAAACCGGCGAAGTGGATGAGTTGTTCAGCGATGACATTGATCTTGGCGAACTGACCTTGTTGCAATTGTAACATCGCGTTGGTCAGGCAAGCACGCCGTTGACAACGTTGCCTTCGACGTCAGTCAGGCGATAATCACGCCCCGCATGCCTAAACGTAAGGCGTTCGTGGTCCAGCCCCATCAGATGCAAGATCGTCGCGTGGAAGTCGTGGACGTGGACTTTGTCGACGACCGAATGGAGGCCGTGTTCGTCGGTGGCTCCGTAAACGACGCCTGGTTTCACGCCGGCTCCGGCGAGCCATGACGTAAACGCCCACGGATGGTGTTCGCGGCCTTTGGCGTCGGCTTTGTTGTTGAAGGGGGTGCGACCGAACTCGGTGGTCCATACGACGAGCGTTTCTTCCAACATGCCGCGTTGTTTGAGATCCTTGAGCAAGCCGGCGATTGGTTGGTCGACGTTCTTGGCGAGGCCAACGTGACTCATCATGTCTCCGTGAGCGTCCCAGTTACCGGACGAGCCTGTATCGATTAATTCGACAAATCGGACGCCACGTTCGATCAATCGTCGCGCGGCGAGACATTGCCAGCCGAAACCGCTTGTTTGGCCAGGTTGTAAAGCGTAGTTGCCAAGCGTTGTCTTTGTTTCTTTCGAGAAATCGAACGCGTCTGGCACTGCCATTTGCATACCGAAGGCTGTCTCGAAAGATCGCATGCGCGCTGAGAGTGCTGCATCGGCTTGACGCTTATCCTTGTGCAGACGATTGAAAGCCTGTAGCGCGTCCAACTCCAGCCGCTGGCGATCCGAGGGGACTCGTGGTTTCACGTTGGCGACGGGTTCGGCACCAGGAACAACCAATGTGCCTTGATGTGCGGCCGGTAAAAAATCGCTGGAGAAAACTTGGGTCCCGGCGTAAGTCTGCTTTGGAGCGATCACGACAAAGCCGGGAAGATTGCGGTTCTCGGATCCCAAACCGTAGCTAACCCATGAGCCGATGCTCGGCCGCGAGAACGCAAACGAACCCGTGTGCATGCCAAGCGTCGCGTTGTAATGGTTCGAGTGAGAAGTGTGCATCGATCGAATCATGGCGATGTCGTCAACGCAAGTGGCCACGTGAGGAAACAGCGTGCTGACTTCAGTCCCGCTCTCGCCGTGGCTGGAAAACTCCCACTGCGGTTTCTTCAAAAAGATGCGTTCGTAGCCCGGGCGGTTTGCGATCTCGGGATGATCTGCCTTGATCTCCTTGCCAACATCGCGATGCAACGCTGGCTTCGGATCAAATGTATCAATGTGCGAGACACCACCAGTCATGAACAGGAAGATGACGTTCTTAGCACGACCCGGAAAATGCGATCCCCTCGCGGCGAGCGGATCGCTGTCGGCCAACAGTTGCTCGACGATGCCAGGAAAGATCATCGATCCGGCAACTGCGGAGCTTAGGAACGATCGACGTGTTGATTTCGATAAATTCATGGTGAGTCACATTATGTTTGAACAGAAGGTCGCAAAGGACGCAAAGTAAGTAAATGCTAACTCTTTGCGTCCTTTGCGATCTTCTATTCAAAAACCTACTCAGTCTACATACAAAAACTCATTCGACGACAGTAGCACTCGAGCGAACGCGGACCATTTGGCCTTGGTGTTTCCGGGATACTTGGCCAAGAACTGTGTCGCGATTGTTGTTTCGTCGGTCGTGGCCGGGCGGGCGAAGAGCGATTTGAAGGCGTGTTGGATTTGTTCGTCTTCGCTAAGCTTCGCATCGACGGTCGCGGCGAAACCGGCTGCTTGGCGATGAAAAAAGGGATCGTTCAAGAAGTACAACGCTTGAGTCGGCACGGTCGTGGACTCTCGCGAGGGAGTACTTGAGTTCGGGTCGGCTCCGTCGAACAGAGCGAGGTACGGATGCCGCCGTTGCCGTTGAACCATCAAGAACACGCTACGGCGGTCGGTATCATATACCGCATTGAACGGTGCGTGCTGAGAAAACTTCCAGGTGGCTTCGGGCGGGAATGGGTGAGCCTCGGCAGTACTGAGGTCAAGCATGCGGCTGGCTGATAGCAGGCTGTCGCGAATTTCCTCGGCACTCAGTCGCCGTCGAGAATAGTGAGCCAGCCAGCGATTGTTGGGATCGAGTTCTCGTCGCGAAGGATCGACTTGGCTGCTGCGCTGATAGGCGGCGGTTTTCATGATCAAGCGATGCATTGGCTTGATCCGATATCCACCAGCGCGAAATTGCGCTGCCAGCAGATTCAATAACGCGGGATGAGTCGGAGCCTCGCCGCGCGAACCGAAATCGTTCGGCGTTGCCACGATGCCACGGCCGAAGTGCCATTGCCAGATGCGGTTGGCCATCACTCGTGCTAACAGTGGATGATCAACGATCCACTCCGCCAATTCGACTCGACCACTTCCACTCGAAACAGCTTCCCCTCCAAACACTGAAAGCCAGCGTCGCGGGATTTCGTCGCCCGGTTGTTTAGGGTCACCGCGTTGTTGAAGTCGAGCGTTCTTGATGTTGCCCTCGACAACGGCGTAAGCCACGGGAATTGCTGGCTTGACGGGCATCTTGTCACGTGCGGTGTAAGAGTCGGTTAGCCCAACTAGCCCATCACCAAACTTAGCGTTTGGAAAATGTTCGAAGCGGAATGAAACGCCATCAAGTCCCGGCGCGGGGTGAGCGTCGGTGACAGTGCCGCGAACTTCGTATTCGCCATCTTCGGGGCACACCCATGACAACGCCACATCGCGTTTGACGCCCGGATGCATAAAGAACGCTTTCGGTGGCAGCGTTGTCCAGACTTTGACGGGGCTGTTGGAAGTGTTCACAAATACGGAAGGCGTGTCGCCGTTGGCCCAAGCTTGCAAACTTGCAACGCCATCAACGGAATCTTTTCGGTTGAGAAGAAAACGCGGGCCTTCGGCCACGTCAAAGAAGCACCAAGTCGCCCCGTTGTGTTTCACGAACGGCCCTTGCTTCGTGAGCCGCGGGATCAAGTCCGACACATTGTAGGTCTTGGGTTGATCGCCAAGCTTCGTAATCTCCAGCTCAATTCGAGTTGTGTCGGCCCCGTGGTTGCCGTTGGGCATGACGGTCAGTTGCAAGACCTCGCCCTTCTTAACGGCAAGGCGATCGAGCTTGCCGTCAGCGTTTTCGTGGATGGATGCCGACTTTGTTTCCTCGACCAGTGCCTTCGAGAGGACTCGGTAAGCCTTCGCGGCAACTTGCTTCAGCCGTTGAGCTTCACTCTCTTCGAACTTACTAGCGTTGTTGTATTCGTCGAGCCGGCGTTGATAGTCGGCCATCATCGCGTCGGCTTTGGCGTTGTCCATCAACGGAACCAAGTCGCGCGGTTGCTCCTTGGGTTCGCAGCCGGGGAAAGCGAACTTGGTGCTATTAAAAATGCCATACAAAGCATAATAGTCCTCGGACGTGACGGCATCGTACTTGTGATCGTGACATCGAGCACAACCCAGCGTCAGTCCAAGGAAGTTCTTGCCGAGGTTATCGATGACATCCTCGTGCATTAGATGGATGTCTTTGTCGATGTCGTGCCCGTAACGTCGAGCCACCGCCAAATAGCCCGTGGCAATGATACCTTCGCGAAGCCGTTGATCGTCGGTCTTGGCATTCACGATGTCGCCCGCAAGCTGCCAACGAACGAATTCATCGAATGGCATATCCCGGTTCAAAGCCTCAATCACCCAGTTCCGGTAACGCCAAGCATGCGGCAAAGGCCGGTCCGAGTTCTCGCCCGCCGTGTCGGCATATCGGACAACGTCGAGCCAATGTCGTCCCCAGCGTGCCCCATATTGAGGCGACTGCAAAAGCCGATCGATGACCTTGTCGAACGCGTCCGCCGATGGATCCGCCAAGAACGCTTTCACTTCCGCCGTGGTCGGCGGCAACCCGGTCAGGTCATAGGTGGCTCGCCGGATCAAAGTTCGCTTGTCGGTGATTGTCGATAGTGTCAGCTTTTGTTGGGCAAGCTTCTCGTTGATCAACGCGTCGATCTTTGCTGAGGTTAACTTGCCACCGCCTTTCGGCAACGCTTGGAAAGACCACCAAGACCGAGCCTCCTTCAAACTCATCCCACCCAACGCGTCATCACCCGGAGCTGGCGCGCCCATCGCGACCCATTTGGTCAGCAGGACGATTTCTTCTTTCGGCAGCTTGCCACCTTTATCCGGCGGTGGCATTTCGAGTCCGCGATAATTGATCGCGTCGATGAGGAGACTCTCTTTGGGCTCGCCTGGAATAATCGCGGGCCCAGTTTCACCACCCTTTTGCCAGCCAGCAGAAGTTGCCAACGACAAGCCGCCGCCAGCTTTGGCTCCACCGTGGCACTTGAAACATCGCTTGACGAGCAATGGGCGAATCTTCTTCTCGAAGAACTCGACGCCTTCGCGGTCCGCAGCATTGGTCGTTACGTTGAGGAAGCAAAGAGCGGTGGACAAGAGGATGTAGCAATAGCGCATTATCATCACTTCGTGACTACGCAGGATAATATGGGTTCGATGCGACAATATATCACATCGTGAACGTCGACTGGAACCTAACAGTCAAATGGCAACGAAACTTCACCGTACATCTCAGTATGTTGATAAGCGTTTTTCAAACGAACAACCCATCCGGTTATTGGTGCACGGAAACAGCTCCCAAAGAACGACGAAAGCCGCGGCAACCAAAGGTTACCGCGGCCGTCGTTATCAAACCTCTCGATAATTGCGACGGTGGAGTCGCTGCGAGAAGGGCGGGAATCGGGTATTGCTTCAGCAATCACCACTATTGATTCCAGGCCCTCGCGATAAGGGTTGGCACCTCCGACGGAATAGTTACGAGAGATTTGTCTTTTCTGAGTTTAGGTCGTCATCACGCGGCTGGAATTCTTTTCCTTGGCCCGACACCACGTGATCACTGAAAGGGTCGACTTGCGGACTTATAACGAATCAACAACATACCGTCGAGGGCTCAATCGGGACACTCGCAACTGTTGAGAATTGCTGACCAAATTTGCCAACAAGGTGTTAAATCGGCATCGATCACCCCATAATACGGTCGAAATTCTGATTTTGACGCGGACGTAGTTGAATTCCGCGACCTTCAAACTTTTTCGCGTCTTCATTCAAAAACCCCCAAGGAAAATCTCAATGAATCAAACCGTTGATCGACGAACTTTTCTCAAGACAGCGGCTGTTGCCGGCGGCGCTTTGGCGCTTGCTCCCGAAAGCTTGCTGGCTGATAAAGCTGATCCGTATGCCGGATTCAAAATGGGAATTCAAAGCTACTCGCTGCGAGGTTTTACAGTTGAAGAGGCATTGAAGCACAGCGAAAAACTGGGGCTGAATTACTGGGAAGCCTATCCGCGACACCTTCCGATGAGTGCCGTGCCGAAGGACATTGCGAACCATAAAGAACTGCTGAAGGGCTCGAACATCAAATTGCTGGCCTACGGCGTTTTGGGCTTTGATGAAAACGAATCAAAAGCTCGGGCCGCCTTCGATTTTGCTAAAGCAATGGGCATCGTTTCGCTCAGTGCCAATCCGAAGAAGACGAAGGGAACATTCGATTTACTCGACAAACTTTGCGACGAGTACAAAGTTGCCATCGCCATTCACAACCATGGCCCGCGAGCACTCTATGACAAGATTTCCGACGTCGAGGAGATGGTCAAGGACCGACATCCTTTGGTTGGTGCCTGTGTTGACACTGGCCACTTTCTCCGCAGTGGCGAAGTTCCCGCCGAGGCGATCGAGCGACTGGGCAAACGCGTCTTCGGTGTCCACCTAAAGGACGTCAAGACCATCGATCGCGACGGCAAGAAACAGCGTCTCTTCAAGATCTTGGGCGAGGGTGACTTGAACGTGCCCGCCTGCTTGAAAGTGCTCAAGAAGCTCAAGTACCAGAACGTCTTATCGCTTGAGTACGAAGAGAATCCCAGCAACCCGCTGTCGGACATCGAAGCCTGCTTGGCTCATGTTCGAGAATCCGCGAAGACGCTGCGTGGTTAGATCGAAGCGAATACCACAATGCTCACCCAAGGCTGCTGTAGTCGACGACTGCAGCAGCCTTTCTCATGCGCATCCATCTGAAAGAGGGCCTAAGCGAACACGTCTTCGATCACAGTGCCTTCGTTAACGGTGGCTCGCTCTGGTCGACCTTGATGGTGATAGATCAACTTCTCGTGGTCGATTCCAGCGGCTGCCATGAATGTTGCGTGGAGATCATGGACGTGCGCGTGTCCTTCAACAGCGTGCATACCGAAGTCGTCCGTCGCGCCAACGATGTGACCGCCTTTCACTCCGCCACCAGCCAACCACATTGTGAAGCCGTACGGATTGTGATCGCGACCGTCGCCTTTTTCGGACATCGGTGTTCGACCGAATTCGCCTCCCCAGATGACTAAGGTTTCGTCCAGGAGGCCTCGCTGCTTCAAATCGCGAAGCAGGCCAGCGATGGGCTTGTCAGTTTCCTTACAGTGCAACGTATGGTTGTTCTCGATCTTGCTGTGAGCGTCCCATTTGCTGCCCGAACCGGAATACAATTGAATGAACCTCACGCTACGTTCGACCAATCGGCGGGCCAACAAACAATTGCGTCCGAATGCCTTCGTCGTCTTGTCGTTTATGCCGTAGAGCTCCAAGGTTTCCTTGGATTCCTGAGCAAGATCGACAGCCTCGGGCGCGTGCTTTTGCATTTGAAACGCTAACTCATACGCCGCAATGCGAGCCTCTAGCTCACCATTATCCGGCCGTGGTGATCGGTGGCGTTTGTTTAATCGGTTGATGAACTCCAGCTTGTTCTTTTGGCGGTCGCCGGCAAACGATGCTGGAGGGCTCAAGTGCAACACGGGATCTTTGGCATTGCGAAACCGTGTTCCTTGGTAAGTGGCCGGCATAAAGCCAGTGCCCCAAACGCGACTTCCACCAGGTGGCTCGCGGGGGTTGTCTAACAAGACCACGAATGATGGCAAGTTCTCGTTTTCTGTACCCAGCCCATAATTGACCCAGGCGCCGAGGCTTGGACGGCCGGCCAAAATGCTACCCGTGTTCATTTGGCAAACGCTACCCACATGATTCAGGCCATCGGCTTGGCACGAACGGATCACGCAAAGCTCATCGGCCATTTCGCCAACATGTTCGTACCAGTTCGATACAGGAAGTCCGCTTTCTCCGTATTGCTTCCAGGTTCGTTTGGTGGGCAAAACGGGATTCTCGGAAACACCCATCGGCGTGATGACGCGTTCGATCGATTGCGGAAGGGGCTTGCCGGCATGTTCGTTGACCATCGGCTTTGGATCGAAAGTATCCAAGTGGCTGGGGCCGCCATCCATGAACAAGAAGATAATGCTCTTTGCCTTGCCAAAGTAATGAGCCGGCCGGTTACGGCTTCCGGGTACTGCGGCACCAGCTTCGCTTGCAAGCATTCCTTGCAAGGCCAACGCGCCGAATCCACCACCGGCACGCTGTAGGAAGTCGCGGCGATTGGAGGGTTGTTCAATGTGCAATGTCATGAGCTAATCCAAATACAAAAACTCGTTGGCATTCAACAAGGCATGGCAGAGGTCAATCATTGCCTGCGATTGAGCCTCTTGTTGTCTATCGGGCTCGGTCTTGAATTTCTTGACGTCAAGATTCTTGGCGATCAATGCTGACTGTTGCTGCAAGAATTCTTGGGCCTCGATCTGATCAATTCCCTCCGGCATCCGACCAAAAGCAAACATGTACGCATTCGCGATTTGTTGTTCGGGGACGGTTGTGGTCGCCCGCAATCGATTTGCGAAGGCTTTGGCAAACTGCAGAATCAGTTCGCTGTTCAGCAACATAAGTGCTTGTGGTGCAACCGTCGTTTTTGCTCGCAACGCGCAGCTTTCGTGCATGTCGGGGAAGTCGAAAACGTTGAGCAATGGATAGGGCAAGTTCCGCTTTGCATAGATGTAGACGGATCGCCGGTTGTGATCGCCTTGCGACTTCGAGACGGCCCACTTCTCGCGAGTACTGAAGTTGGGCGGCAAGCTGGGCCGGACGCTGGCTCCGTGCATCTGCTCATTCAACAGCCCTGAAACTGAAAGCATCGAATCCCGAATCGACTCGGCCGCGAGACGTCGTCGTGGGTAATGCCAATACAGCCGATTTCCAGGATCGGACTTCACCGCACGCCGAGCCAGTGCCGTAGCGACAGCAAAATGATTCGGGTTCCCTGACGTTGATTGTTGAAACAAGGCCGACTGACGATATGACCTGGATGTCATGATCAAGCGATGCATCGACTTGAGATCCCAATCACGATGCATCAATTCATCGGCCAACCAGTTCAGCAAATCCGGATGAGTTGGCGGTGGTGTCTGCTGACCAAAGTCGTTCGCATTCGAGACCAAACCTCGACCAAAGTGACTCTGCCAAAGACGATTCGCGATGACTCGTGGCGTCAAAGGATTGTTCGCGTCAGTCATCCATTCAGCCAATGCTGTGCGCCGTCCAGATGTTGAAGGTCGAGGTTGCTCGATTCGAGCCGGTTTGGATTCGTCACCAATGATGGCGGACAGAAATCCTGGTTGCAGCTCATCCGAGGGATTGTCATAACTGCCTCCCTCGAGCAAAAACGTTGGCGGCGCTCCCGTCTCCAGTTCGACGCTTGCCATGACATTGGCCCAACTAGGCGGTTGAGGCCGCGACTTTTTGAGTTCGCCGAATTGTTTCTTCAATTCCGCTCGACGTTTCTTCTTCGCGTCGCTTAGCTTTCCTTCCAATTGTTTGTCTGAGACGACGATTTGTCGCTCGGACCAAAACGCCAATTGGTGTTGCAGTGCAGTTCTCTTCGACGGCGGAGCGTCGATGGCGTCAAGTACCACCTTCGGGAACTTCAGCCGTTTGATCTCCGAGGCCGCGATGCGAGCGTCGCGTTCCATCTCGTAAAGTTCGGTGTGGACATTCCACACCTCGGCACGCCATTTGGCCAAACGGGCCTCGTAATCAACCAATTGTTTGCCCGTGCCGACGGGAACGCGATCTTTGGGAACGATGCCAACGAAGAACGATTGCAGTCGATAAAAGTCGGTTTGCAGAAGTGGATCAAACTTGTGGTCGTGGCACTGTGCGCAACCAATCGAAACGCCCAAGAACACGGCACCGACGTTGGTGGTGAGATCATTCAATGCGTCTTGCCGAGCCAGCAAGACGTTGGATGCGTTGCTCTCGTCTGGCCACATCAGGTTGAAGCCGGTCGCGGCTAAAGCGTCGGTGTTCTCGGGATATAGTTCGTCGCCGGCGATCTGTTCCTTGAGAAAACGATCGTAGGGCGTGTTCGAGTTAAAAGCTTTGACGATGTACTCTCGATATTTATACGCCAGCGGCCGAGCGGGATCAGCGTTGAATCCTGCGGTCTCGGCGTAACGGACCAAGTCGAGCCAATGCCGTCCCCAGTGTTCACCGTAATGGGGGCTCGCCAACAGCCGGTCAATCATGCGTTCGTACGCGTTCGCTGCGGGGTCGTTGACGAATGCCCGGACTTCAATCGGACTTGGTGGTAGACCAAGCAAATCGAAGTAAGCCCGCCGAATTAGAATGCCGCGACTCGCGGGGGGTGAGAGGTCTAAGTCCTTAGCCTTCAGATCGCGAAGAATGAAGGCGTCGATCGGATTGGAGGCACCCGGTAAATCGGGAATCTGCGGACGTTCATACGACCGAAATGCCCAGTGTTTGGCATCGTCGATGTCTTTCGGCGCCTCAGCAAAAGCAACCGACGCGACACACGTGATGAGAGCCCAAGTGACAGTTCGTACGAACATCTCAAACCAACAAAACCAATGAGTGGAAAGCAGGCAACGCTTCGATCCGCGCGCCGAGAATGAAGTATCGAGTATATCATAACTCGTCAGAAAATTGTTAGGTCGCTCGCGCTTACGAAATCAGTCTCACATGGATGTATTGGTTTGCTCCAAGCAAGACTGATACACTTATTGCGTTACTTGCTCTTCAGAGAATCATCTGCGGCTAGCCGGAAGGCAGAAAATGTCAGAAGCTAACGACTCTAGCGACGAAATCGAGGTAATCGACTCGGCTATCGTTGCTGTCCGACGACGACCGGCGATGTATGTTGGTTCGCTCGACAAGCGATTCGGCAATCAATAGCTTGCTTGCCGAATCGCTTTGTCTTGCACTCGACAATACAACATCAGGTTGTGCGACAGAAATCACCATCACGATTCATGACGATGGAAGTGCGTCTGTTTGGGATAATGGGCCCGGTTTGAATGTAAAAGTTGGCGGTGACGGATGGCGGAAGTCGAATTGGTCCTTACCAAGCTCTGGGCATGTCGAGATGCCAAACGTAGCCCAATGAACCAAAAGTTCAGTGGTTTAGGAATCGTTGTCGCAAACGCCCTTTGTGAATCCTTCAAATATGAAACTGCGCAGGACGGCTGGTTTTGGCGACAACAGTTTTCTCGCGGCATTGCCGAATCGGGAATTCAAAAGCTGGAACCGACCACAGAGCAGTGGCAACAGATTACGTTTCGACCAGATCCAGAGTTCTTTGGTTCGCGATGCCTGTCTGTCGACTTCTTTTTAGATTGGTTCTCTCAGCAATCGATTGAGCTTGGTTCTACTGTGGTGACGTTGCATCACGGAGAGGCCACCCTCAGATTGGATACTCGCGAAGCCAATTGATCAACACTCCGCAACGACCATTCAGCCGAATCGTCAACTTCGCTCTTTAGCAGTTTGCGGAATTGCTGAAGCACGCGTTCCACGCTTCGCTTCGACCGCTTCGTCCGAGCCGCGATGTCGGCCACTTGAAAGCCATCGATTCTCAATTCAATGATGGCGCGCTCTGTAGGCGTGTGAGACGTCAAAATCTCGTTGATGCAAAGTCGCAGTTCTGTAAACGCTTGCTCGTTGGAGTGCTCCGCTTGATTGCTTACTGAATCACCAGAAGTTCGACCGACATCACGTTTTGGGGCTCGATGATAGGCACCTTGCCCACGAACCTTGTGAAGGGCCATGATTAGCAATAGCCCCCAAAGCTCCCCGCCTTCCGGTGCATCGTAAGTTCCCGCACCTGCCCGACGAAAGAAGCTACGAAACACTGACTGCACGATGTCTTGAGGGGCCAAACGGCCGGCCATCACTTCACCGATCTGCGACCGCGCGAGACCCTCTAAGCGATCAGCGTATCGATCGAAGAGCGCCGTCGCCGCTTACTCGTCCCCGTCGCGATATCGCCGTAACAACGACTGATCTGAGCAACCGAATTCTTGTTCGTCTTGATTCATGGCTACAGAAACGGATTGAGGACTCCGAATGTGGTGGCATCTTGATACTACTCGATCCAATCCGGCTTGAGAAGATAGGAGATGCTGTCGAAGAATGTCGGTCGAAATGAACGGATCTGCTGTATCAAAATGAGTCGATAATCCGAGTTTGCGGATGTTGCTCGACGGCCAGACGTTCTCTAAAGTGTATCACTACAACCATTTAGGGTAACTGATGCCGAGTTGGCATGTTTTCTGCTCTACGATGCTGGCAGCAACGGATTCCTTCAAATTCCTCAAGTCACATCGAGGTATTCTATCGAACTGCATTTCTCTAGAGCTTCCGCGACCGCGGAAACTACTCATTTCTCAGATTGAGGTGGAACTATGTCCGATCCGACCCCCGTTGAAATCCAGGAAGCTTGTCGGCAAATTCGAAGTTCTTGGGACGAACGCGAGTACCAGCGGCGCGCTGGTTACACCGATCGATCTCTATTGAACTGGCTCCCGCCAGGACCGCTTCGGACACTTCTTTATGAAGAGAGCAACCCGTTTCGTCCGGTCCGCATGGCCGAGTAATCGAAGCGGGGGCAAGCGAGCACAGTCGACGTCCCGCACATCGGCTGATGGATAAAGCCTCAACCATATCAAAGAGCCTCTTGTGGTTAAGTTCCGCAAGAGGCTTTCTTGATGCAAAGAAACACAGATTAGGGGTAGTCACCGAAGCCTTGTTCGTACAGAATTCTGGGAAGTTTGTTCCCGAATCAACAGGCGGAGCGTGCGGTATGAGTCGTTGGAACCACCTCTTCATTCTTAGCTTGTGCGCGTCGATGGCGATGTCGTTGCCAACAGACTCGCTGGCGGGAAATGTCCGGTTGAAAAATGGCACGATCATCAACGGGACGCCGCAGTTCATTCAAAATCTGGATCCCAATGCCAAGCGGGGTAATGGCGAGATCGCTGTGCACTCGCTGATCTTGGTCGACAATGGAATCCAGCGCTTTTTCGTGCCCAGACGGCGAGTGCACTTTCCGATCGACCAAAGCGAGAATCTGTCGAAGTACGTGACGTTCGAGTTCGAAGATCATCGTCGAACAAAGTCGCAGTTGCGAGTTGCTCGCGTCGGCAAGTACACCGAGGTCTCGGGCTTTAGCAAATTCGGTCGCCGCACGATCACCATACAGACGGGTAACGAAAAGAAGCCCGAGATGAACATCATCCAAGCAGTGAAGGAGATCAATCCTCATTATTTGGCGATTTCGGCACTCAATGCCAATTGGGAGATGTCGCTACGAACGACATCGATTCCCAAGGACGAGTTGGACGGGATGCTGCGTCATGTCACGGATCAAACGAATCCGCAGGAGCGTCTGGGGATCGCTCGCTTTTATCAGCAGGCAGGAATGTATGTCCAAGCCGTTGCCGAATTGGAGTCGATGCGGAAGGACTTCCCTGAGTTGAATTCGAAGATCGACGAGATCGACATCGCTGTTCGGCAGGTTTTGGCCAAGCGACTACTACACGACCTCTCGCGCCGGCGAGCTGCGGGGCAACACTACTTGGCCTATCGATCCGGAAAGCGATTCCCAACCAAGAACATGAGTGCCGCGATCTTGCGCGAAGTTCGCGAGTTAGTGGGCCACTATGATGAGGCTCGAGAGAAGGGCGACAAGGCGTTGGCGTTGCTGGGCGACTTGCACGCCGAGCTTCCTCAAGGCGAACGCATGCAACAACTGGCGCCAATGCGTTCTATGATTCGAGAGAAGCTTGATTACGAGAGCCTTGACCGGCTCGATGCATTTTTGAAGCTTGCCGATGACCAGACGCTGACTGCGGATAAGAAGTTGGCATTGGCGTACTCGGGATGGATGGTCGGTGCCGAGAACGCGGCGGATGACCTCGATTTGGCCATCAATCTTTCTGAGGCTCAATTCTTGGTCATGGAGTACGTTCGCTCGGATGACAAAGATGCTCGGAATCGAATCCTCGAAAAGTTGGATGACCTGGAAAGTGTCAGCCCCGCTCGTATCGCTCAGTTGATCCCGAATCTTCCGCCGGTCATCGAGACTTCAGGACTTGTCCCGGGAACTCACATTTCCTTGGAAGCGAAGTCCGGCGATCCGAGGATACCGGTCAAGTATTCGGTGCTGTTGCCGCCGGAATACAATTCGCATCACATCTATCCGATGATTGTCGCCTTACATCCTTCCGAGCGGCCCGCCGATCACGAGCTGACTTGGTGGGGAGGCGATGCCGATGATCCACTACAAGCACAACGTCGCGGTTATATTGTGATCGCTCCGGAATACGCGACGCCAAAGCTGGCCGAATACGACTATTCGGCGCGAGCACATTATGTTGTGCTACAAGCATTGCGGGACGCTCGCAAGCGATTCAGCGTCGATTCCGATCGCGTGTTCTTAGCGGGACATGGAATGGGTGGCGACGCCGCTTTTGATTTGGGAATGTCCCATCCCGACGTGTTCGCTGGCGTGATTCCCATCACTGGCGTGATTGGCGAGCACTGCCGCTACTATTGGAAGAACGCGTCGGAGATGCCCTGGTATGTCGTTGGCGGCGAGCTTGATCGCGACTCGTTCGAAAAGAATGTCTTCCACCTGAACGAGATGCTCAAACGCGGCTATGACATGATCTTTACCGAGTACATCGGTCGAGGCTACGAATCGTACTATGCCGAGATTCACAATCTCTTCGATTGGATGGAGCTACATCGCCGAAGCGTTTTCCCGCGCGAGATCGACGTCGAGATTCTTCGACCGTTCGACAACCGTTTCTTTTGGGTCAAGATGGATGACTTCCCCAAAAACGTGAAAGACGGTCCGCTTCGAGCCGGCGGTGGCCGCGTCAATCGACCGATGCCGCTTAGCGCCGAGGTAACTCCTGGCAACACCGTCCGCATCAATCGTTCGGGCGCCAAGAAGCATACATTCTGGTTGTCTCCAGATTTTGTTGACTTTGACAAGCGAGTCAAAGTTCGCATCAACAACTCGCAAAAGATGAACGACTTTATCGAGCCTGACACGTCCGCGATCTTAGAGGACTTTCGAATTCGAGGTGACCGGCAAAAGATCTATCAGGTGAAGCTCGAGTTCTAATCGAGGGCTCCATTCGACCCTTTCTGACAAGGATATCGCGAATCCTCGCCGCGGCATGTATGATGTAGGACGTTCAAGTGATGACAAGAATTCGAGTCATCGAGGAGCTCCCATGCGTATCCTTCTTTTGTTTTGCTTAGCAAGTTGGCTGGCCGTCGGTCCCGTCGCCAACACGACTTTTGCGCAGAAAAAGCCAAAGGATGACAAAGCTGCGGCTCTCGAAAACGCCAAATTGGTCACGCCGGCAACACAGCGAGCAATCAACCGCGGACTCACCTGGTTGTCCTCACGGCAGCATGACAATGGATCGTTTGGTCCCGTCGGCAGCTACGGGCAAAATGTGGCGGTGACATCGTTGGCAGGAATGGCTTTTCTCTCGTCCGGCTCAACGCCAGGACGCGGACCTTACGGTCTTCATGTAAAGCGAGCGACAGACTTCATTCTGGCTCAGTGTAAACCCGACGGATTCATCAACGTCAAAGCCAGCGAATCGCATGGCCCAATGTACGGACACGGTTTCGCAACGTTGTTCTTGGCGGAAGCGTATGGGATGCATCCCAGGAAAGACATCAAAGCCAAACTTGACCAAGCCGTCAAACTGATCATCCACACACAGAACAAAGAAGGCGGCTGGCGGTATTATCCGGATGCCAAAGACGCCGACTTGTCCGTTACTGTCTGTCAAATCATGGCGTTACGAGCGGCTCGGAATGCTGGCATCTTTGTCCCAAAGAACACCGTCGACAAATGCATCGATTATGCGAAGCGTTGTCAAAACAAGGACGGCGGCTTTCGATATCGATTGGTCGGCCAGTCCGAGAGCTTGTTTCCGCGTTCGGCCGCCGGAGTCGTTGCCTTATACAGCGCCGGCGTTTACGAAGGGCCGGAGATTGAAAAGGGACTAAAGTATCTGATGCGATACTTGCCACAGGGCGGCTTGTATCATTTCGGCAATCACTACTTTTATGGCCAGTACTATGCCGTGCAAGCCATGTGGCAAGCCCGCGGCGAATACTGGAAAAAGTGGTATCCCGCCATCCGCGAAGAGCTTCGCCGTCGTCAAAAACCCGAAGGCTATTGGCAAGACACCAGTATCTGCGACGAATATGGAACAGGGATGGCCTTGGTCGTTTTGCAGATTCCGAATAGTTATTTGCCGATATTTGACCGATGATAGACAGTACACCGTAATCGGATTGTCATCCGGACAACGAGCAGAAACAGACAAACGAAGCGTGCTCAGGAGGAGCGAGCAATGCAAACCGAGCGGGAACACCAGTTTTCGTAGGTGTCGATCTCGGCGGAACGAACATCAAAGTCGGAGTCGTCGATGATCACGGCGAGCAGTTGTCGTTCGTCAAAGTGCCAACCCATGCCAGCAAGGGGCCGGAAGTTGGCATCACCAACATCATTCGAGCCATCGAACGTGTTGTTGGCGAGAGCCCGGTCACGCTGCAGGGTGTCACCGGCATTGGCTTGGCAACCCCCGGCACGATGGATATTCCCGAAGGGATGTTGTTGACGCCCCACAACTTGCCCGGCTGGAACAATTTTCCGATCCGTCAACGTATCACCGATCATTTCGGCATTCCCACAGTCTTGCAAAACGACGCCAACGCCGCCGCGTACGGTGAGTTCTGGAGCGGCGCGGCAAAGAATTATGACAGCGTCGCGTTTTGGACGCTGGGCACAGGCATCGGATGTGGCATCATCCTGGGAGACTTCATCGTCGAGGGTGCACATTCCCACGGAGCCGAATGCGGCCACATCGTGATCGAGATGATCAACGGACGTCGCTGTGACACTGGTCAATACGGAACGGTGGAAGCCTACGCCAGTGCCAAGTCGCTGGTTCGTCGTTGTGAAGAGTCGCTTCGATCCGGACGCGCTTCGGTATTGCGAGAATGGCTTGCCGACGGCCAAGAACTAACGCCATTGCTGATCGCACAAGCTGCCGAAGCGGGAGACGGATTTGCAGATAAGCTTGTCATGAACACGGCGCGTTACCTCGGGGTAGCAACGACAACGCTAATGCACACCGTGAATCCCGCAGCAATTCTGCTCGGCGGAGCGATGACGTTTGGCGAGCACAACTCCGAGCTAGGCCAACGCTTCTTAGAAACGGTTAAGGACGAAGTCAAACGCCGAGCGTTTCCAGTGCCCGCGGAAAAGACCGTCATCGATTACGCAACGCTTGGCGGAGACGCCGGTTTCATTGGAGCGGCCGGATGTGCTCGCCTGGCGATCAAGCAAGGTCACCGAGTTTCTCAGCCGGTGGCAACATAGTTAACGCCAAGCCGGCGCCTTCGGCTGGGCGTTAAACGATTCAAAGACCTAACCAAACGCTTCCGTCACCGCCGAACCGCCAGTGACTCCTAGTGGTGTTTCTTTCAAACCATGGTGGTTATACACCAGTTCGTCCGAGTCGATCCCCAGGGCGTGCAGAATTGTGGCGTGTAAGTCCAGCGGCTTAACTGGACGATCGATAACGGTGTAGCCAATCGGGTCCGTTTGTCCGATGACTTGCCCACCGCGGATGCCGCCACCAGCCAACCAAACACTGTAGGCGCTGGGTGAATGATCTCGACCCTTGCCGCGGCCTTCCATTGTTGGTGTCCGGCCAAATTCACCGCCCCAGACGACAAGCGTCGAGTCCAACAACCCGTGGCGTTGCAAGTCCTCAAGCAAAGCGGCAACCGGCTGATCCGTTCGAGCCGCCATATTGGTGTGGTTGCCATGGATGTTGCCGTGAGCGTCCCAGCCGCCGACACGGATTTGTACGAATCGAACTCCACGTTCAACCATTCGCCGCGCCAGCAGACAGGCGTGTGCAACGCTTTTCGCTGCAGACTTCTCCATACCGTATTGGTTCAGAGTCTGCTTCGTTTCCGACTTGATATCGAACAATTCGGGAGCAGCTTTCATCATCCGATAGGCGATTTCGTAAGCACGAATTCTTGCCTCTAGTTCGCTGTCTCGGCCCGTTCGGCGAGAGAAGTCGTCGTTCAAAAGCGTAATTGTACTTAGCTCACGACGACGGCGTTCCAACGTAGTGCCTCTGGGCAAGGTGATGTGTCGAACGCCCTTCGCTGGATCGACGACGGTCCCTTGAAGACTCGACGGCAAGAACGCCGTGCCCCATCCTGCAGCCTGCGGGTGTTGCATCCCGTTGTTGTGCAAGTTCATGGCGATGAACGCGGGTAAGTTCTGAGTTTCGCTTCCCAATCCATAAAGCGCCCAGGCACCTAAGCTGGGACGATTGCCACTGGCGGCTCCCGTCAAGGCCACGCATTCTCCAGGACCGTGAACAGGATTGCGATGCGTCATCGATCGAATCACACAGAGATCATCCGCGCGCTTGGCCACTTCAGGAAACAAGTCGGATATTGGAATGCCACTGTCGCCTCTTGGCCGGAACGTCCAATACGAAGCCATCAAGTTCTGAAGCCCGGCTCGTTTAATCTTAGGTACATTCTTCGCCAACGACTCCGGAACATCCCGCCCTGCCAACCGAGCCAACTCTGGCTTGGGATCAAACGTATCAACTTGGCTTGGCCCACCCGACATAAACAACGAAATAACACTCCGCGCCGTTGGCACTCGGTGCGGCTTCTGCAAGCTTCCCTCAGCCATCAATGACTGTAAGGCAATGCTGCCAGTTCCGAGCCTGGTTAAGAAGTTGCGACGATCCATTACACCAATCTCTCAATTTACGGGATGTAAACAAACTCGCTCGAATTCAGCAGTCCGAGACAGATGCTTGCGAGACCGTGTTTTTCGGCGTGTTGATTGAGATGCGCCAGTTCTTTTTTTGTTGGCACGCGACCGAAGGCCAGTCTTGCGGCGTGTTCTGCCGATTTAACCCTCTTCGCCATTGCTTCGGCCACCTCTTGCGCGAACAAGCTGTTTAGCTGCCATAGTTGTTGCAGTGCTGTTGTCGACACGCGGCGGCGAGTACAGCTGACATTGCCCGAGGCTCCGTCGAACAGCATCTGTTGGTGAGGCAAGTTGTCACGACGTTGCCTCAGGTAGATGCCGCGTCTCTTCGATTTGAGCTCGACGCTAGGACCGCCTCGAGTGGCATCGAGTAATCCCGAGACGGCCAACATGCAATCGCGAATGGCCTCCGCCTCTAAGCGACGGGGCTTCCAACGCCAGAGGTACTTGTTGTCGGGGTCGATGTCAGCATTGGCTTGATTGAATTCGTACGATTGTTGATACGTCGACGAATTCAAGATCAGCCGGTGAATGTGTTTGGTGCTCCACTTGTTAGTCATCAGTTCGCTGGCCAGATAATCGAGCAACTCGGGATGCGACGGTTGCGTTCCTTGCAGACCGAAGTCGCTGCTTGTCTCCACGAGCCCTCGACCAAAGTGCCATTGCCAGATCCGATTGACCCACACGCGTGCCACCAGTGGATTTGTGAGACTTGTCATCCACTTAGCTAAGGCAGTCCGCGGTTTATCAATTTCGGACGGAGTGGGACCGAACACGATCGGCCAAGCTGGTGCGACGTTGGGACCGGGAGACTTCACGTCTCCGCGGATGAGAAGTGCTGTTTTTTGGGCTTCGAGAATGCGGGGGTCTTGGGGCAACGGAAATCTCATATCATGCGGCGCGATCGTCAGTGGCTTTGCCGATGATGATGGCGAATAGAACGCCCAGGCTTGCGCGACCTTCTTGATCTGTTCGTCCAGGTTGCGAAACTCGGCTCTTTCCTTGCTTCGCATTCCGCCAATGACAGCAGTGGGAATAACAATTGGATTTGCGATTCCTTGTCGACGTTTGATGGTCACCAGCCGCGCGTGGACGGTGTCAAAGATTTCCCAGCGGCGATCTACGAGGCTCTTGGCTTTGGCGTCTTTACCCAACACAACATTTCCCGGCTGCCCTTTCGCAAAGAACGCCTGAAGGCCGTAATAATCGCGGATCGAGATCGGATCGAACTTGTGTGTGTGGCATTGAGCACACTCAAACGTGAGCCCCAGGAACGCCGAAGCCGTCGTGTTGACAATGTCGACTAAGATGTCGTTCCGCTGGATCTGCTTATCCAATTCGTTGCCGCTATAGCGAGCAGCCGCCAAGAAGCCTGTGGCAATAATGTTGGCATCCGAATACGGGTTCAACTCATCGCCCGCGAGTTGTTCACGAATGAACTGATCAAAGGGTTTGTCTCCATTGAACGCGTCGACAACCCAGTCTCGATACATCCACGCGTAAGCCCGATGTCGATTGTGTTGATGTCCATTGCTTTCCGCCCACCGAGCTACATCCAACCAATGACGCCCCCATCTTTCGCCATAAGCGGGATGGTCAAGTAAGCGTTCGACGTCACCAGGCGCCGCACTTGAGTTTGGTGGCAGCCCCAACAAATCGAGCGACATTCGCCGGGCAAGGGTCTCGGTGTTCGCCGGTTTCGCTGGTGTCAAACCGTGTTTGCGATGCTGACGAGCGATGAACGCGTCGATCGGCGTTCGCACCCATTCGGCATTCTCGACCGACGGAACTTCTGGCCGCCGAATCGGTTGAAAGGCCCAATGTGTCGTCTTTGGGATTGGTGTGGGCAACAACTTCTGATCCCACTCTAACCCCTCATCAATCCAAGCCCGCAGCGTGGCCACTTCCTCACTCTTCAAACTTTCCCCACCCGGCGGCATCTCACCGTCAAGGACGAGTTGATAAAGCTTACTTTTACTGGCATCTCGTGGAGCAGTTCTGTTCAAGACCTCGTCCCACACATCCAAGCGGACACCTTCCTTTGCGTCTTTTCCTTGGTGGCATTCGAAGCAGCGTGCCTTCAAGATTGGATAAACGTGTTTTGCAAAGTCGATGGTCCGTTTGACGATCGGCTGAGTTGGCGCCGTGCTTTGAGGTGGCAGGTCGAGGATTGCTTCCCATGTTGTCGCCAGCTTGATGTCCCAGACGTCGATGCTGTCATCGATTTCCGTCTTCACACCCGTAGAAAAACCGATCCAACGAACTTGGTTGATCGACTTGGAGTGGCTGACGGATGCCGCCGGCTCTGATTTGCTATTGGCTTTGGGATCGATCCATAAGTTCAACTGATCAAAGGGCTGCGATTTCCCCGACTGCGATTTCCACAATCGCGCGACAACCACGAACTCACGATCACCGACCAACGGCGGTCCGAATTGTTGGTTACTCGAAGCGTATCGAACCATGAAACGGTTTTCGTTACCCGAAACATGAAGGCCGACGTTTGGGATGTTTCCCGAGTGAGTACTTGAATCGTTGCCCTCAACCTGATCGAGCCAGAGGACGAAGAATTCTCCATTCTTTTCTTCGGGCAAATCGATCGTTTCCAGGTCGTACCGAATTCGATAACGGACAAAAAGTTCGTCGCCAGAAAAGGGCACTTTTAGAGCTTGCCGCAAGGGGTTATTTCGAGACGCTGTGCCTTGAATTTGAAACTTCGGCGATGCTAATCCATTCAGTTTCCACGGCTGCGTCAAAAGACCGTCGTCGGCAAAGGCTCTTGGCAAAAGCAGCCCAAAGAATATGACGACAAGGTGGCAAACACGCGACTTCATACTCTTCATGATACGCGGCAGTCCACAGGGGCGAAAGCCCGACGTTATGGTCATACCGTTCCATGATGCTGCGGATTGAAGCCCGGCTTTTCGAAGATCCAAGAAGCCCGGCATCCTTGATTCGACGGCCTCACCGGCACCATTCGACAAATCTGCGCACGTGGCTACAATAGGCTCGCCTCCTAACCGCCATCACGTTGGGATGCATTGGCGGGCCGGATTGCCATTGATAGACAACAAGGAGGATCGAACGCTGTGGCCAAGAAAAAGGTGAGTCTCGCCCGCGAGGTCGAAGACGAAACACAGGAGATCGGCCAATATCTCTGGAGCCACCTGGAACGCCGCAAACCCTCGATGTTCGAGCGGCGCTGGTGGGACGACCGCATTCTCTCGTGGGCGATGTCCGACGAATCTGTCAAAGTACAGATGTTTCGATTCGTCGATGTCTTGCCGATGCTCAAGGATCACGAAACAGTCACTCGACACTTGCAGGAGTACTTCGAGGACGTCGAAAAGCATCTTCCGGGGGCTGTGCGACTGGTGTTGGAGTTCTCGCTGCCCAACACAGTTCTCGGTCGAGCCCTTGCGTTGAACGCACGATCGAACGCTCGCCGCATGGCCCAGCGGTTTATTGCCGGCAGCAGCGTTGATGAGGTGTTGCAGTCAATCGCGAAGGTCAGGAAAGCCGGATTCGCCTTCACCTTAGATCTGCTCGGCGAGGCCATCATCGGCGAGAAAGAAGCGGACAAGTACGCGGCCGCCTACCACGATTTGATCGAAGGGTTGGCGCCGCAGGTGAACGATTGGCCGGAAAACGTTCAGATCGATCGAGACAACTTCGGCGCGATTCCTCGAGTCAATGTCTCGATCAAACTCTCCGCCTTATTCAGCCAATTTCGGCCAGTTGCCCCCAATCACACCGCCGAAGGCGTAAAGCGTCGCTTGCGAGAAATCTTGCGAGCAGCACGCGTCCAAGATGCCTACGTCCACGTCGACATGGAGCACTACGCTTACAAAGACCTAACGATCGAAATCTTCAAGCAAGTCTTGATGGAAAAGGAATTCCGCGACTTCCCTGACGCGGGCATCGTGATCCAGGCTTATTTGCCCGATGCCGAGAAGGACTTGAAGGACTTGCTGAAGTGGGTCAAGAAACGCGGGACGCCGATTTGGATACGATTGGTCAAAGGCGCGTATTGGGACTACGAAACCGTGATGGCTCAAGCTCGCGGCTGGCCAATTCCCGTCTATCAACAGAAGTGGGAGTCGGACGAGAACTTCGAACGCCAAACGCGATTCTTGATGGAGAACTACGAGTGGTTGCGGCCCGCGTTGGCCAGTCACAACTTGCGAAGTCTGGCTCACGGAATCGCGTGGGCTCGCAAACTTGGCGTGCCCATTCCAGCGTACGAATTGCAAATGCTCTACGGCATGGGCGGCGAACCCGCTCAGCTATTCAACGAGATGGGGCATCGCGTTCGCATCTACACTCCGTTCGGAGAGTTGATCCCCGGTATGGCGTATCTGGTGCGGCGGCTGCTTGAGAACACCTCGAACGACTCTTTCTTACGACACAGCTTTACAGAAGGCGTCTCGCTCGATTCGCTCTTCATGAATCCAACAAAAGTGGGGGCTGAAATGCCAGCGATGGAAACCGCAGAGATAACCGAGTTCACGAACGAGCCGCTAAGCGATTTCAGTCAAGCGGAAGCTCGCGAGGCGATGGAAGTCGCGCTCGACGAAGTGGGCGATGAGCTAGACGGTGAATACCCATTGATCATTGACGGCCGCGCCGTTGACACCAAAGCCACGATCATGTCGCGGAATCCGTCGCGCAAAAAACAAGTTGTCGGACACACATCGTCGGCAACACCAGATCATGCGGTCGAGGCCATCGAGGCAGCGCGGAAAGCGTATCGAACTTGGCATCGGATGAAAGTTGATTATCGAGCCGAATTCCTGGAATTGGTGGCCGCCGAGATGCGCAATCATCGCTACCAACTGGCCGCCTGGGAAATCTACGAATGCGGCAAGACATGGGAAGAGGCCGACGCGGATGTTGCCGAGGCGATCGACTTTTGTATGTATTACGCTGCCGAAATGCGTCGCTTGGCCCCTTCGCAACGCTGCGATCTTCCCGGTGAGGAAAACGAATACTTCTATCGTTCGCGCGGCGTTTGCGTGGTCATCGCGCCTTGGAACTTTCCGTTGGCGATCTTGACGGGCATGACGGTGGCGGCTCTGGTCGCTGGCAACACCGTGGTCATGAAGCCGGCCGAGCAATCATCGGTTGTCGCGGCAAAACTGATGGAGATTTTCGTCAACGTTGGTCTTCCTCAAGGCGTTGTGAACTATCTTCCCGGCGTTGGCGAGGACATCGGTCCGGTATTGGTGGGAAGCCCCGATGTCGACATCATCGCTTTCACTGGCTCAAGAACAGTGGGCCTTGAAATCAATCGCACAGCGGCCGACACGGATGATCGGCAATTGTCGGTCAAGAAAGTCATTGCCGAACTTGGCGGCAAGAACTCGATCATTGTTGATGATGACGCGGACTTGGATGAAGCAGTACTCGGCGTTCTACACAGCGCGTTTGGCTACAGCGGCCAAAAGTGTTCGGCGTGCTCCAGGGTAATTGTGTTGGCTTCGGTGTACGACGAATTCCTAAAGCGTCTCACCGGCGCGACCGAGAGCTTGGTGGTTGGTGCCGCCGACGATCCCGCCAGCTTCATGGGCCCAGTCATCGACGAAGAAGCGCAGGAGCGGATTGGCGAGTACATCGAATTCGGCACGGAAGATGAAACGTTGGCCTTCGCCTACGACATCGGCGAGTTGGCCGATCAAGGATACTTTGTGGGGCCGCACATATTCGCCGGTGTCGACCCGGAATCTCGATTGGCTCAGGAAGAAATTTTTGGACCTGTCTTGGCGGTGATTAAGGTCAAGGATGTCAGCAAGGCCCTGGAAGTCGCTAACGAAACGGACTACGCATTGACCGGGGGCATCTTCAGTAGGAGCCCCGCTAATTTAGATCGCGTCCGACAAGAACTGCATGTTGGCAACTTGTACTTGAATCGGGGGATCACGGGGGCTCTTGTCCAACGACAGCCGTTTGGTGGTTTCAAGATGTCCGGAATTGGCTCGAAGGCCGGCGGTCCCGACTATCTGCAGCAATTCTTGATTCCCGTGAACATCACCGAGAACACAATGCGGCGCGGATTCGCACCAGAAGCGAACGATTAAGAAATCTTAACAATTTGCCAAAAACAAAAATTCGCTACGCGAACGCGTAAAAAGTCTTTTAGTTTTCGCGGTGGAATTCTAGAATTCCCGCGTCCCACCCCGGCGTTGAATACAAGCACGAAGCGCAAGCGAGTGAGTCTGGTTGAGTATGCGCACCCTCGCTTGCGCTTCGTGCTTCCATTTACAGCTTAGCGCCAACATATTGACAGCGGTCGTTCACGGCGCTCCCGCCACGCATCCTACCTATCTTGAGCCAGCAGTTGATTTCACAGCACAGATAGGCTCCTTTTCACTGCCCAACACGCTCAGGCAAACATGTCAACAAACGAACAAAGCTCGATGTTTTCCCCGAAGACTGTATTCAAGGATCTCACCGCTGGAGTTGTCGTCTTCTTGGTGGCCTTACCACTTTGCCTGGGAATCGCGTCGGCCTCGGATGCCCCGCTGTTTTCAGGTCTCGTCGCCGGCATCATCGGCGGACTTGTGATTGGTGCGGTCAGTGGATCCAGCACCAGTGTCAGTGGACCGGCAGCCGGGCTCACGGCGGTTGTTGCCGCTCAGATTGCTGCATTGGGATCATTTGAAGCGTTCTTGTTTGCAGTATTCGTTGCCGGAATCCTTCAGATTGCCCTTGGTGTCGTGAAAGCGGGAGCACTCTCGTCATTCTTTCCATCGAGCGTGATCAAGGGTCTGTTGGCAGCAATCGGTGTCATCCTCATTCTCAAGCAGACGCCACACCTCGTTGGCATTGATAAGGATGCCATGGGCGAAATGTCGTTCTTTCAGCCGGACGGTGAGACGACTTTCAGCGAATTGTTAAATATCGTGGATCTGATGCACTACGGCGCGATTGCTGTTGGCGTGACCTCGATGGCTGTCCTAATAATTTGGGATAAGATCAAATTCTTGAAGGAATCACTTGTCCCAGGCCCAGTCGTGGTTGTGCTATTGGGCGTGGCTATGAATTTCGTCTTTCTAAAGATTGGTAGCCCGTGGGCAATCCAAGGAGATCACCACCTTGTCGAGATCCCGGTAACTGAAAGTCTGAGTGAGTTTAAACAAGCCTTCTACACACCGGATTGGGGGGCCGCGTTAAATCCCAGGGCGTATGTTGCTGCGGTGACAATTGCGATTGTTGCGTCGTTGGAAACACTGTTGAACTTAGATGCCGTTGACAAATTGGATCCCGATAAACGCAAATCTCCGCCAAGCCGAGAGCTGATTGCTCAAGGCTGCGGGAACATGACTGCTGGCCTAATCGGTGGTTTGCCAGTGACGTCGGTCATCATTCGTGGCTCCGTCAACGTGCGATCGGGAGCAAAGACGAAGCTTTCGGCGATCTTCCACGGCGTCCTGCTTGTGGCTTCGGTGGTGTTACTGCCAACTTACTTCAACATGATTCCGATGTCGGCGCTGGCTGGGATTCTGCTCGTGACCGGATTCAAGTTGGCAAGCCCTGCTCTGTTCCGTCAAATGTGGGGGCAAGGGAAGCCTCAATTCTATCCCTTCTTCATCACTGTTGCGGCCATCGTGCTTACCGATTTGCTGATCGGTATCCTGATTGGCCTGGGCGTGGCATTGGTCTTTATTCTCTGGAGTAACTTGAAAGCACCGATTCGCCAAGAATTGGTAACCACTGATGATGGTGAGGTCTTGCATATCTACATGGCCGAGCAAGTCTCATTCTTGAAGCGGGCTGCCTACGATACGCTTTTTGAAGGATGCGAATCAGGATCGCATGTCGCACTGGACGCATCCGGGACAGATTACATCGATCCGGATGTGTTAAGTTTGTTGAGTGACTTCAAGGACGCGAGAGGGCCAGCACACGGCGTGACCGTGACCTTCACCGGCTTTGAAGAGAAGTTCAATCTCTCCAATGGCAGTTGATGCTGGGGCCCCTTGAAACACTCGCTGACGCCAAGCTGGCTTATTCACGACTCACGTACGACGGACTTCCTAGTCCGTCGTACATTGTGTTTTTGGCACGTTCGCTGCAAGAAATCTGTAGTCAATGATTGTGGAGTCAATGACTCGCGAATATCCGAGTAAACGAATTGCAGAACCCACGCTCAGCTAGCTCAACACGAACAGCGACGATAGCTGAGTCGCCGACGCCTCTAGTAGGGTCATTGGAATGCCAGATTTCATGACCTCTTGGTGGGCGGCTTGATCGCCCAACCCTCGAAACTGTCCCACCTCCGCTCGCCTCGTCGTGACAAGAATCATGTGGCTTTGCGATACTCGACCGGCTGTCGCCATCGTGTACATTTCTGCGACCTCTTCGGCGGCTCCGGCTTTGACCAGCGCCAGGACATCGAGCAGCGATTCCAATGATGCTCCGCCGCTTTGCGATTCCCAAGACTCAACCGAGACACCGTTTGTCACGACCTTCAGGTCGGTGTCGTGACCGCCGCACAGCTGTTCCAGACAAATCGTCGCAGCAAAGCTGATTGCCAACTCCACGCGTTCTCGGTCGTCGGGTGTTGGATGTGGCGGCAAGAACAGATCGAGCACCAAGATCAACGACTGATCGCGAGTCTGCTGGAATTCGCGCACCATCAACTCATTGCGACGGGCGGAAGTTCGCCAGTGGATGGCTGTGGGGTTGTCGCCCTCGCGATATTCTCGCAGTCGATGAAACTCGTCGTCATAAGTACCGGGCCGTGATTTGGCTTGATGGACAAGCTCCGTTGCCTGGAACAAATCACGTTTCCAGTTTGCTGTTAGCTGACCAGTCCTTGGGTGGACGATGATCTCGCCCGACTCGTCAAACACCAGCCCGCGTTCAACCAAGCCCAACGGGAATCGGGTCGTCAATTCCAACGGACCAAGTTGATAGCGGCCCCGACTGCCAAGCTGCATCTGATAGTAGGCCGACCTGCTTTCTTTTGGTGGCACGCGAGAGAACAAGACGGCTGACTGCAACTCTTCGCGTTCGCTGATAATTCGATCGTTCACCGTCATCAGCCAAGTCGACATCCACTGCTTCTGGCTCCCCAATTCGATCTCGACAGAAACCGTCTCGTCAGCCATGCAACGAGTCGGCAGCTTCCGCTTGACTGCCATCTGCCGAAGCAGCACAAACGTGACCCATCCATTCAGAATGAACGGGCCGGCCATCATCGAGAACACGAGCATCAGCATGTTCGAGCGTCCCAAGAGTGACCCGACGAACAGAACACCCATAATCAATAAGTAGACGCCGCCCTCCCGGGGCACACCGATTTGATGGCGATTCATGTGGCGAACGGGCGTCTTATTCAGCTTGGGAAACAGCAAAACGGCTGCTTGCTTCAAGCCCCAAAGAATCAGAAAGATCGCCAAGCCCGTCAGGATGACGCGAAACACTGCCCCAAAATTGGCAAAGCTTCGCTCGAACTTTTGCACGGCCAATACCAAACCGATCCCGCTACAAATCGAGAGCCAAATGGTAACCGGTACTGATCGTGAAGGCGTGTTACGCTGTTGCATTCTTGAGTCGTTATTTCTTCGGCAATGGCGGTTGACTTGCCAGTTGCACCAACGCTTCGGTCACTCGAACGATCTGCTCTCGCGACGCGGTGAGATAGCGGTGGCGGCAGGTTTTTTCTTTGTCGAATCGGCTAAAGCCATCGTCTTCGATTGTAACCGTTCCCGTAGACGAAATCCCAAAGTAATCTCGATCCGGGAACACCGCATACAAAACGCTCGTCAGGTCCCAAGTCGGCCGATTGTGAGGTGGCGGATTGTAGAGATGATACGATTCGGCAACCGGGTGGTGCTCGACATAATTGAAATCGCGCAGAATGCTCGACGCCGGATAGGGAATTGAGATGCCGATTTCGAAGCCGCTAAAGACGACCTCAGTCGGCCACTTGCTGGCGATCAGTTTCGCGTTAGCGATGTCCTTGACGACGTTGTACTCTTTGAAGCGTTCGTTGTCGCCGATCCTCTGAAAGGCACCCGCCATGACAGAGAGCAGCTTAACCTTTTTGCGAACTAGCTCCACTCCCGTCAACGGTGATGCGTCGTCGCCGTTACTTTCCAGCAATCGTGCACAGTTTGTCGAGAAGCCAACTTGAACGATACACACCGAAGCGTCCGGCTGAGCCGCCAGTGTCTTCCGAATTAAGGCAACGGCCTCGGGAGCATCCTTGCCACTTTTCAGGCTACGCGGATAGCGGAGCTTGCCATTGTTCCTCTGCTGCGCTAGCGGCAAGTATTTGCCCAGGGCCGGCGTCATACCTTTGCGAACGACGCCGATCGGGATATCAGGTCTTCCGTAGAAAGTATTGATGGCGTCAACATAAGGCCCCGCCCAATCATTATCCTTGGTCAACGTAACGGCCAGCAACTTGCAAGCTTCGCGCGTTTCCAGCGAGTGGATACATGCCAGGGCAAGTGCATCGTCGACATCGTTCCCCATATCCGTGTCGAAGATCAATCGCACGGGCTCGGCGGCAAATGATTGCATGGGAAAAATCAGTCCGACAGCGAGAATCAAAATGAAGTGTTTCATGCGTGTACCTCAAAGCAGCAGGATTGCTTCACAGCAGTTTGCGACGCATCAGATCCATGATCGTCTTCGCTGCGCGACTGCGAGCGATTTGGGGATCGCCCACCAGTACGTGATCTTGAACGTAAGTGTGCTCATCCGATGCCGCCGCTACGTATGCGTTTGGAATTGGCTTGCCCTCTTCGTCATGATCCAGCGGGCGAAAGGCCGAAACGAACAGGGCGTAATCAACGTGAAACAATTCGCGAATTTGTTCGGCAGCGAACTTGGCGGCGGCGCGGCTGATGACCCCGTGCTCATCAATTAACTCTGCCGGGATTGATAGCGGGTCACTTGCCATGCCACTTTCCGATAAGACTAAGCCGCCTCGAAACAGGTCATTTTCGTTGACAGACGACAGACTGCGTGCCAAGACGCCGCCACTCCCGCACTCGGCGACTGCGATGGTCTTTTCCTGAGCGACCAAGGAGCGCATAAGGATATGTTCGAGGCCCTCGTCCTCTTCCCCAAAGACGAAGCCTTCCATCCGTTCGCGAATCAATTCTTTCGTTTCGTCGATGGCAACTTGGCACTCCTCACGGCTGTTGCCGTGTGCCGTGATCCTTAACGTGATCGTAGCCTCATGGACAGTGATGCCAACTTCGGGCTCTCGACCTCGTGCCGTCAGATCGCCAAGCTTCTCTTCGGCCGCGGACTCACCGATGCCGAAGCAATTGACGCGAGCCTTCATGATGACTTTGTCGCCCTGAGGAAGTCGCGGCAACACCTGATTCGCATACATACGACGCATCTCGCTGGGCACGCCAGGCATAGCGGCAACTCGCGAAGGTTCGCGACCCTCGCGCGGATACTCAAGCCAAATGCCGGGGGCCGTGCCCACAGGGTTCTCGATCGGTTCGCTGCCTTCCGGGAACTTGGCCTGAATCACGTTGCGTTCGGGCATGTAGCGCCCGCGCTTTTCGAAGAGTTCTTTGATGTAGGCAAGCGACGGTTCGTGAAGAACCAATTCTGTACCGAGTAGATCCGCCAACAACTGCCGCGTGAGGTCGTCCAAAGTTGGCCCGAGCCCACCGGTGATCAACACGATATCCGATCGATCGGCCGCGCCGCGAAAAAGTTCGAGCATGGCTGCGTGATCGTCGGCGACCGTTGAATGGAAGCGAACCGGAATGCCGATTTCAGCCAATTCTAGACTGAGCCACTGGCTGTTGGTGTCAAGTTTCGCTCCCGTGGTAAGCTCGCTACCAATCGCGATTATCTCTGCGTGCATCGTTGTCGTTCTATCGAAGTGAGTTGTGTTTTCGAGCGATGATAACGGAAACAATAGGGGATGTCACAGGTGGGCACGGAGCGAGATTTGTGATCCGGTTGAGATGCCGGGCTTCTCCAACGAAGCCCGGCATCTTGAGATCTCACCGTCAATTCAATCTGTTGCCCACTTTCCATTTACGAAAATCTACCTGTCGATTAGCTTGGAAGCTTACATTTTCGATCAATCGAACTCGGCGCGAGTGTTTTCCATGAAGACATTGCATCTATTCTTCCTCTCAGCCACGCTCTTGAGCGGATCGGTCGGTATGGCAGCAGACCGTCCTGTAGATTTTAAGCGAGACATCAAGCCGCTGTTGAGCGTGCGGTGTGGAAGTTGCCACGGCGAGAAGAAGCGAGAGGGTGGATTGCGATTTCTGAGCCGCTCGGATATTTTGCATTTGAACGATTCCGGCGAACCCGCAATCGTTGCCGGCAAGAGCGCCGCCAGTGAACTGATTCGCCGTGTCGTGAGCGAAGACGATGATCGAATGCCACCAAAAGGCAAACGACTTTCGAATCAAGAGGTCAACTTGCTCAGACGCTGGATCGACGCTGGCGCCGAATGGAAAGATTCGAACAAGGGCAACTTGCACTGGGCGTACCAAAAGCCTGTGCGATCGGCCTTGCCAGAAGTCGCCAACAAGAAATGGCTGAAGAACGCCGTTGACAACTTTGTGCTCGCGCGACTCGAAAAAGAAAACATCGCGCCAGCGGCTCAAACTGACAAAGCTCGATTGCTGCGACGAGTTTATCTGGACCTAGTCGGCCTTCCTCCCAGTGTGGATGAAGTCGACGCTTTCTTAAACGACTCGAGCGATAAGGCGTACGAACGCGTCGTCGACCGATTGCTGAAGTCACCTCGTTATGGCGAGCACTGGGCACAGCGTTGGCTGGACTTAGCTCGCTACGCCGATTCCAACGGTTACCAAGCCGACCAATTCCGCACGATGTGGGCTTTTCGAGACTGGGTCATCAACGCGATGAACGAAGACATGCCCTTCGATCAATTCACGATCGAGCAACTTGCGGGAGACATGTTGCCCAACGCCACCACGCAACAAAAGATTGCGACGGGCTTTCATCGATGCACGACATGTAACGTCGAAGCCGGTGTCGATCCCGAAGAAAATCGGGTCAACCAAATCATCGATCGCGTGAACACAACCGGCACGGTATGGCTGGGCACTTCGCTCGAGTGTGCTCAGTGCCACAATCATAAATCCGACCCATTCACTCAGCAGGACTACTATCAGATCTTCGCGTTCTTCAACAACACGCCAATGGAAGTCAAATTAAGTAGCGGCGTCACTTACGACTTTTACGGGCCGAAGATGGACTTGCCATTGGATGAAGTCACGGCCAAGCAGCGGAAACAGTTAACGGCGGACGTCGAAGAGCTCACGAAACGTCGCAATGACCAACGCGCCGAAGCAGTGAAAGGTCAAGATGCCTGGGAGCAGCGACTACAGTCGGCAATCGCTAGTGGCCCTGAATACCACAAGTTGGACGTTGAGAAGTTCGAGTCCGTTGGCGGAGCGACGCACACAGTGCTTGACGACAACTCCTTGTTGATCGGCGGCAAGAATCCTCAAAACGATACCTACACAATCACTTTTCGCACAGAAGTCATCGGGATCACCGGCTTCAAGTTGGAAGCACTGCTTGATCCGTCTCTGCCGGGCAAGGGGCCTGGTCGCCAAACGAAACAGAACCGAGCCAACTTTGTGCTGACGGACTTTCGAGTGACATGTAAGAAGTGCGACGACCCGGAAGCGAAAGAGGAAGTCGTTGCCTTAGCGAATGCGTCGGCCGATTTGAACGCCACTCGATTCGAGATCGACAAGGCACTCGACAACGACCCAAAGACGGGCTGGTCGATTCACACAGAAATCCACAAGCCACACCATGCTCAGTTTTTGACGACGGAACCTGTAGGCTTCGATGCCGGCACGCTCTTGAAATTCACGCTGGCTCACAACTACGGAGAACAGCGAGCGTTGGGGCGTTTCCGATTGACGGCGATTACGGGACAGCCCGAGACCCCAAAGGTGGCTGACGACATCGTCGCCATCGTTACGGCGCCAAAGAAGAAACGAAAGAAAGCTGATGTAAAGAAGCTGCGTGATTTTTATCTGAAAGGAAACGCCAAGCTCGCGGCTCTCGAAAAGCAACTCAACGCAAAACAAGCGGAACTAAAGAAGCTAACACCGGATTCGACTCTAGTGATGATCGAGATGACGGAAACGCGGATGTCGAACATCTTTCGTCGCGGCAACTTTCTGGACAAGGGAGCGAAGGTCGAGGCGGCCGCTCCGGCAGTTTTGCACACTTTGAAAGATGGGCTGCCGAAGAATCGGATTGGTTTGGCTCGCTGGCTTGTTGATCCAGACAATCCCCTCGTAGCGCGCGTGACAGTAAATCGATGGTGGTCGGCATTCTTCGGTGCCGGCATCGTCGCGTCGCTCGAGGATTTCGGGACTCAAGGCGAAGAACCGACGCATCCCGAGTTGCTGGATTGGCTGGCCACTGAGTTTGTCGAAAGTGGTTGGTCGATGAAGCACATGCATCGCCTGATCGTTTTGTCGGCCACTTATCAGCAGTCGTCGCGAACGCGATTCGATTTGAGCGATGTCGATCCTGAGAACAAGCTGCTGGCGCGGGGGGCTCGAGTCCGAATGTCGGCCGAGATGATTCGCGACAATGGCCTGAAGATTAGCGGACTGCTCACAACGAAAGTTGGTGGGCCACCGATCTTTCCGCCGCAGCCGCCAAATGTCTGGCGTCATATCGGCCGCAATGCCCCGAAGTATCTCACGTCGCTCGGTCCCGACCGATTTCGACGAGGCGTGTATGTGGTGTGGCGGCGGAGGGCGCCTTATCCCAACTTCGTGAATTTCGACGCTCCCGATCGAGCAGCGTGTGTTGTCGAGCGGTCTCGGACGAACACGCCGTTGCAGGCATTGACCTTGATGAACGATCCGGCTTACGTCGAAATGATGCAGGGATTGGCTCGGCGGGTCGCCAGATTAGAAGGCAACGTGTCGATGGCAGATCGAATTCGTTTTGCATTTCGAAGTTGCCTAAGCCGGCCACCGAACGACCTCGAACTTAAAGTTGTCGAGAACGCCTATCGACAAGAGTTGGCTCGTTTTCAATCGAACGCCGCCGCTGCCGAAGCCGTCGTTCCTAAAGGTGAACGCTTGGAAGACATCCCGCTGCACGAGCTTGCGGCTTGGTACTACGTGGCCAGCATCTTGCTGAATTTGGACGAAACAATCACAAAGGGATAACGATGCTACCGCAACCACTTATCGATGTTTCCCGCCGTCAGATGCTACAGCAAGTTGGCTGCGGTGTCGGTTCGATCGCGCTAGCTTCGATGCTCAATGAAGATCTCAAAGCGGAAAATGCACGCGTCGATCCGATGGCTCCGAAGAAACCCGGTGCCACCCCAAAAGCCAAAAACGTAATCTTCTTGCATATGGTTGGTGCACCGTCACAATTGGACTTGTACGACTACAAACCGTACTTGCAGCAACACAACGGAGAGCTTGTCCCCGAAGACTTGTGGGACGGACTGCGGTTGGCGTTCATTCGAAAACGACCAAAACTGTTGGGCACACAGTTTAAGTTTCAAAAGCACGGCGAAAGTGGCAACGAGCTTTCCGAAGCGTTGCCACACCTAAGTTCCGTCGCCGATGAATTGGCCATCGTCAAGTCGTTGCATACCGAACACTTCAATCACGCTCCGGCTCAATTGTTCTTCCAAACGGGTTTCGGACGATTCGGCCGACCGACACTTGGTTCGTGGGTCAATTACGGTCTGGGTAGCGAGAACAACAACTTGCCAGGTTTCGTCGTGTTGATTACCGGCTCGATCGCGGGGGCCGGAAATAGCCTTTGGGGCAATGGGTTCTTGCCCAGCGTTTACCAAGGCATCGAATTCCGAAGCACGGGGGACCCCGTCTTGTTCTTGTCAAATCCAGCCGGTGTCAATCAAGACGACCGACGACGTCTAGTTAGCCGCATCAACGAATTGAACAAAATCCAACTTGCCGACGTCGGCGATGCAGAGATTGAGACACGCATCAGTCAGTATGAACTGGCGTTTCGAATGCAAACGTCAGTGCCCGAATTGATGGACACTTCCGCCGAATCGAAGCACATTCACGAGCTTTACGGAACCGAACCGGGCAAGGCAAGTTTCGCCAACAACTGTTTGCTGGCCCGCCGACTTGTCGAGCGTGGCGTCAGGTTTGTGCAGTTGTTTGATTCGGGCTGGGATCATCACGGCGGTGTCACGAACAATATCAAGAAGAAGGCAAAGCAAGTTGACCAGCCCATCGCCGCCCTGATCCAAGATCTTCGCCAGCGTGGTCTCTTGGACGACACGCTGGTGGTCTGGGGAGCCGAGTTCGGACGCACGCCGATGCTCCAGGGGGCCGCCAACGCCAATGCCGGTCGTGATCACCACAAAGATGCTTATACGGTTTGGATGGCCGGTGGTGGCGTGAAGCCGGGAATGACTTACGGCAAGACAGACGAACTTGGCTTTCATCCCGTCGAGGAACGGATGCATGTCAACGATTTCCATGCAACGCTGTTGCACTTGTTAGGCATCGACCACGAGCAACTCACCTTCAAGTATCAAGGACGTGACTTCCGGTTAACGGATGTCGGTGGCGAAGTTGCCGAGAAGCTGTTGGCTTAGCGGTCTTACTTGATGGCGCGGCTGAATCTGATGATTGTTTTTTCAGCCGTTGTGCCGATGGACTGAAGCATTGGAAAGGGCCAACGATGCCTCGGGTTGCGGATATTCAATAGAGCGGATGGAATCTGTTGATCGCGGTTGTGTCGGTCACGGCGGCAATCGACATTCCTGCTCGGTTTGTGTTGGACTATCCGCCGTTTATTCCAGGAATTATCGCTGCGTGGAGCCTCACGCTCTTGTTTGCAGTCGACATTGTTTTGTCGCTGCATCAAGACGGTTGGTTTGGACAACGCCGCTCGCTCTGCAGTTTCTCTTCATCGACGCTTCGCTATTCTATCGTTTGGCTGGTCATCGATTTGATTGCGGCTTTGCCGTACGGTGTCTTGCCAATACCGACCGTCTTTCAACTGCTGCGCCTCTTGAAGTTAGTGGGCGTCATTCGACGCATGTGGAAGTGGCAACATTCGGAATTGAACAACCCGATCGTTGTCCGCATCTTCTTCTGGCTATCAATTAGCGTTCACTGGATCGCCTGCGGTTGGTTGGCCTACGAGTGGTCGAAAACGCCGAGAGCCTGACACGCTATATCGAAGCGCTCTATTGGTGTGTCACGACGCTGACGACTGTTGGCTATGGCGATGTCACTCCCTCGACAAATGGCGAGATGATCTATGCCATGTTGCTGATGGTGTTGGGAGTCGGCGTGTACGGTTACGTGATCGGAAACGTCGCCGGGCTGCTGAGCAACTTGAACCCCGCCCGTGTTCGCCACCGCGAGCTGGTCGAGCGAGTCACCGCTTTTATGCGTTACCGTCAAGTGCCCGCCGAACTGCAGCGACGTATCCTCGACTATTACGAGTACATGTGGGAAATGCGGCTTGGCGATGACGAAATGGCGGCGGTGTCACAATTGCCGCCAACATTGAGGACGCAAGTTTCGCTTTTCCTAAATCGTGAAATCATCGAAAAGGAGCCGCTGTTTCGAGAGGCCAGCGACGAGATGATCGAAGCGATCGCCTTGGAAATGAACCCGCAGATCTTTATGCTCGGCGACTTCATCGTTCGCGCTGGCGAGCCAGGCGAAAGCATGTACTTCATCAGCCGTGGCACGGTCGATCTGGTCTCACCCGACGAGTCAAGCATCTACGGCACACTGACAAGCGGCGACTTCTTCGGCGAAATCGCGCTGCTCTTAAATCAACCTCGAACAGCTAGCGTTCGCGCCGTTGATTATTGCGACGTTTATTCTCTGAGCCGATCAGCTTTCAACGAAATCTTATCTCGGCATCCCGAAGCAGCGGATCACATTCGAGAGATTGCGGCGGCTCGGCAAGAGAAAGACGAGTCGCGTGCGTCGACGAAGAACGCAGAGGACACTAGCAGCAATTGACGGTTCTTGCTTCTGAGCGAGCACACTTCAAGAAGTGTGTTCGTGAATTACGGAAAGCAGCGTGCGTCGATCGATGGCTTCGCGACAAATCCGCTGCATCCTGCCTCTAAACACTTTTCGCGGTCGCCGCAAAGTGCGTTGGCGGTCACTGCAATGATCGGCCCCGAGTAGCCAAGCGTCCTGAGTTCGCGGGTGGCTCCATAGCCATCAAGAACGGGCATCATCATGTCCATCAAAATGATGTCGAACGTCTTGTCAGCAGCCGATGCCTCGACAGCCGTATCAACACCGATCCGATCATTTCGGGCGATCACAGTCTCCGCACCGGCGTTGGTAAGCATTGCCTTTAGGGAGATCCCCTACGAAATGCGGCTTTCCGCAGAGTGCAACCTTCAGAGAAATGCGGCAAAAGCCCCACGTCGCCTTTAAGCCTGAAAGATACAGCAGTACATAGAGTGTACATTTCGGCAATTTCTGAAGAATCGGGTTGCGCAGATTAGCGTGCAGCTTCGGGTAATTCGATCAAATACGTCTTGCCGTCGTCGGCGGTTACCGCCAGTTTGGAGCCGTCCGTCGAATAAGAACCGGCGTAAGAGATCACCGGCAAATTCGATTTGAAGATCGAGTTGCCGCTGTCAACATCCCAGATGTTGACTGTTCCAGAATAGCCGATTGACATCAAACGGTTGCCTCGGCTGTTGAACGAGACGCGATAAACATCGTCCTTGTGTCCAACAAAAGTTTGTGCCGGATCGGGAGTGCCAATGTTCCAGATGAAGACGTTTCGGCTGTCCCCTAAGCCGACGCCTGCGGCAGCGATCTGCTTTCCATCTTGGCTAACAGCGATGCTGTAGACCGAGAACTCTGGGCCGTTGAATTTGCGGATCTCGGCCCCTGTTTCCACGTTGATCAGCCGCACGGATTTGTCTTCGCCAGCAATTGCCAAGGCCTTCCCGTCAGGCGTAAATGTGGCTGCGTAGACTCCAGCCGCTTGTGTGCTCACGGTCTTGATAGCCTTCTTCGCTTCAACATCCCAGAGACGCACAGTTTTATCACTGGATGATGACACCAATCGCTTACCATCAGGACTGAAACTGACCGAGTACACTTGTGTCGAATGGCCAGTCAAGTTGGATAAGAAAGTGGCCGAGGCGACGGTCCAGCTTTTCGCACCATCGGCACCTGCTGTCACCACTGTTTGGTGATCGGCGGCGAATCGGATGTCAGTGATTTCACCGCCGTGGCCGTTCAATGATTGTGCGGCATCCTTTGATGGCGCTTCGGCGGGTTGTGGGTTAGGTGGCGTGGGATCGTAGCTCAGCAGCACGTTGTCTTTGCCGGCGACAACTAGCTTCTTGCTATCCAAACTGTAGGACGCGGCCACGATTTCAGATTGTGTGGGAATTCGATACTGAAGCTGAGCGCTGTTGAGATTCCAGAGCAGCAGCGATTTATCACTGCCGCCAGCGGCCACTTGGCGACTGTCAGCGCTAATGGCCACACAATGCACGGGCCCTTGGTGGCCCTCGAATGCTCGAACTGGCGTTCCGCTACTGGGGCTCCAAAGCTTAACCGCACCATCGTTGCCAGCAGTGGCGTAGAAAGCACTGTTGCCAGAAATCGCGAGATCGTTGACCCGTGTCGCGTCCGCGACGTGTGCAAATGTGGCCGACACCGCGTCGACAACAAGGTTTTTGTCATGACCGGCGGAGACGACGGTCTTGTTGTCAGTGTGAAGTCCCACGCCGGCAACTGGGCCTGTGTGATGAACGAAATACTGAATCGTGCGGTCCAAAGCCAAGTCCCAAACGCGGACGGTCGAGTCGTCGCTTCCAGAAACCAGCCGCTTCTGATCTCGGCTAAAGGTGAGGCCGGTGACGGGACCTTTGTGTGCTTTCAGAGTTTTCACAACCTTGCCGTCAGCCAGTGTCAGCAGCTGAATGGTCGAGTCCTCAAGGCCAATGGCAACTTGTGTGCTATTGGCAGAGATCGCCAGCGATCGCGGCACAGACGGCAAATCGATTTTGCGAGCTTCCTTGCCATCGGCGGCATTCCAAACCCGTAGCGTCTTGTCGGCGCTGCAACTTACTAGAGACGCGGAATTTGGTGCGTAGTTTAGCGCGTGGATCGCTCCAGTGTGCCCGGAGATCGTCAATTGTTCGGCACCATCCGCAGCCTTGAAGACTTTCAAAGTTCCCTTGCTGTCGGCCACGGCGACGCTTTGAGTGTTCGCAGTCATGGCGACAGCGGTAATAGCCTCGGGCAAGGCCGCTAGTTCGAGCAGTTTCTTGCCGGCGCTGTCAAAGATGCGAGCAATCTTGTCATTGCAGCCGGTCACGATTCGCGATCCGTTCGAGCTATAGACAACCGCTCGGACTTCGGCCGGATGCGTTTCCAGGTCGCGACTCTTGCTGCCGTTGCTGCGATTCCAAATTCGTACGGTTTTGTCAGCCGCCGCTGTGACGACAGTGCTGCCGTTCGGATTCAAACTCATCGCCAAAACCGGCGCGTCGTGAGTCGGTGCGATCACGGCGGCAGGAAGTGCGTTCGGCCAGCGTTTCACCATTCCGTCCGCACCAGCAGTCAGGACAAGGCTGTTGTTCGGCGTGAATAGAACGCGAGTCACCTCGCCATCGTGAGCACCAACGACTCCTTGAGCCGTTCCGTCGTCGAATTTGAAATAGCGGACCAAGCCTGTTTGATCTCCCGAGATGATCGTTGCGTCGTCGCGGCGTAAATCTAGACTTGTGACGGCTGACGTGTTGCCCGCGATCTCTCGTTGCTGCTTGTGATCGGCGGTGGTCCACACGCGGATGATCTTGTCAGCACCAGCGGTTGCGGTCAGGCTGCCATCCTTGTTCAAAACACTCGCATGAACGACACCTTGATGGCCGGTAAAATCACCCGTCGGCGTGTTTCGGGGGACGTCCCAGAACTTGATTGTTTTGTCGAGAGATCCGGACGCGATCAACTTTCCATCGGGAGAGACATCGACGCAAAGGACTAAGCCAGTGTGACCGCTCATCGTGCGAGCTGTCTTGCGGGTCGCGGTGTCCCATAGCCGCAGAGTTTGATCGAAGCTAGCCGTCACAATCCATTTGCCATCGGGAGTGAAGGCGACGTCGTAGACCTTCTCGGTATGACCGACGAGCTGTTGATGCTCTTGCGCCAATAAGCTTTGATCCTTCGTGCTCAATCCAAATGACAACGTGATTGCGATAGCAGCAAATGCGAATCGTTGCAGCATGACTTCGGCCTCCCTAAGTGTGGTTTTGGAAGCCCGGCTTTTTGAAAAATCCGGGCTTCTTTGCAGCCGCATTTTAGCGGATCAAGCAGCGGGCTCGAAGTGTCACCGTCAACAAACTGGTCGGCGAGCCAAACTGAACGACTGCCCGGTTGGACCATTGGCCGCTTGAGTTGCCAAGAACATTGCGATCGGGATCAAGTCGTCGGGGTCCTTCACCCACTCGCTGGGAATAGCAGGGTGTGTTTTGCCTTGTTCGAAAATGTCTTCGGTCAACTCGGTATAGACGGGCCCCGGAATGATTTCATTGACGGTGATGCCGTCGTCCCAAAGTTCCAACGACATGCAACGCGTCAGCATCCAGACAGCCGCCTTTGCACAGTTGTACGAACTATTGTTGGGGCGAGCTTCATGGCCCATGCCCGACCCGATGTTGATAATCTTGCCAGCTTCTGACTGTCGGAGCAGCGGCAGTGCATCTCGGGAAAAGTAGTATGTTCCCAGCAGATTGATGTCGATGACGGCCTTCCAAGTCTCGGCGTTGTCCTCGCCAACCGGTTTTCGCTCAAGCCCACCACCGGCGTTGTTGACAAGAATATCAAGTTGCCCAAATCGGTCGCTCACTTTTTGGATGACTGTTTCGCAAGCGCCTCTGTCAGCGACATCGCATGTGATCGCAACGCCTTGACGTCCGAGATCGTTGATGGCTTGGGCGACCGCGTCGATCTCGTCGGTTCGACGAGCGACGACGATTACGTCAGCTCCCGCTTGAGCGTACGCCAGTGCCATTGCCTTGCCGATTCCGCGCCCGCCGCCAGTGATCAGCGCCACTTGTCCTTCGAGTTGCATTTTGCTTTCCTTTTGCTTATTCGATGGGTTGAGGATTTCGTTTTGAGGATCACAAACGGAATCCAATCCCTGTTAAATCAACATGAATCAAATCGAGGTCTAGCATGACGACAATTCGAATCGGTGTCACGGGATCAGGGTTTATGGGTCGAACTCATGTTGATGCGGCGGCTCGTTTGGATTCGACGGAAATTGTTGCTGTCGCTGGTGGGAGTCGAGCCGAGAAGCTTGCTGCCGATTACGACATCGACTGCGAATCCGATCCGCGAGCGTTGATCGACCGTGACGACATTGACGCCATCATCATTGCGACGCCGCACTATTGTCATTGCGACGAGGCTCTTCAGGCCGCGGAAACGGGCAAGCATGTGCTTGTCGAAAAGCCGATGGCGACAACGATGGAAGACTGCGACAAAATGATCGAAGCTTTCGAGAGTCGCGGTTTGGTTTTGTCCGTCGGTTATCACCAACGCTTTCGAGAATCGAATTATCGAACGCGTGATTTGATTCAATCAGGCACGATCGGAGAAATCCGCTGCGTCGAAATGTCGGCACTATTCGATATCACCGCGATGCGCGATGACGAAGGCTTCGGCGGTGATTGGGGTTGGTGGAAAGATCCTCGCAGCATCGCTCACCTCATCAACAGCGCCCCGCACAACATTGATCTGTGCCGTTGGTGGATCGGTGCCGAACTGGCCACCATCGCCGCGAACAGTGGAACGTTTCGAGAAGAGAATCCCAACGAGAATACAACGATGGCACTGCTATCGATGACGAACGGCGCCATGGTCTCTTATTGGTCGTCTAGTGTGTTGCCATCACCAGGCTTTGGCGGCGAAGCGTTTCGTTTTCGATTTATGGGCGACGAAGGAATCATCGACTTGGATCCTTATGACAAATTACAAGTCGGCCGCGATGACAAGTGGGAGGTCATCTTTCAACAACCACCCGTCGGGCACGATGATTCGAATGCCGCATTCTCGATGAATCGCATGGGCGCGTACTGCGATCAAGTGCAAGCCTTCGTCAACACCATCAACGGCGAAGACGGCGGCGAGGGACGCGCGGCGGACGGTCGAGCTGGTGTTGAAGCGGTGTTGTCGATGTTGGAATCGTCTCGGAGGAAGAAGACGATTGTGTTGAGTTAGCGGTGGAATAGCGATTGATGATTTTTGATTTTCGAAGTCAGGTACGCTGCTTTCTTACTTCGAATTCAAAAATCGCCAATCATCAATCGCTATTCAAAAACATCAAAACCCCGCCTTGGCAGGCTCTTCTTTCTTTGCCGCTTCTTTCTTTGCCTTGGCGTTTCGAGGATTCACCTCATCGACGATGGGTGGCAACCAGTTTTCGCGGATTGGCCAGCCGGTGGCTCCAGGTTTGATCTCGATCAGCTTGTCATTGTCCGCACGGCGCGTGACGGCTTGGCCCTTGTTGATCATTTGCAGAAGCTTGCCATTCTTGGGATCGACAAATGCCAGGATGTTCGTTCGGAATGTGCCACCAGTTAAAACCCAGCGGACTTGGTGTAAGCCCTTGAGCAAATGGAGCTCGCCCGAGAAGTTCTTGCCGCGATCATCACCGGTGACGCAGACTTCCGTGCCATCGACATAGAGCCAATTGACGTCTCCGCTGACTCCGCCGCCGGCTTGCCAAAGATGAACCGTCATGTCTTGCGGGACATCGATGTATCCATCCAAAGCAATCGAGAAGCTATTGCTGTTGAGCACTGACTCAGGAAGCTCACTGTGCTCGAAGAAGGTCGCGTGCGGGTAATGGATAATATGTCCCGTATCTTTTGCATCAGCGACAATCCGTCCCATCAAGCCTGTGACTGCATCATCCGGGTACGGAATGGCCGCTTGGGTTTGCGTGTCGGCAAGGTAAACCGTGCGCAACCATTCGTCGATCGGCTTGAGCGATATCGGTTTCGCCACCAAGTTGAGGAGTTCCTCATTCTGATTGATGTTCAGAATCTCACCCTTCTTGACTTTGGACTTGGTCTCGATCTGTTTGAACAGCGAATCTTCGATTAGTTTAACGCCCGTCAGTTCCGTCAATGATCGGATCAAGAGAAACCGAAACAATAACTGATCACCCAATGGCTGTTGCTTCTTCAAGTTGATGAAAGGCTCGGAAAAGAATCTCTTTTCCTTTGCCAATGCCAGGAAGGCCGAAACGAGCTCCGGGTCACCCAGGTGACTCTTTTGCTTCGCCAAAGCAAGTAAGACGGGAACGATGTTGTGATCACCGATCTTCACCAAGGCGGTCAATGCATCCATGCGGGTCGGCATGTCACGTTGGTTCAAGAGCGCACACAAGGCCCATATCTTTCTCTTTTCGCTCAACATCGAGACGTAGTCTCTCTTCAGTTTTAACTCAGTAGGAAATGACTTCAGGTCTGCCATTTGAGCTGTTCGCGTCAACAACATTCCAAGATCAATTCCTGCAACTTGCGTGTTGCGAGCGACGTTATCTGGCTTCTGTAAAGTCGGCTTACTAAAAATCGCCTCGATGGCGAGCGACTTCAATTCCTGGCCAATTGGATCGGACGGGACGATGCGGAAGGTTCCCTTGGCGTGTATGTCGCTGTTCTCAAACGATGCATCGACCTCGTAATTGCCAGGTGGAAGTGGCGGAATCGGAATTCGAAAGAACGCCGAAAACCCTTGCGTGGTAGGTTCTCCAGTTTTCGATCGCCGCAGCTTAACCGTGACTCGATTTCCAGTTCGTTGAAAACCACTGACTTCGATATCGCCACCTTGGTTTTGTAAGGGATTGCGTTCACTCACCGGTTCGTTGATCTGGCCAATCAAATAGTCATTGCCGCCAGGACGAACTTTTGGGTGCCGGTGTCGACCATCTCGAAGCAACACATACAAAGAGTGAAGGTCAACCAATTCGGTCAAGTCGCCACCGGCGCTGAGTATCTTGGACTCTTTGTACGTTGGGCCGACTTGGGTTTTTGCGTCTTGGCGTGGCAACTCGATCACGTTTGGCTTGGCTTTGGGCTTCGCACCGGAGACGATGGGTGTCGTTAGCTGGGGAGGCTTCGAGCTGGTCGCGGGGGCACCAATATCGATTGGCATTGGTGTCTGCCTTTTTCGCTCAGGCGATCCGAACACTATCGGGGCTTGATACTTGTGGTTGCGAAGTGCGAAAGTGTCGCCGCCTTTGCAATCTCGCATGTAGAGGTGCCAATTCTTGCCCTCTTGTTTCGAGTCCGAGTGATTCGCCTTCAGCACGGCGACCTCTTTCCAGCCGAGCTTGGTCATGTCTTCTTTGGTGACCAATTCTCTGTGCCAATCGCCTGACGAGTTTCCGTCGTACATGTGACGCCAATCATACAGAGCCACGAAGACACGTTGCGGATACTTGACGCTAAAGTGCGTGATACCTTGATATCCGTTTCGCTTCGTGTAGAGCAGCCCGTCAAGGTAACCGGGAATCTCGTTGAAGACATGATGTCCGTTGCCCAGCGGAACGGTTGCCCCCTTCTTAAACGTTTCGACGTGTTGATCCCATTGAGCGTCGACAACAACACCGTTCATGTCGACAGAACCCCACACGACCATCGGTGTGACAGTCGAGTGCGTATGGATGACTAAACCTCGATTAGGATCGACGTCTTGATACATGACCGACCACTTTTGACGTTGCTTTGTCTTGATGTTTTCACTGACGAGCGTCGCGGAGGGCTTCCATCCTTTTTCCATCAACGACTCTCGCGTGTCGAAAGCGAAGCCAATTTCGCGAGTCTTCTCTGTGTTGGCATCCCAGCGAGAAATCAGCAGCCAGACGCGTTGTCGGCGAGGCTTGCGGCCGTAGGTCTTCACATTGAACATCAAACGGCCACCTTCTCGGATCGCTGTTGCGCAGCGTTGTCCCCAGAGGTAAGAGGGCACTTCTGTGAACTTGTGCAAGCCGTCCGGACCTTCAAATGGCTGGCCGCTGTAAAGCCGTGAAATGTTCTCTGGCAAGGGAAACACCAATCCGTCGTAATGTGGCTGATGCGGTATGACGGGAGCCGCGCCTGGCGTACCGGGTAGTCCAGGTGATGTTTCTGGCGCACGCGGGCTAATGATTGGCAATCCCCCAGGACTACCTGGTGCGGTCGGTTTTGGCTTAGCGTTTTTCGGTGGCAACTGTTGCACACGAACGATCGCCTTTCCGCCGCGTTCGATGGTGACCCACTGAGTGCTGGATGTGCCGTTACGCTTCGTTGTCCATTGATGCTTGCCGGGTTTCAGGCGTAGTTCTTGGACTCCGACACCGTCAACAACGATCTCGTTTCCGTCGACCGAGACCTTAACATTCGGGTCCTCGATCTGAACGACAAGCGTCCCCTCTTCCGTCTCAAGCCGCAAGATGACGCCCAAGTATTCTCGCAAGTTCGTAAAGCCCGACGCTTCCGTGACGCCAATCGTGACCAATCCGACTACCAACGCGAGCAACAACAGCAATCGCCGTGGTTGGGAAGTGGGCTTCGCGGCGTTGTTCACGGCAACGCTTGCGGGTGGCGGCACGTGTTCGGGGTCTTGCAAATGGGCAAGGTGCTCGCCCAGCAACGCGGCCACTTCCGCAGCGTCTTGGAAGCTATCATCGGGTCGCTTGGCAATCATTCGGTCGACGATGTCGGCCAACCAAGAAGGAATGTTTGGATTGATCTCACGGATGGCCCGCGGTGACTCGTCGCAAACTCGACGAATCACAGCAATCGTTGATTGAGCACGAAATGCTGGACGCTCTGTACACATCGCGTACATCACGCTGCCAAGACTGAATAAGTCAGAGCGATGATCGACAGTGTCACCACTGGCCTGTTCGGGTGACATATATAGTGGTGTCCCGGCAACTGTTCCCGACTGAGTGATCGCCACATCGTCGACTGTGCGCGCCAAACCGAAGTCGGTGATTCGCACACGCTGAATTCCGTTTTCCAGCAAGATGTTGACAGGCTTCATGTCTCGATGGACAAGACCAACTTCGTGGGCGGCCGCCAATCCCAGTGCCGTCTGCCGTCCGATCCACAAGATTTGCTCGAGCGACAACGCACCCGCACGGCGAACACATTGATCCAGCGATTCACCCGCGACGAATTCCATCACTAGATACGGCAAACGCTCCGACTCATGAACCGCATGAATCGTGACTACGTGATCGTGGCTGACGGCAGCAGCTGCTTGAGCTTCTCGGAAGAATCGTCGGCGAGCGTTCGGGTTCGACGAGTATTCGGGAGCCAGCACTTTGATCGCGACGACTCGATTCAGTTGGGTGTGGATGCCTCTAAGCACAACACCCATGCCACCACGACCGATGACCTCGACGACTTCGTAGGCTCCCAGCCGGCCAAGATGCTCGCGGTTTTCGCTCGGCTCGAGGAACTCGGCAACAGCATCGATCGACCACTCGGCCACTGAAGCGGGATCGGCGGCGCTGCTGAGCTGATCGGGAATGTCTCGCATCAACCGGTCGATCGCCGTCGCCTTGATTTCGTTCGTATCGTTGCACTGCTGGGCGACATCCGTAAAGAACTCGGGGTCGGATGCCTCGGCATCGAACTGTTGGCAGCAGGCCGCACAGGAATCGAAGTGTTCGGAAAGACCTTCGAATTCTGATTCGGGTAACTCGCCATGAAGCAGATCTCGAATGACACCAGGCTCTGGGCATGCTAGCTGAGTTGACATTGGATTCTCCAAAAACTGCGTGGGGCTCTAGATGCCCGGCTTCTTGGAGAAGCCGGGTATCTTTGACCTCGTCCTATTCCTCGATCCGACGAACTTCTTCCCGCAATCGCGCCAAGACGCGGCTGCGAGCAATATAAATCGCACCGGTCGACATTTTCAGGGCGTCGGCAACGACCGTCGTCTCTTGTCCTTCGACGGATGTTCGCCAAAACGCTTGCCAGGTTCGATCTTCGACCTCGCACTGAATTTGTTCACCCGCCCACTCGAACAGGCTGCGGCGGTACTCGCGCTCCCAAAGATCGGGGTGATCGGAATCCGACTGCTCCTCGATCACTTGTTGAACGCCCGTGTCGCCGCTGCCTCGGATATGCTTTCCTTGCGCTCTCATGAAGTCGGCCAACCGCGAACGCGTCACCGTTTTTAGCCAGCCTCGGAAGGAGCCGCTTTCTCGGTTGTATTCGAATCGATGAATTGTTCGCGCCACCGTGACCAATACGTCTTGAGTGACTAGGGAAGCGTCCGCGTCCTGCAATCCGCTCTGTCGAGCAAAGCGGTAAATCATCGGAGTATACAGCCGCGCAAACTCACTCCATGCCAGTTCGTCTCGCAGGTCGCGAATCCGAACCAGAAGGCTTGGCCGAGTTGTCTCAACGGTGTTCATTGGCGACTCACTCCTACATTCAGTACGTACGCACGAACGAGCGACCTTTCAGCAGTTTTGCAAAAAGCTGAAATTCTTCAGTCAACTCTAGCGGTACGATGCAACCGTCCGGTGAATTTGGCCCCAGAGTTGTGTTGCTGAAAGACAATCGAGATTCATTGTAACGGAGATTCCCCCCAAATTGTGACCACGAGCGAATTTCTGGATGAAGGTTGCACTCAACTTTGCGACTTCGACCGAGTTTTGTTACTAATCGGTCGGAGAGAAAAATATGTGCTACTCACGACTTCTTCTGTTTACTTGCTGTATTGTCCTGTGGTTCGCCGCGCCGGCGATGGCAACGCCCCCGTTTGGCGATCCGAATCAACCATACGACCGCATTCCCGGAACTCTCAAGACGTCACACACTCCGTGGGCGCGACCGCTGCATGGCGGGAAGCTTAAGGGCCTCTTCATTTGCCCCTACAACAATTCGCGAGAAGTCGTCGAATTGGCCCAACGACTAGATGTGGATTACACGGTCATCATGAACGCCGCTCACAGCGCGTGGTCCGTTGGTTACTCTGAGGGTGATCGCGCAACACCGTTGCAAGGACCCGAGGCGCGAAACGTGTTAGACATGCTCGCACGCCGACGATTGTCTCTGGGACACCGCTATGATGTGATCGTCATCGCCAAGGTTTCTTGGCTGGTAATTCCCGAGCACATTCGGGAACTCATTCTTGCTCACGTCAACCGTGGTACTGGATTGGTTTATGTCACACCCAATCGAATGAAGCAGGGCTGGAACAAGACCGCGCTCGCAGAGGATAACGATCCGGAGTTCACGAAGCTTTTCGAGCAGCCGGCAAACGACACGACATTTCAACGAGTGACCACCGGAATCCCGCTGGTCATCATGCCGTTGAAGGTCCTGCGGCGATTGGACGACTACCGGCCATTGCCCAAGCCACGGCACCAATGGCAGCAAGCGTCACTGTATATATCGTCAAGCCAACATGGTCAGGGACGCATTCTTGGTATCGACTATTTGGACGAGGCGATTGCTAAGCGAACAAACAGTTCCTTGTCTCCCAGTTATCAGCATCCGTTGGGAGACCACGACGAGGTGATTTACGACTTCTCTCATGCGTTGCTGGCGCGTGGGATCTTATGGGCGACCGATCGAATCTCGCCACAGGCTATTTCCGTATCGATTTCCCGGAGTGCCAAGGACATCCCCAGTTTCACGGATGAAGCGGTCACGAGCGGAAAGAAGTGGAGATCGAACCAGCCGAATGTGATCGTCGAACGCGACGCTTTTCCCGATTTTCCGGTCATCATCAAAGTGCCGCTCGAATCAAAACCCACGCGCGTCGTTGCCACGCTTCGCCAACGCTTATCGTGGATGAGAGACAACGTCAAAGGCGGACCGAGTTCAGCAGCCGATGCCTCCCAACCAGAACTTTTGCCAAGCAGACTGATTCAGCAAACCCAGCTTTCCCCCGACGCTAACGGTCATGCCACACTCTCGCTTCCGATGCTGGCGCGAGGCGTCTATTTGCTTGACGTACAAACACTCGATGCGGGTGATGGTGTCATTGATTTTGCATCGACGAGCTTCTTTGTCCATGACGATCAACGTGTCATCGAAGTCAAGACCGACAAGGATCACTATCAGGACGGAAACGCAATTCGCGGGACAGTGGTTGTTGCCGAGGCTCTTGCCGCCGGCCAGTCTGTTTTGATCACGGCGAACGACACATGGGGACGGCTTGTCCATACAAGCACTACGAAGCCCGCGGGACCAAAGTCTTTCGAGTTCGAGATCACGGTCAAACAGCCCTTGTCCGAACTTTGGGATGTCCACGCATGGATTGTCGACGATCGTGGCGTCATCGACCGCAAGACGTTACCCGTGCCGATCCTGAATAACTCGTTCGACGAGTACTTATTTATGCTGATCTTCGCGCCGACGCCGGGCCGCTCGAATTGGAAAGGCGCCCTTCACGCTCGGCAATTGCGAAAGTACGGCATCAATTCGGCTTACGTTTATCTGATCTATGCTCAGCACGAGTTGTATTTTCATAACGCTCGCGAACATTTGCGGAACGTCGTTTATGCCGAGCACGCTGGCGAAGTTGTCACTCCCTCAGACAATGTTCGTGACTTCTCGGTCGAAGAAACTGAATACGATTTGGCCGAGGTGAGCCGTATGGTGCGGCGAGTTGCCGAGACGGGGAAGAAGCTTGATCCTGAAGAATTCCCTTATCGGATGGGGCATTTCACTGCCCAATGGATCAATGGAAAAATCGACGACTACAAACTGGCGGCACGCTTTGGTTCACCGTTTTATACGCTGACGGGCGAGAACTATTTGCTCGGAGAGTTTAAGGGGCTCGAGAATTCTGGCTTCGCGCCAACAGCAACGCGCCGATTTCAAGAGTGGTGCCGTCAACAATTCAAGAACGATCTGACAGCGCTCAATCGAGAGTGGAACAGCGACTTCAAACGATGGGAAGACATTCGCGGCATTATGCTCAAAGAAGCCGTCGAGCGAGATCAGTTGCCTCGCTGGGTAGATTTTCGGTACTTCATGCGGTCGCGAGTCTTCAGCCAATTCTTCATCGATTGGACGGACATGGTGCGGCGTTTCATTCCGGATGCTCGCACGGGGCGAGTGGGACATGATCATCACGACTTCACACGTTATCGCCGTCATATGGCCAGCTCGAAATTGTACATCGGCCAAGAGGAGTTCTCGGAGTGGCGGCATGCGTTAACGGTCGAACTGCCACAGTCGTTCGGAAACGACGAGGGCTTTTTGATGGCGCCGCAATCCATGATTCGTTGGCAGCACGATTTGGAGACTCGCACGAATCGGCAGCGTTGGCCGTGGATGGTGTTAATGCAAGGCCTTGACGGTTTTGATTGGGAACGAGGACTGAATGCTCCTACGCTTGGCGGCGAACACTGTTTCACCCCCGATTATTCCGAGCCACTCCCGTACTTCAGCGACATCTCGAACGAAGTTCTGCAAATCCAACGTGGCATTGGCAAACTCACTATGCAAGCGAAGCCGGAACGGCCGCGCGTGGCCATGCTTTGGGCTCCGTACAATCACTATATTTCTCGGTGCTTACCTTTCGAAGACAACAGCTTTTCGGGCACGTGGATGTACAACATCAGTGTTGTCGGTGGCGCGGTCAGCGACGCGTTGAGCATGATGAACTCGATCCAGATTCGACCCACCATGGTTGGTCCTGAGGACATCAAGTCGGGTGAACTGCAGCGGCGTGGCTTCAAAGTGCTTCTCTTGCCGTATAACAAAGGTATGTCGATCGAAGAGGCCAACGCGATTCGCGAATTCGCGGATGCGGGTGGTTTGGTCATTGCCGACAACAGCCCGGCTACCCACAGTCAACACGGACGACGACTCAAGAAACCGCTCCTGAGTGATCTGTTTCGACCGATAGATAAGGACAAAGCAAGTTCCGTCACGGCCATTGGCAAGGGGCACGCGGCCTTAGTCAATGTGATTAATGACTACACCGACCGGTTGGAAAAGGACGACTTTCACGGTGCCAATGTTATGGCAAACCTTCTTGCCGAGCACGCAAACATTCGGCCGACGATCAGGATTGAAGACAGCGATGGTCGTCCTCGGCGAGATACTCTGGTGCGAATTCATCGAAGCGGCAGTACCACGATCGTTGGCCTTTTGAGAGCACAAACACCGAAGGCAGAGCACCCGGCGCGATCGACGTTGCGGCTGATGGAAGGACAACACATTTGGGACGCTCGGACGCAAACGTACCTCGGTATGACGGATGCTCTGAAGATCAGCTTGGATCAACAGCCGCGATTACTGGTCTTGATGCCTAGCAATCCTGGAGCCATGACGCTCAGCACGTCAGCCAGTACTTTGATTCGAGGATCGAGTCTCGCTGTAAAGGGCTCGGTTAGCTTCGCGGGCAATGCGGATGTCGAATCAATTGATCAAGCCCTGCACATTCGTGTTTTCGATTCCGACGACAAGGAACTGGAGTGGTTTCGCCAGAACCTCATATTTCGAGGGCATCAGTTCCAGTTCGAATTGCCAATCAGTTTATCGGCGGAACCAGGGCGATATCGTGTTGTTGCCGAACACGCAATCACGGGAAGTCGTAGCGAGACTGTCTTCGACGTCACTGAAAAGTAACTGAATTGAAATGATCACCATGTGTCGGTACATCACCATCGTCGCGTTGCTGCTGCCAACGCAAGACCAAGCGTCAACGAAGTCAGCCAAAGAAAAGCTGATCGTTGATGATAGCTTTGAGAAGTGGGATTGGATCCCGATCGCTTTTGGCCAACGCAAGGAGGGCCGACAACGGCTCAAAGAAGGTCGCACGCTGCCGTTCGAACATCGAGGCCCTCTGCTTCGAATTTCCAAAGGCTTCATTCTTCCCTCAGGCCGCATGGTCGATGGAAAGGAAGCTTTTAAGGGCAAGTCGTCGCAGCTTCAAGACACGCAAGTTGGCTTGCACGGCCGTTACTCATCAATCATCAAGCCAAACGGCCGATTCCGATACGAAGTGGCTCTAAAAGGTAAGGGCACGTTTAGTTTTCGCGCCTGGGTCGGGGCAAAGAACAAAACTTCCGGCCAGTTCCGTTGGATGGGGTTTCCTGATTTGATCAAAATCAAGACTTCCGACAAATGGAAAGTTTATCGCGGTAACTTTACTCTACCGGATTTGAATCGCCCTGGTTTTCAACTTCCAGACAAAGTCTCAGCGGCCATTGTCGTAAACCGCGATGACGTTATTTTTGTGGATGAATTCCGTGTCTGGGAAGTTGCCGATTAAGGAAAGAGGAATGGACCGCACTGCAATTGAAGCCTTGATCCCTCATCGTGATCCGTTCTTGTGGATCGATGAAGTCATTGAAATGACCGACACAACGATCCGAGCGAAAAAGCACATCTCCGGAGATTTGGACGTGTTCCGAGGGCACTACCCGCACTTTCCAGTCTTGCCAGGAGTCCTGATTTGCGAAGCGGCGTTTCAAGCTGGCGCGATTCTGATTGCGAAGTCGGGTGAAGTTGGCGAAGGCAAGGTTCCGGTTGTCACTCGGTTGAACAACACAAAGTTCCGAAACATGGTTCGCCCAGGAGACACCATCGACATCGAGGTCGAACTGACCGAGAAGTTATCGAACGCGTTTTTCTTGACTGGCAAAGTCACCGTCGATGGCAAACCCACCGTGCGATTAGAGTTCGCGTGTGCCGCGGCGGATGCCGGTTAGATTCGCCTTGTCCCAAATCATCGCTCGGGGGACTTGGCGAATGGCAACTGGCTCACTAGGATTCGAGGTTCGTGCATACACGCCGCGTGTTCACCTCGATTCTCCGATTCCGGAGATACGCGGTCACTGATGGCGAACCCCATCTCGGCTCGTCTTATCGATCCCGAGACACCTCCACTCACAGTTTGTTGCGGCATCGCCGTAGGAGTAACACGTGACTCAATCGCTCATTGGCGTTTCAAAACAAGAACTCGACACACCAATACTGTGCATCGATTTGGATGTAATGGAAAGCAACATCCAAAAGATGGCATCCTTCATGCAAGAACGCGGCAAGCAATGGCGTCCGCACCAAAAGTGTCATAAGACACCAGCGATTGCATTGAAGCAGATGGAAGCTGGCGCGATTGGCGTCACCTGTGCGAAGATTTCAGATGCGGAAGTTTTCGCAGCCTCTGGAATCAAGGATATCTTGGTCGCGAATATGATCGTCGGACAGCGGAAGGTCGAGCGAGTTGCTTCGTTGTGTCGCTGGGCGGATCCCATGATTTGTTGCGATCACTATGCACAAGTCGAACCGCTGGCCGCGGCATGCCGAGCTGCCGGAGTCACCTGCCGGATGATGATCGAAGTCAACATCGGCTTAGATCGAGTCGGAATCAATCCCGGCCGCGATACGCTGGAGCTTGCCCAAGCGATCGATAAGTTGGATGGGGTCTATTTGGGCGGAATCATGGGTTACGAGGGCCATCTATTGAAGATGGACAACATGGAAGTTAAACACACTGCCATCAATGAAGCGATGGGTGTTCTGGTCGACAGTCACCAACGGATTCTAGACAGCGGTATCGAGTGCCCTGTTGTCAGCGCGGGGGGCACAGGCTCTTACCAAATCACGTCCGACTGTCCCGGCATCACCGAACTTCAAGCCGGCGGTGGCATCTTTGCTGACCCGCTCTATCAAACCGACTGCGACTTGACGGGCCTGGATTATTCGCTGTCCGTTTGGGCAACGGTCGTCAGTCGACCTGCCAAAGAGCGAGCCATTCTGGATTCTGGTCGCAAGTCACACTTCCCTGACTTTCATATGCCCATTGTCAAAGGAATAGAGGGTGCCGAGGTTACGGCGGTCAGCGCCGAACACTGCACGTTGAATCTCAGCGGTGCAGCCCAAGATCTTCAGATCGGGGACAAGATCGAGTTGATCCCTGGCTATGCCGACTTCACAACGATTTTGCACGAGAACTTCTACGGTTTTCGAGGCGACCGCTTAGAAACCGTGTGGCCGATTCAAGGCCGTGGCAAACTGCAATAATACGAGTGCCGTCTTCGTAGCCTGACTCTCTGAGTCGGGCACTGTTGAAGTCTTGGAGATTCAGCGACGGCTTCTTACTTCAGGTTATCAACCTTCAATACGCCGCCCTGAAATACCGACAGCTTCGAGCGGTCTTGTAAGATCGAAACGTCGGCGATGACATCACCATCGACGATAAGGAAGTCAGCCAGCTTACCTGTTTCTAGCGTTCCTAAATCGTCGCCTCGCCCCATGATCTCGGCACCAGTCTTCGTCGCGCACATCAATGTTTCCTCGACACTGAAGCCGACGAAGTCGACAAAGAAGCTTAGCTCGTGAGCGTAATCACCGTGTGGATTCCAGGCGAAGCCATAATCGCCGCCCATGCCCAAGCGCCCGCCCGCTTTCAGAATCATGCGAGCACTTTCGGCACCGCCATCCAGGGTTTCTTGGTGGCCATCGATGACTGCTTGTGACATTCCGAAGTCAGGTCCAGCGTCGATACTGGCTTTCTCGAAATACAATGCTGGCACGACGGGGACATCACGCTCAAGCAATAGGTCAAGCGTTTCGCTGTCCATGAACGTTCCATGTTCCAACGCGTCATAACCGGCCAACAGTGCGTTCTTGATTCCCTCTGTTGCGCGACAGTGTCCCGTTACTTTCATTTCATGATTGTGAGCCGTTGCCACAACGGCATGCATCTCGTCGAACGTCATACACAACGTGTGATGATCGTTGACGTCAGGTGCAGCTGCGTCTCCGGTTGGGTATGTCTTGACCCATTCCACTCCATCTTTGACCAACTTTCGAACGGCCGATCGAGCTTCATCGGGACCGTTGATTAACAGCACTAAGCCTTCCATCCCGATCTTGCGAAAGTCTGGGTTCCAATCCATCAAACCGCCAACGCCGCAGATTTCTCGACCACTGGATGCTAAGCGTGGGCCGGGGATCAAGTCGTTTTCGATACCTCGCTTTAACCAAAAGTCGATGTTAAACAAACTGCCGCCGCTGCGAGCCGCTGTGTAGCCGCACTCCAACGCAAGCTTCGCATTACAAGACGCCAAGATCGTGACATATTCCACCGGATACTTAATATCCAAGTCTTCCAACGCAGCGACGTTGAAGTAAGTCGGATGAAAGTGTGCCTCGACCAGACCTGGCATGATCGTCCCGCCATGCGCGTCAAGTTTTGTTACATCAGCATCGGCTTGTGGAGCCTCGCTAGCTGAGCCCGCGAACTGAATTACTCCATCCTCGACAACCAAGCAGCCATCCGCAATTGCCGCGCTGCCGGTACCGTCAAACAGTTGTCCATTGGAAACATAAAGCTTGCCTTCAGCAGTTTTCATGTGTGTATCGCCTCGATGAAGTGCGTTTTAAAACGTGTGAAGAGATGCGTATTTCAAGGCATCAACGAGTTTTTCGCAACGGTTGCTTTGCCTTGATTTAACCGATTGTCAACTGTCAATCATGGACGTCAGTTGTTATGTCAAGCCAGCGTTGTTGCTTGACTTTTTGTTGCTGTTCGTGCAAACGCGTTCTTATCAATAAAAAGGGCAAGTGGGAATCTTGTGCTCATTTTGTCAACTCAACGAAAGCAAAAATCATTGATTTGCATGAATTACTAATCCTTCAAATTTCCTTAGCAAATGCGTTTGCCTTTTTGAAACACGCTGGTACATTCTATACCAATCTTGATCCGAGCCACAGCGAGCAAGCGCGTTGCACGTTAAACAGTTGACTCGGTAAACCACCTCGATGAAAAGGCCATGGCGATGTCAGATCAAATCCGTTATCCATGCTGTGACAACGTGAACTTTGACGAAAGTGATAATCGCCAGACAACTCAAATCGATGGTCTTAACCGACGGCAGTTCGTTCAAGCCGTAGGCGCTTCCGCAGCGGCTGCATGCATTGCGACTCCGGCGTTCGCCAAAGACGATGCTAAGTCAAAGTCTGAAGCGTTGGTTAAGAAGTTGTACGATTCCCTTTCCGAAGAACAACGCGAAGAGATTTGTTTCGATTGGGAATACTCCGACGATCGCGGTTTGTTGCGGACTCATGTTTCCAACAATTGGAACATCACCGACGCAAAACTGAACGTCGGCGGCAACTTCTTCACGAAGGATCAACAAGATATCATCGAAGCCATCTTCTGGGGCCTTTATAGCCCTGAATGGAAAGATAAGATTCGCAAACAATTGAAAGACGACGCCGGGGGTTACGGTAAACGTCAATCAATTGCGATCTTCGGAGAGCCTGGCAGTGATCAGTTCGAGTTCGTTATGACGGGACGACACTTGACGATTCGCTGCGATGGCAACAGTGCCGACCATGTGGCCTTCGGCGGCCCCATCTTTTATGGCCACGCTGCTCAGGGATTCAATGAAAAGGCGGATCACCCGGGCAACGTTTTTTGGGAGCAAGGCCTAAAGGCAAACGCTCTCTACAAAATGCTTGACGGAAAACAACAGAAGCTCGCTCTGCTCGAGAGACAACCGCGAGAGAGCGCTGTTGCCTTCCAAGGCAAGAAGTCGGAGCTGCCGGGAATCCCGGTAAGCGAACTTTCCTCAGACCAAAAGGAACACATGCAAAAGGTGCTTGGTTCTCTGCTGGCACCGTACCGTGTTTCTGACCGTGAAGATGCAATGCAATGCCTCAAAAAGCAAGGCGGGCTCGATGCATGCAGCATTGCATTTTATCAACGCGGCGACATCGGCAACGATCAAGTCTGGGACAATTGGCGTTTGGAAGGCCCATCTTTTGTGTGGTACTTCCGTGGTGCACCTCATGTTCATGTGTGGGTAAATGTTGCCGACAGCGCGATCGTTAAACTCAACGCTCGCGGCTAGTTCTTTTCTGCCATTGATCGATTGGATGGCGCTCGTCCGTTCGTGCCGTACTATTTTTACGTCAATTTCATTTCATCGTTTCCCGATTCCGGGCTGGAACTCCCAACATTCCTTGGAGCTAACTTCATTCTGTCTAGTCTTGGCAATGGAGATAAGGATTGTGGGACAACGAAATTCGGTAAACCCATCATTGTTCACTTAATCCGAATGCGAGCAGAATCTTGACCGAGCCAATAAGAAGCGAATCAACAAGTCTTCTTCAGGATGGAAGACTTCATACTATTCCCATTGGCCGCAGGGAAGCAGGCTCAACGGTCCGTCCAAAACTCAAATTCTCAATCAATCAAATTACAACGTATCGATGGTCTTTCGAAGAAGATGTCAGGAACTACGAATCTGCCGCAATTGACGCGATTGGTGTCTGGCGTTCCAAATTGGACAACTTTGAAGATTACGATGACATCGACATCTTGCAGGATTCCGATCTCGCCGTCTCCAGTATCTCCTGGGCGGGCGGGTTCACCGGCACGAACGGTTACTCGTACAAGGAAGCCGTTGCTGATGCCTTTGATTCTCTTTATGTTGCGTCGCAGTTGAATGCCGATTGTCTTGTCGTGGCAAGCGGTCCTCGATCTGGTCACACCGTTAATCATTCCCGGCGACTGTTTATCGATGCGCTAAAGGAACTCGCCGACGCTGCTGCCGTCTTGGAAGTCGATCTGTGCATTCAACCAATGCGTCCGCGCTTTGCCCAGAATTGGACTTTCATCAATACACTTGACCAAGCTATGGAAATCATTGATGCCGTGGATCACCGTTCGGTGAAGTTGGCGTTCGATGTTTACCAACTCTGGCAAGAAGAAAACTTGTTAGGCCGGTTACCAGGATTGATTCCCGACATCGGTCTGGTTCAACTGAGCGATTGGCGCGAGCCGACTCGTTCGGACACGGACCGTTGCATGATCGGTGACGGTTGCATTCCACTGGATATGATTCTGGACTGCTTGGCAGATCACGACTATAGCGGATATTGCGAATTGCAAATCTGGTCGGATGAACTTTGGCAATCTGACTACAACCAACTGATCGAACTCGGACAAGACCGCTTTGAACAACTCTGCGATCGATCGGCCGTTCTGGTTGATTAACGCGAGGTAAGGGCAGGTTCGATCAAATGGAGCACCAACCTCTCAATCTTGACGAGCTTGTCAAGAGGCTTGGTCGCGATCGGCGAACGGTTGAGAAACTCGTCAATCGCGGCCAAATTCCTGGCCGCAAAGTCGGCGGACAATGGCAATTCCACCCGCGAGAAATCACGCATTGGCTAGAACAGGAAATGCGTGAGTACAACGACAGCGAACTTCAAAAGGTGGAAGAATCGCAGACCGCTTCGACAGTTGATACCGAAGTTCCCGTTAGCAGCTTGTTGCGTTTGGAGACAGTACAGGTCCCGTTGGAAGCACGCACGAAACGCTCTGTGCTCGAGTCTCTTGTTGAGGTTGCTGGCCGAACCTGGAACATCTGGTCTCCAGCTGACGTGTTGAAAGCCGTGCAAGAGCGCGAGCAAGTGATGTCGACAGGCTTCGACAATGGCGTCGCGATTCCTCACCCTCGCAATCCGGTGCCTGACGCGTTGGGCGAATCTGTGATCGCGTTCGGTCGGACGTTTTCTGGAATTCCCTTTGGCGCACCTCGGCGAAAGTTGAGTGATCTTTTTTTTCTGGTATTGTGCCTCGACTCGCAAACACATTTGCACGCCTTAGCGCGCTTGGGTCGCATGCTTCAGTTGCCAAACTTCGTCGACCAACTCCGTGAAGCCTACGACAACCAAACGGCCTACGATGTGATTTGCGATGCTGACAAGAAGATAGCTTAGTGACAGACTAGAACCCCGGTTTCTCGAAGAAGGCGGGCTTCTTTGCACAATTAACAACACCAAGATATGATGGTGTTTCCAATCACTTCGATCACTTCTTTGCGTAATCTAAACGATGTCAACTGCTCCGCTTGAGTCACCTTGTTCCGCCTCCCTTGATGGCGAGCCTTGTGAGGGTGCGCAGTCTGAAGGCGGTGGTTGCCTCAACCCCAAGGCATCGACAAGCGAAGAAGCTCACGAGCCTTGTCCGACTCCGTTGTCTTGGCAACAGGTCCTTTCTGCGTTTCACGACGAATCAACTTCGTGGCAATTGGACAACGGCGACGTCACCATCAACGGGCGTACTTGGGGCAGTGGTCCGCCGTTATACTTTCTAAACGGCATCAGCGGCACTTGCGACTTATACGCGCTGAGCGGTTGGTTGCTGAGAGAAGACTTTCGCTGCGTCTTCTTCGATTACAACACGCCTTCGAAGCCTTGTCGGGAGCTGGCGGATGTTGCCGACGACTTGATCAGCATCGCCGACCATCACGGAGACGAACGCTTCCAACTCTACGCGTCCGATTTCGGAGCCGCCGTGGCCATGACGACGATGGCGTCATTTCCTGAAAGGGTTGAGCGTGCCGTGCTCCAGTCGGCTTTTATTCGCCGACGTTGGACAATGTTCGAAAAGTTGCTGCTGAAAATAGGGCTCTCGAAGTCGAAAACAATGTCCGCTGTTCCAGGTTTCCGAATTGTCAACGCACAGAACCACCGACCGTGGTTTCCACCGTTTGACTTCGGTCGCTGGCAATTCTTCGCGGAAAACTGTGGCGCGACACCAGTTCAAGAAGTTGCCGCGCGAGCAAGAATGCTTGGTCAATTCGATCTGACCGCAAACTTGCCGGAGATTACGCAGCCCACCTTCTTGGTTTATTCGGAGGGTGTTGGCAAGTTGGTAATCGATGCACAAAAGAAGCTCGAAGCGGGTCTCTCAAATGTGGAGTCGGAATGGCTTCACACTTGCGGACAACTCCCATATTTGACGCATCCTCATCGTTTGACCAAAATGATTATCCCCTTCTTACAAGGTGCGCTTTCCGATCAAGTGACCGATTGCGAGGCTGCCCATGCCAACTGATTTGCCCGAACCACTTGATGTCATTGCAGTTGGGGCTCACCCCGACGATGTGGAAATAGCCGTCGGCGGCACTTTAGCAAGGTTGGTGAAGCAAGGGTATCGCGTCGGAATCGTCGATCTGACCGATGGAGAACCGACTCCGTTAAGCCCCGGGCCTGAAGTGCGGTTAGAAGAGGCAAAAACAGCCGCTGAAATACTAGGAGTTCACGTCCGCGAGACTCTGGATCTGCCGAATCGGCGTTTGTTTGATACTTTCGAGGCTCGCGTCGCATTGGCCAAATTGTTTCGGCGGTACCGACCGAAGATTGTTCTAGGCATTGCGGATAAAACCCCAATGGCGTCCCCCGATCATTGGCAAGCTATGCAGATTACGGATGCTGGGGTGTTTTATTCGCGGCTCTGCAAATGGGACGAATCCTTCGACAATTTGCCGGTTCACCGGATTGAGAAGCAGATTTGGTACCCGCTGGGCTTCTCAACTCTTGAGATCCCTACGGGAAGCGGCCAATTTGTCGTAGATATTTCGGACACAATCGAGTTAAAATTAGAAGCAGTGCGGGCTTACAAGACGCAATTCCCTCCAGCCAAGCAGCGGGTCTTTCGATTAGTCGAGAGCCACGCTAGGCTGTTGGGAACGAGCACTGGATTCGAAGCCGGAGAATTATTCATCGTGGCAACGACTTTGGGAGTCCAGGACTTAGTGAAGACGGTGTGTGGTTGAAAACGGGGCAATCACATCGGAACGATTAGAGTAACGATATGGTACAACTCATTTCGGGGTGCGTGAGCATCACAGGAAATTTCCGCGAGAACAACGAGGATACCTTCGTTGTCGAAGATGGAAGGTACTATATCGTTGCCGACGGTATGGGCGGCCAATCCGCCGGCGAAAAGGCAAGCGAACTAGCAACCGAACTGATTCCCCAAAAGCTGAACCAACTGCTCGAATTTGACCGCGACGACGCCAAAACCGCAATCAAGAAAATCGACCAAGCCGTCGCCTTTGCCAACACGGAAATCATGGCTCTTAGCGAGTTGGAGCCTGACTATCACAACATGGGCACGACCGTGACCTTCATCGTCGTCGTGCGAGGCAACTTATACATCGGCAACGTTGGCGACAGCCGCGTTTACATGCTTCGGGATGGCAAGCTAAAGCAACTCACCACTGACCATTCCCTCACACAAGCCTTAGTAACTGCAGGCACAATCAGCCCCGACGAAGCGGCCACACACCGCTATCGAAACGTCTTGTACAAGTACCTCGGTACAAAAGACGGCGGCACGGGAACGGAAGCCTGCGAAGTCGTCCCGCAATCAGGCGACCGCTTCATGCTTTGTTCCGATGGCGTCACCGACGGAATCGACGATAACGTCATCGATGGACTGCTCAAGGAACACGACGACCCGCAAAGCGCAGCTGAAGCTTTAGTTCCGGCCGCCGAGCAAGGTGGCTCCAAGGACAACATCACCTGCGTTGTCGTTCACGTTAAATAGACCATGGACGCGCTGGACATTCTGTTTGTCCGCACTTGGTGGGAGTATTCCGCCGACACCCCCGACAGCTTTACGCAGTTCTACCATTGGTTCAACTTGGCCGAGGGAACGGCTTGGTTGATTTTCGCGGTACTTGTTTTCTGGCGTTTCTGCACTCAGCGAAAATCATCGGTTGAAGTCTTTTACGCCTTGTTGTTCCTGACGTTCGGGTTAAGCGATATCCGAGAAGCTTGGATTCAAACATCCTGGCTAATCTGGCTCAAACTCTTCAATCTGTTGGCGCTCTTCAGTGTGCGACGTCGTGTGATGCGACAATGTTATCCAGACGCCAAGCTCTTCTAAGAATGTCGAGGCAGCCGTTTCGCTGGATTTCTCCGGCAGCCTTGAACGCAATCGCAAGCGGCAACGATAATGGTTGGTGACTTGTGCTTACCTTCAATCGAAATTTCAAACTGAAACGCTCGTACTGAGATACCAAGGAATTGCCAACAATGATGAAATTAAGCCAGCGGACGATCTTGGCACTGACGGCTCTTGTACTCACTCCAAGGCTGCACGCCGAGAAACCCAAACCGCCCAAAATCGACAGCAAGTTGCCACTTGTTTTTTCCGACGACTTCGAAGACGGCAGCAAAGCATGGGCTGCTAGCGATCCGAAAGCTTGGAAGGTCACAGAAGTTGATGGCAACAAGGTTTACAACCAGTACCAACAAAGCAAAGTCAAAACACCCGTTCGTTCGCCTTTCAATCGCTCAATGATTCGCGACGTCACCGTTGGCGACATGATTCTTGATGTGCGGCTTCAATCGACGATCAAGGATTACGGTCACCGCGACATGTGTTTGTTCTTTGGCTTTCAAGATCCGGCACACTTCTACTACGTGCATCTTGGCAAAAAAATGGATGATCACGCCAACAATATCTTCATTGTGAATGGCAAGCCACGAACGAAGATATCCAAGACGACGACACAGGGCACAAATTGGGATGACAAGTGGCATCACGCTCGAGTCATCCGCCGTGTCAAGACGGGCGAAATCGAAGTCTACTTCGACGATATGAAGAAGCCTGTCATGACCGCTGTGGATAAGACGTTTCAATTTGGCAAAGTGGGGCTTGGATCATTTGACGACACCGGAAACTACGACAACGTTTTCTTGTTCGGTGATGTCGTCAAAGCCAAGAGTAAAACCGCGAATTAGCAGATCATCGTGGAGAGAACTCCTCGACTTATCACTAAAGGGATTACACATTGAAACGGTTCCTGGCATTAGAGCGTCTGCTACTTTTGTTGCCCGCGATCTTCGCTGCAGTGTCAACGGCCCGAGCTGACGATGCGATTCAATTCAATCGAGACATCCGGCCACTTCTATCGGACCGGTGTTTTCGGTGTCATGGCCCCGATTCGGCGGCAAGAAAAGCCGACTTGCGGCTCGACCTGGAAGATGCGGCTAAAGAATCCGCTATTGTCGCTGGCAAGATTGATGAGTCTGAATTGATTCTGCGCATCGCCAGTAATGATCCCGAAGAGCGAATGCCGCCAGCCAGTTCGAAGCTTTCGTTATCCGAAGACGAAATCGAATTGATCAAACGCTGGGTTCAGCAAGGTGCAAAATGGCAGCAGCATTGGTCTTTTCTTCCTATCCAACAGGTTAAGCCTCCCAAAGTCGTCAACGCCAAGTGGTGTCGAAACGAGATTGACTATTTCATTTTGCGGCGTCTTGAAGCTGCCGGCATATCGCACGCAGTAGAGGCTTCTCGAGAACGACTGATTCGGCGGCTCAGTTTTGATTTGACAGGTTTGCCACCGACGCTCGATCAAATCGATGAGTTCCTGAAGGACAGCTCCCCAGCAGCGTACGAGCGAGTCGTCGATCGGTTACTTTCCAGTTCCGCTTTTGGCGAGCGAATGGCCGCCGACTGGCTCGATGCCGCGCGTTACAGTGATACGTACGGTTACCAAGTCGACCGAGACCGCTATGTCTGGCCCTGGCGAGATTGGGTCGTCCGGGCGTTCAACAACAACATGCTGTACGACCAATTCATCGCGATGCAGTTGGCGGGCGACTTAATACCGAAAGCCACTGATGATCAAATTTTGGCAACGACCTTCAATCGACTGCACCCACAAAAGGTTGAAGGCGGAAGCGTGCCGGAAGAGTTTCGCATCGAGTACGTTTCTGATCGCACGCAGACATTCGCCACAGCGTTCCTTGGATTGACGATGGAATGTTGCCGTTGCCACGATCACAAATACGACCCGCTGACTCAGAAGGAGTACTACGAGGTCTCGGCATTCTTCGACAACATCGCCGAAGCAGGCCTTTACTCTTACTTCACCAGTTCCGTGCCCACGCCAACGTTGGTGATGGCCAACGATGCAGCCAAGACAAAGATCGCCACCATCAGGCAAGAGATCGCCGACTCCGAAAAGTCGCTGCGAACGACGGCAGATCAGAATAGCGGCGCATTTAAGAAATGGCTCGAGTCATCGCCGATGCCGGACCCATTGATTCCCGGTCAAGTCGCACACCTAGACTTTGAAAAGCCAATTAAGGGCGGCAACAAGTCTGTCGAGGGTAAGGTCGGTCAAGCCGTGATGCTGAGCGGCGACGATGGTATCGGCGTTCCCGCTGGCAACTTCCGCCGCTTTGATGCGTTTAGCGTTTCGTTGTGGATGAATACTCCCGATGTCAAAGACCGCGCAGTTGTCTTTCACCGTTCCAGAGCTTGGACGGATGCTGCTAGTCGCGGCTATCAATTGTTAATGGAAGACGGACATCTCAGTGCGTCGCTGATTCACTTTTGGCCCGGCAATGCAATCCGCGTCCGTATGAAGGAAAAGCTACCAATCAAGAAATGGCATCACGTCGCCATTACTTGGGATGGATCAAGCCGCGCTGACGGTCTAAAGATCTTCGTCAATGGCAAGCCAGTCGCTTGCGACGTTGTCCGCGATAACTTGTACAAGAACATCACGGGCGGAGGTGGTGACAACATTGCCATCGGACAACGATTTCGTGATCGAGGTTTCACAAACGGGTTGGTTGACGAATTCAAGGTCTTTAATCGTCGGCTCTCAGAGATTGAGGTCACTCAATTGTTTGATGGCGAGTCGCTCGTCGACGCGTTGAAGGATGGCCGCACCAATGCTCTGAAGCAGTACTATCTTCTTACTGTTGATGCGACATACAAACAGCAATTGAAAGCAGTACGGAGCAAGCGAGAACAGCTAAGCAAAACTGTTGACGGTCTTCCGGAAATCATGGTGATGAAGGACGACGCGCCGCGTAAGACGTACTTGTTGAAGCGAGGCGCCTATGACGCTCGGACCGAAGAAGTCAGCCCGGGAACGCCGCGGATTCTGCCGAAGTTTGAAGGCTTTCAACCGAATCGCTTGGGATTGGCTCAATGGCTGACTCAGCCCGGTCACCCGTTGACATCCCGCGTCGCCGTGAATCGCTTCTGGCAAATGATCTTCGGTCAAGGTCTCGTGCGCACGCCAGACGATTTCGGTCGGCAGGGACAACCGCCGACTCACCCGGAATTGCTCGACTGGCTCGCTCGAGACTTCACCGATCACGACTGGGACGTCAAGCAGTTGCTCAAGAAGATCGTCATGTCGGCCACATATCGCCAATCCGCGACGGGATCAGCTAAGTCGGTTGCTAACGATCCACAAAACCTACTTCTTTCTCGTGCCCCCACGTTTCGATGGCCGGCGGAAATGTTGAGAGACAATGCATTGGCAGTCAGCCAACTACTTGTCGACAAACGTGGCGGGCCCCCCGTGAAACCGTATGAAATCGAGGTCTCGTTTAAGCCGGCGAAACGAAACAGTGGTGAGGGCCTCTATCGACGCAGTCTCTATACATATTGGAAGCGCACAGGCCCCGCGCCCGTCATGATGACTCTGGACGCATCGAAACGAGATGTTTGTCGAGTTAAACGAGAGCGAACATCAACACCGCTTGAAGCCTTCGTCCTGATGAATGGTCCGCAATTCGTGGAAGCCGCCCGCGTACTAAGCGAAAGAGTGCTGAAAGCCAACAAGAGCGAAGCCACGGGATCATTGAAGCAATTGTTTCGCGTTCTCACCAGTCGTCATGCCAGCGATGATGAATTGCAGGTACTGACGACTTTGTATGAAAAGCAACACTCGTACTTTAAGAGCAACTCTGGCCGTGCCGCCGCCTACTTGAAAACAGGCGAGCGTCCAGCGGACAAGAGTCTCGATGCTAATCAATTGGCAGCACTTTCAACTGTTGCCAATGCTCTGTTTAGTTACGACGAAGTCTTGAATCGCCGATAGCACAAACAACGAGAATCCGATGAACTCACACCATCAACACCAGTGCGTTGGTTTCGAATCGCCGACGCTGATGCCACGGCGGCAAGTGCTGCAGCGTTTCGGTATGGGCTTGGGTAGCCTTGCGTTGGCTGACTTGATGCATCGTGAATCGACTTCGACAGCAGCCGACACTTTGAGCAGGCCGGGTGCGCTTAAAGAGGTGCACCACGAACCCAAGGCCAAGCGGATCATTTACTTGTTCCAATCCGGTGCGCCGTCGCAAGCCGACCTGTTTGATTATAAGCCGCTCTTGAACATGATGCACGGCGAGCAGTTGCCTGATGAA
>PBMZ01000082.1 GCA_002722955.1 Planctomycetaceae bacterium | reverse complement strand
TTGCGAATGGCGAAATGAGAAACGACTGTTCGGTACGAGAGGAAAGTAGATGTTTAGCGTTGCGTAAAGCGACGTGGTGCAAGGCATGGGCAGGACTTGAAGTTCGTCATTCACCTGCGGGTGTAGCTCAATGGTAGAGCAACAGCCTTCCAAGCTGATGACGAGGGTTCGATTCCCTTCACCCGCTTTTGAAGTTATCGAAGAGAGCTGGTTGGCCAGACTGTTTTGAATCACGTGCAAGCTCGGAAAGCCTCGGCTTTCTGGGCATTAAGATATGAAAGCATAAGGAAACTGAAGGGTTAACCCAAAGTGAAGCCGAGAAGTTAATCTTGGAGACCGACGACTTGATCCGCTGCTGTAGCTCAGTTGGTAGAGCGCGTCCTTGGTAAGGACGAGGTCATGGGTTCGAGTCCCATCAGCAGCTCTCCAGGGTTGTCGGGCTGTTCGGCATCTTGGGTTTGGTGATTGGCGGCTTGGCAGGTTGGACCTCCGCCCCGTTTTTGTACGGGGTGGTGGTTCGGCCTGCGAGGTTTAGGTTGTCGCTGATCAGCCAGTGCTGAGGTGAGTTGTTGCTCTCTCGGTTTTGGGTTGCTCGGTGCGAGCCGGTGGAAAGCCCGTTTTGAGTTTTTGTGATTGTTTGAAAAGGGATAAGTTAGGAAGCAAAAATGGCTAAGGAAAAATTTGAACGGACTAAACCCCACGTCAATGTTGGCACCATTGGGCACATTGACCACGGCAAGACAACTTTGACCGCATCCATTCTTTCTGTGCAACAGGCAAAGGGGATGGCGGAGTTCAAGAGCTACGCTGATATCGCAAAGGGTGGGACGGTTCGTGACGATACCAAGACTGTTACGATTGCCGTGAGTCACGTTGAGTACGAATCGGAAAATCGTCACTACGCTCACATCGACTGTCCGGGCCACGCCGACTATATCAAGAATATGATTACCGGTGCTGCCCAGATGGATGGTGCGATTCTTGTTGTGTCTGCCGCTGATGGTCCCATGCCGCAAACTCGCGAGCACATCTTGTTGGCTCGTCAGGTGAACGTGCCAGCGTTGGTTGTGTTCTTGAACAAGTGCGACTTGGTTGACGATGAAGAGTTGCTCGAGTTGGTTGAGATGGAAGTTCGCGAACTTCTTGAGAAGTATGACTTCCCCGGCGACGACATTCCTGTTGTTCGCGGCAATGCCAAGGATGCGTTAGACAATCCTACGGGCGACTGGTCCGAGAAGATCGGCGAGTTGATGGCAGCTTTGGATAGCTACATTCCCGAGCCGACTCGTGAAGCTGACAAGCCGTTCTTGATGGCAATTGAAGACGTGTTCTCGATCGAAGGTCGCGGTACTGTGGCGACTGGTCGTATTGAGCAAGGCGTGATTCACGTTGGTGATAAAGTGGCCATGGTTGGTTTGAAGGAAACGACCGAAACTACTTGCACGGGCGTTGAGGCCTTCAACAAGACTTTGGATGAAGGTATGGCCGGCGACAACGTTGGTATCTTGCTTCGTGGTACGAAGAAGGATGAGATTGAGCGTGGGCAGGTTTTGGCTGCTCCAGGTTCGATTACACCTCACTCGAAGTTCCAAGCAGAAGTTTACGTCTTGAGTAAAGAGGAGGGTGGCCGTCACACGCCGTTCTTCAGTGGTTATCGGCCGCAGTTCTACTTCCGAACAACGGACGTGACGGGAGCGGCCAACTTGCTCGGCGATGCAGAGATGTGCATGCCTGGTGACAATGTGACCTTGGAAGTTGAGCTTGGTAAGGCCATCGCGATGGACGAAGGCAGCCGATTCGCTATTCGCGAAGGCGGTCGTACCGTTGGTTCTGGCCGAGTGGTTAAGATCATCGAGTAATTGGCGAATTGCTTGGCAGTGCGTTCCTTGGGCATTGCTGTTAGCATGGTTTGAGAACTGTGAGGCCCGGCTTCGTTTGAAGTCGGGTTCTCATTTCTTTATACAGAGCGTAGTGGTGGCGTCTAGCTATCCTTCGAAGAGAGTCAGTTTAGGGGATTCCGATGGCACGCGAATTTGTATGGCTCGAGTGCACCGAGACCGGAATGCGGAACTATCGCATTCAAAAGGAGACTCGCGGCACGGAGCGGCTGGAGTTGATGAAGTACTGTCCGAAGCTGCGTAAGCATACGTTGCACAAGGAATCTCGTAAGAAGTAGTGGATTGAACGAAGCGGCCTTGTGTCAGCTTCGTGGTTACGGGTGTAGCTCAATTGGCAGAGCAGCGGATTCCAAATCCGCAGGTTGGGGGTTCAAGTCCTCCCGCCCGTGCTTGAACTTGTTCGAGTGGGCTGGTTTGAGTTTCGCTCGGCATAAACAATCGCCTGGATCAGATAACAATGGCAAAAGCGAAAGAAGCATCGCTGGCATCGGAGCTATTCAGCGCCAGCCTGTATAAGCGCAATCAAGGTCGCTTGACTCGGCAGCTGACTGCGGCCTCGGTCATTTTGGTGTTTGGGTTTGGCGCCTTGACCTTGGGTAAGGGTGCGCTGGGAGACTCGGAAGCGGCCGTGAAATACGGTGTTCCAACAATGGTTGCAGCTGTTGGGGTATGGTTGGCGTTTCGGGCTGTGAATCTCTCGAAGTTCGCTGACTTTTTGATCTCGGTCGAAGCGGAAATGGACAAGGTGTCGTGGTCGAGCTGGGATGAGCTTCGCCGGTCGACAATTGTTGTGATTGTGACGATGTTCTCTTTGGGGGCATTGCTGTTCTTGTACGATGTGTTTTGGCAGTTTTTCTTCAGCTTGCCATTTATCAACTTCCTACAAGTCTAAGTGTTGCAGGCCTCGTGCTCAGGATGATCCGCTTCAGTCATGCGGAGTGTGCGAAGGTTGGTGACTTAGTGATTTTTGGTTAGCTGGTGAGTTGATTTGCTGGCGAATTCGCAATTGTTCGCTGACATTGTCAGATTGCTCGGTTGCGATTCTTGAAAATTCATCTGGGTCACGTCATTATCTTTTGGGAGCGACAGGGTTAGAACAAGGTGTTAGCGTCGATTTCGATGCTCACGCTGTTTCGTAAGGTCTCGTGATGGAAGAAGCCACCGCTGAAAATGGTGATCAACAACAGTGGTATGTCTTGAAGGTTCAAACGAACCGAGAGAAGTCCATTCGCGATTCCCTTTTGCGCCGAATAAAGCTCGAGCAGCTCGAGGAATTCTTCGGCGAGGTCATCATTCCGACGGAAAAGGTCATCGAGACAAAGGGCGGCAAAAAGAGGACGATTGAGCGAAAGCTGTTTCCCGGCTACTTGATGATTCAAATGATCTTGAATGATGACACGTGGTATCTCGTCCGTGATACCAGCGGCGTCGGGGATTTCACCGGCGCAGCGGGCAAGCCGATCGCGATGCAAGATCACGAAATTCGGCAAATGCTGGGCAAGGAAGAAGAGAAAGAAGTCGAACAACCTCGCATCAAAATCGAATTTGCGACAGGCGACGTCGTCAAAATCAAAGAGGGAACGTTCGAAAGCTTCGAAGGAACGATCGAGGCGATTGATCAGCACACTGGCAAGGTGACCGTGCTGATCGAAATCTTCGGCCGCTCAACTCCAACGGAACTACAGTACTGGCAGGTTGAGGCAGTGTAGACCGTCGGTTGGAGTTTGGCACAAAGCGGCTTCAAAGAGGACTAGATATCTGGCGATGATCGTACTTCCAGTGAGCGATCGTCGAAACGGTTTTTGATACAAAGCCAAAGGGCTTACGGATTAAATCATGGCGAAGCAAGTTACGGCTCAGATCAAGGTTCAAGTTCCGGGTGGTCAGGCAACGCCCGCACCGCCTGTCGGTACGGCTCTTGGTCCGCACGGTGTGAATATCGGTCAATTTGTGCAACAGTTCAATGACCGAACTAAGGACTTGGCTGGCACGACTGTGCCGGTTGTTATTACGGTGTACAACGATCGTTCATTTGACTTCATTACAAAGAGTCCGCCAGCGGCTGTCTTGTTGAAGCAAGCAGCTCAGATTGCCAAGGGTTCTGGTAACCCGTTGGCTGAAAAGGTTGGCAGCGTGACTCAACAGCAGCTTGAGGACATCGCGAAAACCAAGTTCGAAGACCTCAACGCCCGTGATATCGAGCATGCGGCTCGGATCATTGCTGGCACGGCCCGTAGTATGGGTTTGGAAGTCTCTGACGGAGGCTGAGTCAGGCTAGAATTAAGTTTTCGCGTATTGAAAGAGATTGACGGACATGTCGAAACCATCAAAACGAATCACCCACATGCAGGCGAAAGCCACCGAGCTCGGAACGGTCGACGTTGCAACCGCGGTGAAAGAATTAAAGGCCCTGGAAGCCAACTTGCCTGACGGCGTCAAGCCTTGCAAGTTTGATCAGTCTGTGGAAATTGCCATGCGGCTCGGGGTTGATCCTCGTCAAGCAGATCAAATCGTGCGTGGCTCGATTGTGTTGCCTCACGGCATTGGCAAGTCGCAGCGAGTCTTGGTCTTCTGTCAGGGCGAGAACGTTGGAGTTGCGGAAGAGGCGGGTGCCGATCTCGTGGGCGGAAAAGAGCTTGCTGACAAGATTAAAGATGGCTTTCTCGATTTCGACGTGGCCATCGCCACGCCGGATATGATGGGAGTCGTCGGTCCTCTTGGTCGTGTTTTGGGGCCGCGGGGCTTGATGCCATCTCCACGATCTGGCACGGTTACTCAAGACGTTGCCAATACCGTTCAAGAGTACAAAGCGGGTAAAGTCGAGTTTCGAGTCGATGCGGGCGGAAACGTTCACAGCGTGGTTGGCAAGTTGTCGTTCGATGAAGACAAGTTGCTGGAAAACGTTGAAGCGTTTATCGCTTTCATCAATTCACTCAGGCCGACTGCTGCGAAGGGAACTTACATTCGCAACATCGCGTTGTCGGCGACGATGATGCCAGGGATCAAGATCTCAGCAGCTTAACTGTAGAAATTGCCCATCGCGCTTCGAGCGTTCAGGTAGCGGCAAAGGTAATAGACAATGAGTAAACGAATCAAACAACTGATGATCGCGGACCTCAAGGGTCGTGTTGGTGAGACGTCGGATTTTTTGGTTATCGATTCTTCCAAGATGGATGCGATCACTGATAACCAATTTCGTCTGGCGCTCCGGGCGAAGGATATCTCGGTGCTGACCGTTCGCAATTCGCTGGCCAAGAAGGCGTTTGGTGAATTGGGCGTTGATGCACTTGACCCGATTTTAGAAGGACCCTCTACTGTGGTCTGGGGGGGTGAGGACATTGTCGCCCTCTCAAAAGAGATCGCCAAGTGGGCCAAAGAAATTGGCGAATTGGAGATCAAAGGTGGAGCCGTTGAAGGTTCGACCCTCGATGCCAGCGCAGTTGATGCACTCAGCAAGAGTCCAAGCCGTGAGGAGTTGATTGGCAAGATTGCCATGCTGGCGTTGAGTCCTGGTGGCAATATCGCTGGTGCATTGCTTGGTCCTGTTGGCACAGTTTGCGGTCAGATTAAGTCAAAGGCCGAGGAAGAAGAATAAGGTTTGCTCGAATCGAGAGCGGACTGAAGCGTTAAAGATAAATCCCGCCGGAGTATCCGGCGATAGAAAACAGAGAACCGAAATCCGGCGTGGTGACGCCGGGACTAGTCAGAAAGGAACGTTAAGATGTCAGAGGCAACTGTTGAGTTCGATGAAGCGACAACCGCATTGGGAGATCAAATTGCTGGGCTGACGCTCTTGCAAGCCAAGTCGCTCGCCGATTATTTGGAAGAAGTCCACGGAATCAAGCCCGCTGGTGGTGGCGTTGTGATGGCCGCTGGCCCGGCTGATGGTGGCGGCGGAGAAGCTGCTGAAGAGAAGACCGACTTCGATGTCGTGTTGACTGGCTTCGGCGACAACAAGATTCCCGTCATCAAAGTTGTCCGCGCGGCAACCGGCCTCGGTCTGAAAGAAGCCAAAGAACTGGTGGAGGGCGTGCCCAAGCCAGTCAAAGAAGGCTTGCCGAAGGAAGAAGCCGAAAAGCTCAAAGAAGAAATCGAAGGTGCTGGCGGTACTTGCGAGCTCAAATAACAACGGTGATTGCCTCGGCGGCGATTGCTTAAGTGCGCATGCTGTTGCTTTTAGCGTGCATGTTTTGCTTAGGTTGCGCTGTCGTTGGTGGTGTGGTGTTTGTTGAGTGCGCGGACCAGTCAGGATGAGCTGGTCGTCTCGTTGGCGTCTCCATCGAGGTTAGAAATCCGCGTTCTCGACCGCCAAAACAATCGTTTTTGTCTCTGGAAAGTGTCCGGCAAGAATCACAACTTTCTGGCTAGAAACTGGTTGTGTCGTGGCACTTTTCGGTGATGTTCGTTATGATCTGAAACCGGTGTGGTGGCTTCTGGCAACAAATCGCGGCTTGTAGGCTTGAGGGGACATCAGAATTCTCGGGCAAACCATCGCTATTCTTGTCGGTTGCTGACGGTCTGAGCTTCAGAACTTCGTGCTGGTCTGGGGCTTGGAACTGACGACTAGTTGAGGCAAAAGGGAGTTTGCGTCGATCGTTGTCGATCTTGTCCTGCCGTTTTGTCTTGCCGAGCAAAATGGCTGTCTTGGGTAGTGGAGCCTTCTGGGTGTTCGGATTCTGTAGAAAGCTCCTTAGGAGTGATTTTCGCTTCCGCGCTGTGGGTGCGCGAAATCAGCGCGATTGCTGTGCGCTGTCAGAATCCTTTCCTCCAAATCCAAATGCCCCCACTCTTGCTACACAGATTGAGACGAAAGCGACTTGTTTACTCGACCGCTTTGTTGGCTTTGTGTTTTCTTCAGTAGTATTTATTGGTCCAGTAGACGATTGTAGATTGGTGTCAAAACTGTTTAGGTGCCGGCAGTTCAGTCAACGGTTGTGCAGAACTGCAGTCCCCGATTTGCGAACTTCCCTCGTCCCCTGCAATTTGCTCGGGCTGGCTTTTAATTGAGAGAGAGTGACGAATGCCCATTCCTGCCACGCGCATTCTCGATACGAATACGACTCGCAACTTTGGAACGATCCAAAGCGACTTTGAACTGTCTGACTTGACGGAGATTCAGACGGCGTCGTACTCGCGGTTCCTGCAGCTTGCGAAAGGTACCTCGGAAAGAAAAGACCAAGGCATCGAAGAGATTCTGCGCGAGGTCTTTCCGATTGACAGTTACGACGGGCAGTACTCGTTGGACTATGTGAAGTACGAGTTGGGCAAGCCTCGTTACACGCCCACGGAATGTCGTCAATTGCGGCTTACCTATGGCCGCCCGTTCCGCGTTTGGTTGCGATTGAACAAAGAGCAATCGATCGAAGAAGAAGTGTATCTGGGCGACATCCCGATCATGATCGGTGGTGGCGAATTCATCATCAACGGGGCCGAGCGTGTTGTTGTCAGTCAGCTTCACCGTTCTCCGGGTGTTGACTTTGTTTTGAGTTCAGAGCCGGGCGAACGTAAGAACTACTCATGCCGAATTATTCCCGAACGTGGTAGTTGGATCGAATTGGTCGTCAGCAAGAAAGAGGGCCTCGGGGTCCGCATCGACCAAAGCGGCAAGTTCTCCGCCATGACATTGCTCCGCGCGATGAAAGACGAGTACTCGACGGACGCATCCCTCATCAAGTTGTTTTATGAGACCAAGACGGTCAAGTCTCTGAGCTCGAACTTAGAGAGCTTTGTCAATCAAGTCGCTGCCGGTGATGTAATTTATCCCAAGGGGCACGATCGTGTTGGCGAGATCATCACTGAGTGTGGACAACCGATCTCTCCAGAGATGGCCGAGCAAGTTCTTGACTCTGGCTTGAAGCAAGTCGACGTGATTCCCGAGGTCAAGGATAACTTGATCCTGAATAGTATCGCCGAAGACAACACCGCCAGCCACGAAGAAGCGTTGTTACGAATCTATCAACGACTGCGTCCAGGCAATCCGCCTCAATTGGATAAGGCGAAGGAACTGTTCGCAGAAAAGTTCTTCGACGTTAATCGCTATCGTCTTGGTCAAGTCGGGCGTTTCCGCATCAACCGAAAGTTTTCGCAGGACATTCCCGATGACGAGATGACCTTGAATTCCGAGGACTTCGTCAACGCGATCCGATATCTGGTACGTTTGCGTGTTGCTGACTCAAGTGCTTACATCGACGACATCGATAACCTTGGCAACCGTCGACTGCGAACCATTGATGAGTTGGCCACTGACGAGATTCGCAAGGGTTTCCTCAAACTCCGCCGAACTGTCCAAGAGCGCATGAGCCTCAAAGATGTTGAGGAAATGACGCCTCGGACGTTGATCAATCCCAAGAGTGTTTCTGCGGCGATCGAGTACTTTTTCGGACGTAGCGAGCTTTCGCAGGTCGTCGACCAAACGAATCCGCTCTCGATGTTGACTCACGAGCGTCGTTTGAGTGCTCTTGGTCCGGGCGGTTTGAACCGTAAACGGGCGGGCTTCGAAGTTCGTGACGTTCACATTTCGCACTATGGCCGGATTTGCCCGATTGAGACTCCTGAAGGTACGAACATCGGCCTGATCTCCAGTCTCAGTATTTATTCACGCGTCGACGATTATGGTTTCTTGACGACTCCGTATCGTCGAATCGACAAGAGCAAACTGACGGACGAAGTCGTTTGGCTTCGAGCTGACGAAGAGTCGGAAGTCTACGTTGTGCCAGCCGACACGCCTTGTGAGAACGGCAAGCTTGCAGAAGATCGCGTCTTGGCACGGCACCACAATGACGTGGTCGCGACTGATGCCTCGAAGGTGCAATTCATTGATATCGCACCAAGTCAGATGGTGGGTGTTTCAGCCGGTTTGATTCCATTCCTCGAGCACGACGATGCGAACCGTGCCTTGATGGGTTCGAACATGCAACGTCAGGCTGTCCCGCTGCTAGTGACGGAAGCTCCGATTGTCGGCACAGGAATGGAAGCTGTTGTCGCGGGTAACTCGGGCATGTTGGTTCGTGCCGAGAAAGCCGGAAAGGTTACCTACGTTGACGCGACCGTCATCGAAGTCGATGGCAAGCGCTATCCGCTGCGAAAGTTCACGGGACTGAACGAGCGAACTTGCTTGAATCAAAAACCGCTTGTCGAAGTTGGCCAAAAGGTCAAACGGGGCGAGTTGCTCTGTGACAGTGCAGCAACGCAAGACGGGCTCTTGGCACTTGGCCGCAATGTGCTGGTCGCCTTTATGTCGTGGGAAGGCTACAACTTTGAGGATGCCATCATCCTGTCCGAGCGGCTCGGAAAAGAAGACGTTTACACATCGATTCACATTGACGAGTTCGATGTTGAAATTCGCGAGACCAAACTTGGTCGCGAAGAGTTCACTCGGGACATCCCGAACGTCAGCGAAAAGGCACTACGTCACTTAGACGACGGCGGCATTGTGAAAATCGGGACGCGAGTCACGCCGGGTGACATCCTGGTCGGAAAAGTTTCGCCAAAGGCCAAGTCGGAACTGACGCCTGAAGAAAAATTGCTGCACGCTATCTTCGGTCGTGCTGGCGAAGATGTTAAGAACGAATCGCTGGAAGTCCCCAGTGGCGTCGAAGGCATTGTGATTCATACCGAGAAGTTCTCACGTCGAATGAGTCTTTCGGAAGCCGACCGCAAGAAGTTTGAACTTCAAGTCAAGAAAGCTGAAGGCAACAGCGACAAAGCAATCGCCGAGGCCTTCCAAGAATTTTTGGCCGAGTTTGAACGGACGCTCGGACGTCACATCTCGGACGATGATGGACGCGAACTGCGGTCTATCGAAGATGCGAAGTTCATCGCGGCGTACGCTCGCGAGTTCGAAGCGAAGTTCGAGGAATTGGATATCCGCAGCCCGCAAAAGAAAGCGGATTGCAAGAAGATCTTCAAGACCGAATGGCACCGTGTTGAAGACGTCATCGACGATTGGGAACAACAACTCAACAGCATGAAGCGTGGTGACGAGTTGCCCAGTGGCGTGCTTCAAATGGTCAAGGTCTACGTCGCCTCGAAACGGAAGATTTCCGTCGGCGATAAGATGGCTGGCCGTCACGGTAACAAGGGTGTTATCTCAAAGATTCTTCCGATCGAGGACATGCCGTTCTTGGACGATGGAACACCGGTAGACATCATCTTGAATCCGCTGGGCGTCCCGAGCCGTATGAACGTCGGTCAGATTCTGGAAACTCACCTTGGTTGGGCGGCGTCGAAGCTGGGCTTCCGCGCCGTTTGTCCAGTATTCGATGGTGCTGCCGAAGAAGAGATTCGTCAGTGCTTGGACGATGCTGGCTTGCCACATGACGGTAAGGCAATCTTGTACGACGGACGCACCGGCGAAGCATTGGAACAAAAGACAACTGTTGGTCAGATTTACATGCTGAAGCTGCACCACCTTGTCGACGACAAGGTTCACGCTCGAGCGACAGGTCCTTACTCGTTGATCACGCAACAGCCTCTCGGTGGAAAGGCTCGATTCGGCGGTCAGCGGTTTGGAGAGATGGAAGTGTGGGCGTTGGAAGCCTACGGAGCTGCTTACATCTTGCAAGAACTGCTTACTGTTAAGAGTGACGATGTCGAAGGACGGACCAAGATTTACGAATCGATGGTCAAAGGTGAGAACACGCTTGAAGCCGGAACTCCAGCCAGCTTTGACGTGTTGAACAACGAAATCCGAGGCCTTGGTTTGAATCTTCAATTGGAAAAGAATCAAGCCAGCTAATTCCTATTTTTCCTAATGCCTACAGCCTAAAGCCTCTAACCTAATTAGGAGCGCCCAAGTGAGCGTTGGTGAAACCACTGCATACGATCGCGTCAACGACTACGGTTCCGTAAAAATTGGACTCGCGAGTCCCAATGACATACGGAGCTGGTCGTTTGGTGAAGTCAAGAAGCCCGAAACGATCAACTATCGAACTTACCGCCCAGAACGTGATGGATTGTTCTGCGAGCGTATCTTCGGTCCGGAAAAGGACTGGGAATGCGCGTGTGGTAAGTACCGCGGCATGAAATACAAAGGCATGATCTGCGATCGCTGCGGCGTCAAGGTGACTCATAGTCGCGTGCGCCGAAAGCGAATGGGCCACATCGAGTTGGCCGCGCCGATCGTTCATATCTGGTTCTTCAAGTCAATGCCGAGCCGTCTCGGCGCGCTGTTGAACATGAAAACCACAAGCTTGGAAAAGGTGATCTATTTCCAAGACTACGTTGTGGTTGATCCCGGAGACACGCCTTTGCGCGAATGTCAGATGCTGACGGAAGATGAAGCTCGTCAGGCTCGCGCTAAGTACGGCCATGATAGCTTTGAAGTCGAGATGGGAGCCGAGGCGGTTAAGAAGCTGCTGGGGCGATTGAACTTGGTCGAGCTATCGGAACGTTTGCGGCAAGAACTGTCCGAGACCGGAAGCCAGCAAAAGGCCAAAGAACTCATCAAGCGGCTGAAGATTATTGAAGCTCTGCGCGATAGCGACAACAAACCTGAGTGGATGGTGTTGGATGTGATCCCCGTGATTCCGCCGGACCTGCGACCGCTGGTCTTGTTGGACTCGGGCAATTTTGCGACGAGCGATCTTAACGATCTTTATCGTCGGATCATTAACCGAAACAACCGCCTGAAGAAGTTGGTTGACTTAAATGCTCCAGAAGTCATCGTCCGCAACGAAAAGCGGATGTTGCAGCAATCTGTCGATGCGTTGTTCGACAACAATCGCTGCAAGCGGCCAGTGCTCGGTTCCTCGAACCGCCCGCTCAAGTCGCTCACCGACATGATCAAAGGTAAGCAAGGCCGCTTCCGCGAGAACTTGTTGGGTAAGCGTGTTGACTATTCGGCACGGAGTGTGATCGTCGTCGGTCCTGAGCTTAAGCTGCACCAATGTGGTCTGCCCAAGAAGATCGCCCTCGAACTATTCCAACCCTTCGTGATTCGTCGACTAAAGGAACTCGGTCACGCTGATACGATCAAGAGTGCGAAGCGAATGTTGGAACGTAAGGATGAGGACGTTTGGGACATCCTGGACGAAGTCATTCGCAACCACCCCGTTCTCTTGAACCGTGCTCCCACGCTTCACCGCATGGGTATCCAAGCGTTCGAGCCGACGTTGGTTGAAGGTAACGCGATTCGCATTCACCCATTGGTCTGTAAAGGCTTCAACGCCGACTTCGATGGCGACCAAATGGCCGTCCACTTGCCGTTGTCGATCGAAGCTCAAGTCGAAGCCACCACGTTGATGATGTCGACCAACAACATCTTCAGTCCAGCGAATGGTGCTCCGATTATTAGCCCGTCGCAAGACATCGTGATGGGTTGTTATTACTTGACGCTGTCTCGTCCTGACCGACCTGGCGAGGACATGACGTTCTCGTCCACCGACGAAGTGCACATGGCCTTTGCTCAAGGACGCGTCGCTCGACACGCGCTGATCAAAGTTCGCATGACGAAGGATAAGCAAGTTGTTGGCGAAGGATCCGAGGATTACAAACCGGGTGGTTTGATTCGGACGACGGTTGGTCGCGTCATGTTTAATGACATTCTGGAACCGGCGATGCCGTTCTACAACTTGACGATGAAGAGTAAGGACCTGTCGACGGTTATCTCGGACTGCTATCTGTTGCTTGGCCGGAATTCGACGATCGATCTCTTGGATCGGATGAAGGAACTCGGTTTCATGGAATCGACGAACAGTGGTTTGTCGTTTGCGACCAGCGATTTGGTGACGGCTCCGGATAAGGACAAAGTCATCAACACGGCCGAGGGCGAAGTGATGAAACAGCAAAAGCTGTTCGGCCGTGGTATCATCACAAATACCGAACGCTACAACAAAGTTCTCGACACTTGGACGCACGCTCGCGAAGAGATCACGAAGTCGATGATGACGGCTTTGGAAAACGATGTTCGTGACGGTGCTTACGTCAATCCGATCTTCCTGATGGCACGATCTGGTGCTCGTGGTGGTGTCGAACAGATTCGACAGTTATCCGGTATGCGTGGTTTGATGGCCAAGCCGAGTGGCGAGATCATCGAAACTCCCATTAAGGCCAACTTCCGTGAAGGCTTGTCTGTGCTTGAGTATTTCAGCTCGACACACGGTGCACGCAAAGGTTTGGCTGATACGGCGTTGAAGACTGCTGACTCAGGCTACTTGACTCGTAAGCTTGCCGACATTTGCCAAAACATGGTGATCACGACTCGCGATTGTGAAACGACTCGCGGTATTACTCGCGGAATCGTTTACCGTGGTGAGAAGGTCGAAGTTGGTTTGGCCGATGCTGTTCGCGGTCGCGTCTCGCGCAGCAATATCGTCAATCCGATCACCGACGAAGTCATCGTTCGTGAAGACGAGCTCATCACCGTTGAGATTGCTCGCAAGATTGAGGAATTGGGGTTGGAGCGGATTCAAGTTCGCAGCCCGATGACTTGCGAAGCGGCTCTCGGAATCTGCCAGTTGTGCTATGGCATGGACCTTTCGTCAGGCCGCTTGGTCGAAGAGGGACTCGCCACTGGCATCATCGCCGCTCAAAGTATCGGTGAGCCTGGTACTCAGTTGACGATGCGGACATTCCACATCGGTGGAACGGCATCTCACGACTTGGAAGAGAGTGAGATGAAATCTCGCCGTGCGGGTAAAGTTCGATACGCTCGCATCCGTAGTGTTGTTAACGCTCAAGGTCAAAACGTCGTCCTGGCCAGAAACGGTGAGGTCGTCATCGTCGACCCGAAAGATCGTGAATTGGAGCGTTACACCATTCCTAATGGTGCCGTGCTCTTGGTTAATGAAGACGACGAAGTCGAAGTCGGCCAAGTGCTCTGCCAGTGGGATCCACACTCCGTGCCGATTCTTGCCGAGGTTGGCGGAAAGGTTCGTTTCGAGGATTGCCTGGAAGGCCAATCCATGCGGACCGACACGGAAGCTGGCGGCAATCAACGCCGAACAATCATCGAACACAAAGGTGACTTGCATCCGCAGATCATTCTGGAAGATGACACGGGACGGATTCTCGACTTCTACTACTTGCCAGAGCGAGCAAGTATTGATGCTCAAGAAGCCGACTATGTGACGGCTGGTACAGTGTTGGCGAAGACGCCGCGTGAATCAGCAGGTACGCAGGACATCACGGGCGGTCTGCCGCGTGTGACCGAGTTGTTCGAAGCTCGTCGTCCGAAAGACCCCGCTGTTATCGCCGAGATCGATGGCGAAGTCGATTTGGTTGCCGAAAAGAAACGTGGCAAGCGAATCATCATCGTCCGCGGTGAGGATGGCAGCGAGATCGAACACGTGATTCCTCACGGTAAGCAGCTGTTAGTTCACGCCAAGGATTACGTGAAGGCCGGCGACGCCTTGGTCCGTGGTCCTCTGGTTCCTCACGACATCTTACGTGTTAGCGGTACCGAAGCTGTGCAACAATACTTGCTACACGAAATCCAAAACGTGTACCGTTCACAGCGCGTGGAAATCGATGACAAGCACATCGAAATCGTCATTGCCCAGATGGTGCGTAAGCTGCGTGTCACCGATGTTGGTGACACCGACATCTTGCCTGGCATCGTGATGGATAAGTTCGAGTTCCAGCAGATCAATCAAAAACTGAGCGAATGCGTCAGAGTGGTCGAGCCTGGTGGAACCGAGTTCCAAGAGAACGACATCGTTCCTCAAAGCGTTATCGACGAAGTCAACGCGGCGGTCGAAGCAGAGAACTTGCCACCGGCAACGTTCACTAAGCCACGGCCTGCAACCGCGACGACTCAACTTTTGGGAATCACCAAGGCAGCTGTTCAGAGCGAGAGCTTCATTTCGGCGGCCAGCTTCCAGGAAACCACGAAAGTGTTGACGGAAGCTGCCTTGGCTGGAAAGAGCGACGAACTTGTCGGTCTGAAAGAAAACGTCATCCTGGGCCACTTGGTCCCGGCTGGTACTGGCTTCTACATGCATCAAGACGCCGAAGTTCGAATTCGTCCCGAGGCGTTGATGGAATTGCAGGCCGAAAAGGAACGAATTCTGGAAGCCCGCATGACGTTGCTCAGCGAGGGCCCCGACGGTCAGCCGCAACAAGCTCCACCGCCAACGCCAGCTCCATCAGTGTTGTCTGCGTTGGGAAGTCCGGACCCACCTCCAGAGAGTTCGTAGAAGGCGTTTTATGACCGGAAGACGACTTTGACGGCGGCTTCCGGTCGAATTTTGTGTTCGGACGGCAATTGAGTTTCGACGCGCTTGACGTTGTGCTCAGAAAACGATAGCCTCCACGACTCAAATTTCACTGAATCAATGCTGTGGCTTGGTTTTAGGGCCACAGATTTGAATTTGATACTTAAGGTTGCGTGATGCCAACAATCAATCAACTCGTTCGCAAACCGCGTAAGATTCAAAAGGCCAAGAGTAAAACACCTTTGCTCGAAGGTTGTCCGCAAAAACGTGGTGTGTGTTTGCAAGTCAAAACTGTGACGCCGAAGAAGCCGAACTCAGCCCTTCGGAAAGTGGCCCGTGTGCGACTTTCCAATGGTAAGGAAGTAACGGCATACATTCCCGGTGAAGGTCACAACTTGCAGGAACACTCGATCGTGTTGGTTCGTGGTGGCCGTGTTCGCGACTTGCCCGGTGTTCGATATAAGATTATCCGCGGTGTGCTGGATACACTGGGTGTTTCGGATCGTCGACAAGCCCGTAGTCGCTATGGAGCGAAGCGGCCGAAGTAACTCGATTCGTTCAACTGGATTCGTTGCAGACGATAATTCATGGCCACATGTGCCTGGCCGGCAAGGTTTTAGATTCATGGGTAAACGTTTTACTGCCAGCCAAAGTCAGCTGAAGCCGGATCCCCGCTTCAATTCGATCTTGGCGTCGAAGTTCATCAATTGCCTGATGTATGACGGCAAGAAGAGTGTCGCTCAGCGAGCTTTTTACGACGCGTTGGATGTCATCGCGAAGAAGGTTCCCGAGGAAGAGCCGATCGAGGTGTTCACTCAAGCCATCGAAAATGTCAAGCCGCAGATCGAAGTCCGATCGAAACGTGTTGGTGGTGCGACATACCAAGTGCCGACGCCGGTGAATCCTAAGCGTCGCCAAACATTGGCCATCCGCTGGATCTTGGCGGCTTGCCGGGCTAAGAAAGGTCGTCCGATCGCAGTACGGTTGGCCGACGAGCTGGTTAACGCATTCCGTCGTGAAGGTACTGCTATGACGACACGTGAAAACGTGCACCGCATGGCCGAGGCCAACAAGGCATTCGCCCACTTTGCGTTCTAGATCAAAATCGACGAAGACAACTCTACGCTGCAGTTCCTTGAGACCAAGTGAACCGCAGCGTGT
>PBMZ01000081.1 GCA_002722955.1 Planctomycetaceae bacterium | reverse complement strand
TGGCAGATTTCAAACTACTGCCTTTGTTGGTGAGTTCACAGAAATTCGACAACAAAAATTACCCAACCATTTCAACAGTTCCACTGTCCACCTTTTCTGGGCAATACCAATTCCTGCGTCGACCCATTCTACCTGCCCTTCGACCGCGGCTTTCTCCCAATCGAGAAGAGTCTCAAATTTCGACCCATACGATGGGTCGTATAACGTGCCATCGATCAACACGATCCAATGATTCTTGAATACGAATTGCGGGTTTGATACTCCTTGTGAAGGAATTTCAGTCGTCCCGCTGTTAACATTCTCGCCCAACAAATAGTTGTATCCACCTGGCGCGCCTTCCAGATTCGGGTCCGGTGTTCCCCATTGCCAATTGTGCTTAATCATAAAGTCGTCAGCGGATCCTTTTGCGACGATCTCTTGAATGTCGATCGAGGCGTCGACGCCTTGAGCCACGAGAATGTCGGCGAACAGATCAGAAAACGCATCACATTGGCCATGCCCATATTCGAGGAGCTTTTCGGTAGAATGGCTATCGCTTTGCAAAGTGGGATGCATGTACTTGAGTGCAGATCCACCATTCCAGCGAGTAACCGAATAATCAGTGAATTCGCTCCAAATCGCATTAATCACATTGGACTCCGCCAAGTAGCGAGCCTTGGAACTGCCGATGTGTAGAACTGTTCGATAGAGCGTGCTAAAGAAACCTGGATCTTTCCACGTTACGTAAAGCGGGTTCTCTGACTGTCCAATGTCGATCCATGTGGTGCCCCCATCGACGCTGATTTGCCAATTGATCAGGAAGGACTCGAAATAAGCGGAGCCTTGAGAAAAGTCCGTTGTCGCCGTCGCGCCGGAAACGACGAGCAGGTCATCTGCTGAGTTGTGTGTGACCGTCGGTGCGTATAAGGAATAGCCGCCGCTGGTTACAGCGCGGAATTGAGCTGTTCCCGACCAATTATCCTCAACATCAAACTCCGCGTTGACTTTCAATCGCTTTTTACACGACCCTAAACTGCTTGTGTAGGCAACAACGGTTTCATTAACCAATCCAGCCAATGATGCCGCACTTTGCCAGACACTTGAGTACTCAGGGAACAACAAATATGACCCCGGATCAGCATAGACTGTGTGATGATCAAGATACTTCACCTTTGACAAGGAAACGGATAAATCTATCGGCAAAACTGAAATCGTGATGCTGGCAGTATCGTCCTTTGACGGCGTTCCGTTATCCGAAATACTTACTGTTAATTTGAAGGTCAACGTCGTCGTGATTGTTTGAATGCTGGGTGTGGAAGCGACATAGATTTCGCCATTGTCACGAATGCCAAAAGCTGAATTCTGCGAGCTTGAAAATGTCAGCGTTTGACCGGTGTCAGGGTCGGTTGCTCCAACATTCAAGATCGTATCACTACGATTACGCGTGATTGTGATTGACTGATCGTTCACAACTGGAACTCGATTGACGTCAGCAATTGATACAGTCGCCGATCCACTGGTCGCCGAAACCGTATATGCGGCGTTTGATGCGATCTTAAACGTTGCCGTTTCGTTTCCTTCAAGAAAGTTATCATCCTGTTTCGGTTTGACATAAAACGAAACAAAGCTAACTCCGGCCGGAAGGGTTATTGTACCGTTGATGGCCCCAGGGAGTGTCGTTGTGTAATCTTCTCCGGCGGTGGCACTGCCGGTTGGAGACGCGAAATGCACAGTCAACGCATTTGTCAATGCTGTGTCAGTTCGAATTAAGAAAATACTGGCAAGATCTCGACTAACATCATTAGACGTTCCAACGTCGTCGTAACCTTCTGCCGCTACTGGATCTATCGACGACATATAAACAACTGGCTTCTTCAAGAAGGCCATGGCCAGGTCTTGATCTGTCCCCCCACCAGCATCTTCGACTTCGAGTGTGATGGGATAGTCGTTTCCTGCAGACATCCAGTAGGTTGATGTCAGTGACGCCCAGGAAACGGTTGTTGTTGCTGAATTCGTCGTGATTTCCCAGGTGCTGGTATCCGCATCCAGATCCCATCGGTAGGTGAGTGCAGTGCCTTCGGGATCGACCGAGCCGCTGGCGTCGAGTATTAGATCGCCTTCAAATGACACGTCATAGTTGCCGCCGGCGGCCGCGTTTGGAGGTAGGTTCAAGGGATTGCTGTCCGGGACATCTTGGACTTGGATCTTGATTGATGCCTCATCGTAATTGAAAGCCATGTCATACGCGTGGACGGTGAGTTGGTAAGTGGCGATGGATTCGAAGTCAAGCTCGCCCTGTACACGCAGTTTGCCGTCGGGATCGATCGAGAATTGGCCGAGTTCGTCGCCCGCAACGATGGCGAAAACAGAGATGTCGTTTTGTGGATCGGTTGCCGTTAACGTGCCGACAAGGTCTCCGATTGCGGCGTCTTCATCGATTGTGAACGCGTACGTGTCCGGCGAGAATGTTGGCGCTTCGGATTCATCCAGCACGTTGATGGTGACGCTGGCATTTGCTGTGTAGATGGCGAAGTCCATGGCCTCGACCGATAACGTATAACTGGCGATGGCCTCGTGGTTCAGTTGGCCTTGCAGAGTTAACTGGCCGTCGGTGTCGATTGCGAATTGTCCCAATTCATCGCCGCTAGTGATGGACAATGTCATTAAATCGCCGTCGGGATCGGTCACTGAAAGATTTCCGATGCTTGTTCCGTAGCTGGCGTCTTCGGAGACGTTAAAGGTGTAGTTGTCCGGGCTAAAGATCGGCGCGCTACTGAGAAGCGTGCGGTCTTCCAGGCAATCGATGACGGCGAGTTGCGGAAAGAGGCCCGACCGAAGCTGGCGAAGTGGGCTTGGCGGGACTTCCAGCTCAAGCGTGTTTGTCGGAGCCGCTGAAGCTGCCGTTGCCAGATGGTGGAAATCCACGCTCTGGCGAGCGTGGCTACAGATGGCTCATACGTCTTCGAGGACGTTGGGGCACTTGGCTTGTTTGGCCGCCCTGGATTTCCTGCCCCCCCTAAATTCGCATCACGTCGTCGCAGCCAGTTCTTCACAAGCATGATGTTCTCCTACTAGATATCGCACTGCCAATCGATGGTTGTCGATCACTAGCGGTAAGGGATCCATGCCTGTTTCACGGATTCTCACACTGATCATTTAGATATTTTTTATGAAAATACGTACACATACAAACGCCTGCGAGCAACGTTTCACGGGGTCTCCAGCATTGCGGGTTTCCACATCAGTGCTCATCACTATCAAAGAACACAAACAGCCCTCGAGTCTCCTCTTCGTAGAGGCGACCGTCGAGAGCTGTTGTGTCTTCCGTGAGCTTACCTGTGGCTCGATTCGAACAGCGGCGATCCGTCAGAATCGCCGCTGCGAATCTTGCCGAGAATTACACCAGGCTCATCAAGTCGGCGAAATCGGACATTGCCGAGTCGATGGCATCGGATGCCGCCGTATCATCAACCGACTCGCTCGCATCCGTGGCACCAGTACTGGTACCCGTGGTGCATACCTCGTCTCCCATTTCCGCTACGGCTTGAGCTATGATGTTGGACCAAGCATCTCCAGATTGTTGCGGAATTGCCTCGGACCACATCAACTCGCCACCTTGAGCACCATCCGATTGAGAACCTATGGCAGTGGCAATCGATTGGTCATTCGCCGCAAACGATCCATCGGTTAGCTTTGCAGTCGCCGTCCGAGAAAACACGCGCAGTCCCGGCGCGGTGTAGTTGTCCGCAGCGGCATAGTTGACCTGATACCCAATGTCCTCAAGCGAACCAACCGTGATTCGGCTGATCGGATTTCGCTCGCCGAAGTTCAGGAACCCGGTCATAATTTCGTTGTCCAAGACATTCTCGGACCAGTGACCACCGCGAGTTCCCGCACCACCACCGGTCTCAACAGGAACAAAGTTCCCCGTTGTGGCAAAGATCGAGTTGTACTCGCGAACGGCATTGGCACCGACATAGTTGATACTGCTGCCGAAGTCTTGAACCAAACCAAGGCTATCCCAAATCGTGCCGATACCGATCACATGAGCCATCTCGTGGACGATCACGTCGACAAGGTTGTTGGCCGCTTCAAGGCTGGCCAAGTCGGCACTGTCGAACTCCATGATGCCGCGGGCTGGCAACAGCGAACCGTTACGAAACGCGGTCGGTCCGGCTTGGCCAAGAATTCCACCGCTGCCGTCAATATTCGGAGCCGTCACATCGATGACCAAGTCGTCGACGAAGACGCCGCCAAAAGTTCCATCCGGCACATCGCCCACAATGATCTCCGACCAACGAGCGGCGGCAAGATCAAAGGCGGCTCGCTGAGCGGTCGACAGGTTGTTGTCGTTGTAACGAACTTCGATTTGATATTGCGATTGCGGATCGGGATCCGGGTCCGGATCGGGGTCTGGATCAGGCTCCGGTTCCGGTGTTGGATCGACGACCGTGCCTCCCGATTGGAAACCATTGATGTTGTATCGGGTCAGGCCAAGTTCCTCGCCATCAAGTGTGAAGCTGGCATCACCGCTTTCCGTGTCGAGTTGAAAGACGTCGAAACGATCACCGGAAAGACCATCGATCACGAACTGTCGCTGAGTCGATAGGAACAGTGTTCCGTCCGCTGCGACATCAACGGCATCGACATCTTCCGTGCGAGCACCGAGCCCGTTGTCGCTACCATCAAAGTACTTCGTGATCGTACCGGCCGTGTCCTCGCCCAATGAAGTGGCATCCAATGCAAGGATGTCTTCGTCACGATATCGAGTGCCGTTCAATCGAACGTTGCCAGTCGTCGAGAAGACAATCGTTCCGTCATCAAGGACCGAAATTCCATCGATGTTCCCCGATCGACCTAAACCGAGATCGCTGCCATCAACGAACATACTCCACGAGCTGGTATCGGCATCAAACCGCAACACGTCCTCGGCACCGGCAAGAATGCCGTCGACTTCGGTCGCTCGCCGGAAGGACATGATGACGTCGCCATCGTCCAAGATCGCGAACGCGTCGATGTCGTCTCGGCGGGAAAGTCCGTTTTCGCTGCCATCGAAGTACAGGCTGAAGTTGACTTCACCCGTGTCCAAGTTTTGCGTGGCTTGGATGACGTCCGAACGTTGAATTCGCAGCACAGTTCCATCAGTGCTGGTCACGCCGCCGTTGCGGTGAGTCGAGAAGTAATTGACCACCTCGGCTGGTTCAGGCTCGGGCTCCGGATCAGGATCAGGAGTCACATCCCCCACGAAGGTGACATCGACAACGTAATCGCCGGTCGAAACAAAGTCGTACGCTTCCGCCAATGCGAAGTACGTTCCGGCTTCAACATCTAAGCTCAACGAACTGTTCAATGTGCCATTGGAATCATCGTTGAAGTCAATGAATTGGCCGTCGCCGTTAAAGACGCTTAGATACGTGTCGAAATCGTTACTTGTCAGGTCAAAGGTCAAGGTTCCGGACGTCGTCACGACAACTTCAAACGCATCCACATCGAATTCTTCTTCGAGCGTGCCGTCTGACTGTCCGACACCGTTATCCAGTGCAATGTCGGTGGCGTTGGCATTGGGATCGTTCGAGTGATCATCGACCGCTGGCGGATCGGGATCAGGTTGAGGATCCGGGTCCGGTTGTGGGTCGGGATCGGGTTGAGGATCCGGATCGGGAGTCGGGTTCGGATCCGGATTGGCAATGTCATCTCCAACAACCGAGTCAATCCAATCAGCGTAGGCATCAACACGCACGTCAAACGAGTAATCACCGATGCCAGCATTTTGTTGGATTCCACCGGACGTCACACCGGCCACAAAACGTTGGCCGTTGACAGTCACGAATGCGGGACCGCCGGAGTCTCCCGGTGCGGTGTTCGATTCGCTGTTGTTGTCAAAGTTCCAAGTGATCAACGTTGGCGTCACTTCATCGATGGGAGTCGTGCCAACTCGCTTCGTTCCGAAATCGCCGTTGTGGCCCGAGCCATCGCCGCCGGCTCCAAAGCCAACCAACGTCAACTCTTGCCCCACCGACGGCGTGTCGCGAAAGATCGGAATCGGGTCGACGCCAACAACCGACGTACTCAGCCGATAGATGGCCAGATCGTTGGTACCCTCGATCGTATTCGGGTTGTAATTCGGATGAAGAATGATTTGCGAGGTCTGATAACTCGTCCCGTTGACGATAAACGATCCCTGCGTGTTACCTAGCCCAACCGCGCAGTGAGCCGCCGTTAACACGTGGCGAGAGCCAATGAGAGTCCCCGAACAAAAGCTGCCGCTGCCATCGCCGATTAGCCCAACAGCAGGGAAGCCGTTGGTGGGAGTCCCGTTGACGATGCTCATCAATTCGGCGTCGTGTGCTCCGCCGCCGGCGTCGACGATAGCACTTGTCGCCGACAACAGGGCTCGTTGCTCCAGATGCTCGAGCCGCTGGTGGATCGCTCGACGAACTCGCCGCACGCTCCGCATGTTTGTTCTGAAAATTTTTTCGGCGCTTCGGCGCCAAACAGCGCCGAAAGTGTCCAGGACAAACAACCGAAGGTTGCGCCGACGCGCTCCTTGGGTGAGTGACCGAAGTCGTTTCTTGACGGCCACTTGCAGTGGTTGAAAGAACATACTTTCCCCTCGAATGGATTGTGGACTGGCCAAAAACGCAGTGAACCCCAGATTGTTCGCTTGGCCAAAACGCGAGCTTGCTCGAACGAGCAGAGTGCGACGCCTGAAACGTCGTTGAGAAATGAAGAGGCCACGACTGACGAAAACCGTACGATCGCGGCGCGCATTTCTTGCGCGCGTCCGACATCTTTTGAGCAGAAACGCCAGAGAATTCGACAGCAGCCCGAGGGGACAAGCTGCGTCGAGGTGTCACATTGAGCAAACTTTAACGATGACGGCGTCCACAAACGTTGAGTTGCCGCATCTCTGATTCTTAAATGCAACGCAGCAGCAAGATCTATCAGGGAAATCGAAGTTTTTTGAGATTCCGCGAGCCATTCCCTACCAATAGAGATGCAACTCGTGTACTGCTTGAGAAGCCAGATGTTGGCTGTGATAAAGACCTCTGATAGAATTGCCGGATCAGCCGCGCCAATTCAGGGGCAATGCGATGATAAGTCCGGATTCAGAAACCACAGCTCGTGACGCAAAAGCGATTTACGAGAGTCGACTGCGCACAACACTGGAAGCTGATCACATGAACGAATTCGTGGCGATCGAACCCATTTCTGGAGAGTACTTCCTCGGCTAAACTTTAAGCGAGGCAATCGGCGCATCACGCGATAAGTTCCCAGACAGATTGGCCCATGCTTTACGGGTTGGCCATAAAGCCGCGATTCATATCGGGGCGATGACTCGATGAATGGAATCATCGATAGCAACGGACGTGCTCTGATCAATGTCGATATTCGGCGGGATGCCATTGCCGTGAACGTCGAAGTGTGGGTCGACACCGGCTTTACTGGAGACATTGTCCTACCACAGCCCAAGATAGATGCTTTGGGACTTCATCGTTCTGGTTCCGTTGACGCGATTCTCGCCGATGGGTCCAAAACTGTTTACCCAACGTGTACATGCCTGATGGACTGGTTCGGCGACGTCAGACGTCTAGAAGTCGTCGCAAATGAGGGCACTTATCCACTGCTTGGCGTGGGCCTACTACTTGGGCTGGAATTGTGCGTCAACTACAGCACACTTCAACTGACACTCGAAGTAGCTTAGAGCTGGGTTCACACCATTACGGGACATACAAAAACTCGTTCGTGTTCAGCAGCATGTGGCAAATCTGTGCCAATGCTTTGTGCGGCGCGTCTTGCTCGCCTTCGAAGCGTTTCAGGTGACGCGAGAAGACTTCCGTGCACAAGTCGAGTTCCTCGGGGCTCGGTAGCCGGCCCAGAGTCGCTTGCCAAGCGATTCGCAATTGCTCCTTCGAGTCGGCGTGCTGCTTTGCAATGGCGCTGGCAAATGCGTCGGATTGCTCAAGCAAGAAGTCGCTATGCAATAACGCCAACGATTGCGTGACAGCGGCGCTGCGAGTTCGGTCGGCACATGTTCGGGCAACGATGGGTTGGTCGAACACTCGCAACAGCGTCATGTGGTAGTTGCGCCGCGCGAGGATGTACACGCTGCGTCGATATGCTGTCGTTCCGGGAGGCAGCGCACTTGTCTTCAGCACAACCATGCCATCAGGTCGAGGGTCGAGCGGAATCGGTGGGCCACCCAGTGTTCGATCTAATTTGCCACTGATCGTGAGAATCGCATCCCGCAGTTGCTCTGAATCCAGCCTTCTCAGATTCATGCGCCAGAGCAAAACGTTTTCGGGGTCGAGCGACACGTCGCCTTCGTCAGCAGACGTCTGTTGATAAGTATTCGAAAGCACCATCAACTTAATGAGCGGTTTGACTCGCCAGCCATTGTCGATAAACCAATGAGTCAACCAATCCAACAATTGCGGATGCGACGGCTTCGAGCCGGAGACGCCAAAGTTGTCGCTTGTCTTCACGATGCCGCGACCGAACAGTTGCCGCCAAACTCGGTTCACGTAGACGCGAGCCACATGTTGACCGGCCAATGTCGTCGGCTCCGTGACCGCTTGAGCCAACGCCAATCGGCGGCCGCTGGTTCCTGACTTGGACGCGGATGCCAGTTGCACGGGCTTCGTACCGCGGCCGAAAAGTTCGAAGAGCTCGGGTTCGACTTCCAGCCCAGGTCGTAGATAGTTGCCGCGACGTAAGACGGGTGTTGTTGCAGCAGCTTCCGATTCTGTGGCAATTGGGATCGTCCCGTAAGATTGCCGTTGCGAATTCAACTTTGTAACGGATGCGTCAATCTTCGACTGTTGCGTTTTCTCGTCTTCACTCAGCCCCGCGTTGATGTCGGCATCGGTGACTGTGAGTTGCTTTCCGTATTTCTCGACAAGTTGCTTTTGCTCGGGAGTCCTCTTTTTCTCATCGATACGGTAGGCCGCTTTGGCTTTCGCGCGTTCGGTTCCGGGGACTTTCAACAATCTCTCGTCAAAGAGTTTTGTTCGTCGTCCGTTGCGGATCGCATTACGCTCGGTCGTGAGCTTCTTAACCTCGGCCGTGATTTCATTGTTCCGCTGATCGACCTCTGACTTGTGCTGATCCGACACATCCGATCGCGTGCGAGATGTCGAAATCTTCCAGTTGCGGACATTGAAGATCGGAGCAAAAACCGACTCGAAGCGGTAATAGTCCAACTGTGATATCGCCTCGTACTTGTGATCGTGGCACTTAGCACATTGCAGCGTCACGGCAAACAACGCATTGGCGACGTTTTCGCTGGTTCGTTGCAACACGTGATGGCGAACGTCGGGCGTGTTGAGTTCGTTTTGATCGGTGTCATCATTGGCCGAAAGCATGAAGCCCGTCGCTGTCAGCGAGTCGACCATTGTCGGCGTAAATCGCTCGGCGTCTCGCCAAGGCGACAGTTCGTCGCCGGCCAGTTGTTCGGTGATGAACTGATTGAATGGTTTGTCTTCGTTGAACGACCGAATCACGTAATCGCGGTATCGCCATTTGCCGGGAAGCGGTTTGATGATCGCGGCGTCGTTGTCGCTGCCGTAAACTCCAACGTAACCTGCCACATCCAGCCAGTGGCGTCCCCAACGCTCGCCAAAGTGACGCGACTTCATCAGCCGGTCGATGAGCTGTTCGAAACGCTTTGGACTTTTGTCGTTCAAGTATGCTTCGATCTCTTTGAGCGTCGGCGGCAAGCCCGTCAAATCAAGACACACGCGTCGCAGCAAAGCCTCGGGCGTGGCCCTCTTGGATGGCTTGAGCTTTTCGGCTTCGAGCCCTGCCAACACAAATCGATCGATGTCGTTGTTAGCATGCCGATCGAGTGACGTTGTTGGTGGTTTGGACTTCTCTGGCATCTGCCAAGCCCAGTGCTGACGGTCTTCAGCAGTCACCTTTCCTTCGGGGCGTTTGACGACGATGTTTTCGTTGGTGGCGGCGTCGTCTCGAATCCATAGCTTAAGTAGGTCGATTTGTTCGCGGTTCAGCTTGTCATCGCCGGGGGGCATCTTGTGGGATTCGATGACTGAGATCAGCTCGCTGTGTTCTGGATGGCCGCGGACAATCACGGGGCCGGCTTCGCCGCCTTGAAGCATGGAAGAAACCGTGCGCAGGTTGAGCTCGGCTTCTTGCGTTTCGCTGCCGTGGCACTCGAAGCAATGCTTTGCAAGCAGCGGCCGAATGTCACGTTCGAAAACGAGCGGAAGTTCGAAGTCCGTCTTAAGCGAGTACTTCTTCGTCAAATGCAATCCGACATCAACGCGTTCTTTGGTGCTGAGCGGTCGTGAGTACAACAGCACTTCGGCGATGTCGCCTTGATAGAAGGTCTGTTGATTGCCTTCCATTCCGAAATGTTGACCCAAGGCAACGCTGACGAATTTATGAAAACCCAGAAAGTGCGTGCCGTTGAACATCGCTTTGCGCTCGGTTCGGCCATCGATGTGGATCTCGAACAGTTGCTCGCGGCGATAAACGAGTTCTAAGACGTGCGGCTTGTTGTCCCAGACGGCGCTTCTTGCTTCGCCTTCGTCTCCGTTGTGAATGCCGAGCCGCGGAATGTAGCGGCTTTGTTGGAAGCCGACCCAAAAACCACGGCGCTTCTCTGTTCCTGCCGTCGGATTGACTCGCGAGTTGATATCAAACAACCGCTGCGCGCCGTGGCCTCCTTTTGGAGCTTGAAACACGATCATCAAATGAAATGTTTGATCGCCCAGCGAAAGGCCACCGAAATTGGCGCGGTTTAGGATGTCTTTCCCTTGAAAACGAATCGCGGGTCGATTGGAAATAGCGTTTGGGACAAGGACCGGTTGCCGAGCCGCGTCTTTTTGTGAGAAGTCGTTGTGCTTCGAACTGCGATCGAGCCAACGGTCGACGGCGCCATCCGTCTTGTCGGGAGCAACTTGAGTGGCATCGAGCCATAAGATGAGATCGTCCTGCAAGACGTCGGCAGCAGCAGCCAAGTTGCTCAAAGCGAGCAAGGCTGATAGGAACAGCAGACTTCGCATGACTTGCTCCATCGACGTGCTGCGTGAATGGTAACCCGAGTGAGTTTTGATGTTGCGCATGTGAAATGCCTTCGGCATTGAACATGCGCAACATCAAAACTCACTCGGGTTACCATTCGGTCGTGATCTATTATCGAATCGCAATCGGATTACCCGGTGAACCAGTGGCACCACGTAATCGTAGCGGGCTGAAAACAAAACAAAACTCGTAAACCTTATCTTTCGCCAATTGTTCGAGGTCCAGGTTTTCGATGTGGTAGACACCGTTCTTGGTCAAGTCCCATTGATGCACGGGAAAACCTAACTTGTCATCTTCGTGCGGTACGGCTTCGATGGCCCAGGTGTCGGCGCCGATCATCGAGACTTTCTTGTCCGTCAAGAACTTCGCAGCCGCCAGTCCGATACCAGGTTCGCCGGCGTCGTAGGTTTCGTTGTCTTTCATCCACAGCTTGCCATGACCTGTGCGGATCAAGACGACATCGCCCGGTTTGATTTCCAGCTTGGCTTTGGCCAAGCATGAGTCGAGTTCATCGGGGCTGATTACGTAGCCGGCTGGCAATCGATCGTTGCCCCGCAAGGCACACACATCCAACAACACGCCGCGGGTGAAGAACACGCCAACGTTCTCGACGCCCAGCTTTTTCAAGCCGTAAGGATCGCCGAACTCGGACAGCTTATTGCCGTTGTAGAAATAGTCAACGCCATTGACACGCATGCCAACGTGACCGAGTCCATCGAACTGTGTGCCGACTTGTCCAATCTCGCCGCTGAACAATTCATCGTTCGAGACCATTTGATTGACGCCCATCGGACCCCCCGTTGGAATTCCAGGGATGGTCAGACTGAAGTGTCGCTTGCCAGGCAGCGGCATGCCGTGTTCGTACAAGCGGCCAAGCTGATAGATGTCGCCCTTCTTGATCAACCCAGCCGATGAAACAACTTTCTCAGGTGTCACATAGTTGATGGCCCCGCGTTGATCGTCGGCACCAAATTTGGATGGCCAGAATTTGTCGCCAATCACGCTCTTGGTCTCGGGAGCTTTCTTGTCACCGCTTGCCCAATGCGTTGCGTTGACCAGCAAGACTCCACAAATGACGCCGATGACAATCTTTGACCAACCACTGTTTCGAAGGGATTTGCTCATGTGTAGGACTCTCTGTTCGGAATGACAAAAGCGTTTGTGATACGCACAAGATACCGTTTTATTTTCGAGATGTAATCCCTCAATGCCTGCGATTCCAGTTACGGCACCGCAAAGGGATTGTGGTCCTGCGACTCCGTTCGCAAGACGTCCCGCGAACGGAGTCGCGGGACCACGAAAATCACAGCGTCAAAATGGTTAGACTGTTGAAACTATGATTTCTCTACGCTCAATCGACCAAGCAGGCGATCCATTCGCGACTTGCAAACGGTCGATATGATCAACCATAGGCCTGTGAATGCCAGAAAGTGAATCAACTGTTCGCTTAACAACGCGTGTCGATATCCAGATTCGAACAACGTGTCAAACACAGTCGATGGGCTCAGCCAAATGGGAGAATCCCACTTATGAGCGAAGACCTCCGGCAGCAAAATGCTAGACCACATCAGAGTAAGGATGGCGATGGCCGCAGCGACCGTATTTCGAAGTTGAAAGTACGCCCAAAGAGATAGCCACATGAGGAGCCGAGGGTAAACAAACAGAAAAGTGGCGGTGGCTAACGCAAACGATTGCCAACACTCGCCCAAGTTCTTCGCGTCCACCCCGACAATGCCCTGAGGGTCAGTACGGATGGTAATAATCTCGTGCAAAAGCATCGTACAAAGCGGCAACATGAACCAGCGAATGAACTTGCGAGTCTCGAAAAACTTGTGCTTCAGGATCGTTGCCGTATCAATCGGCGTTGTTAACAGCACATCCAACGTCTGTTGCGAGAACTCGCTCGCGAACACATTGACAGCTCGGAAGCAAATGACGAAAACGGCCGCGACACAAAAGTAGAGGGCAACAACAGGTAAGCTTCTTGAGAAATTGCTATCGAAGAGGAGGAGCCAAATGATCAAGATCTCGCCCAATAGAATTCCAACTATTGTCATCGAATTGTTTCGAATTTGAGCCCACGCCAGATGCTGTTCGCGCCAAAGAATCGGATCATCCTCTGGAAGCTCACTTGGGCGGCCTTCGATGAAACCCATGAGATTGTCGAAGCCACTCATGGGGAGATTCTCTCTACGACGTCGGAGTAGTTGCAGAGAGGGGCGTTTCAGTTTTTCTTGGTACGACGACTCAATCTTTTGGCTGCTTAATTCACAGGACACGAGCCATACGGCCAGCGTCGCAAAGGCATCGAAAATGAGAATCGCGGGATTGGAAAAGGGGGTAACCGCGTTTGTCATCATTCCGCAAAGGCACATGGAAAGTGCTTGATACAAGACGGCACCACCATAAGCTGTGAGAACGCCGCCGATTGGGCTCTCACTGTTGGCGGAACATAGAATTCCGATGCTTCCGATGCGAATCGAACACGTCGCCAAGCCGATGTTCAAGGTGACGATTTCAACAACGGAAACTCCACCCATGGGCATATCCAATTGCCATGATCGGAATGGAAACCATTTGAAGAATCGCGAACGGCAACAGCCGACTGAGCAGCTTTTCGTTGACGATGCCCCATGCTGTTAGTCTCGTCACACGAATTAACTCAAGCGTGCCGCGTTCTCTTTCATTGGCGATGGCAGCACCAGTCAGCGCTGGCAGGAACGCGAGATTCGCGGCGACTTGCCAGAGGAAAAGAGTCTCGACCACGGTGCGGCCAACACCCAGATTCGCCAATGACAAGGAATTCTGTTGCAGCGTGTCGGCAATACTGAAGTAGAAGAAACTGAAGACGAGCACACAATACAACACTCGCAGCGCGTACGTCTTCGGACGGCCCGATTGTTCCCTCAACTCTTTGGCCAGCAGTGGAAGTCCGAAGTTTCGGAGCGAGGCCATCACGGCAGATTACTTCTTGTCGTCTTCCTTCTTTTTCTTCGGTTTGACGATCGTGGCCTTCTTGATGTAGTCCAACCGCGGGAACTCTTTCTTGAGGTACGCGTTGCCCTCTTGTTGGATATAGCGTTGGTCGGGCCGCTGACGGTACTCGGCGTTAATCTTTTTGACGATGTCCATGCCCTTGCTGACTTTGCCGATGGGGGCGAAACCCATTCGATCCAATCCCGAATTGTCGCCGAAATTGATAAACATCTGAGTCGTGCGAGTGTCCGGACCAGCAGTTGCGAACGTCAACGTTCCTTCGACGTTTGACTCTTTGACTTTGTCGTCTTTGATTTGAGCTTCTCGCCAATGTTGCTGAATGTCGGGAGCGCCGTTGATGCCAAACTGCACAACAAAACCAGGCAAGACGCGGAAGAAGCGACACTCGTCGTAGAATCCTTTAGTGACCGCTTCATGAAATCGGTCGGCCCCCAATGGAGCCCACTTGCGGGTGATATCAAGAATGACGTCACCTTGTGAGGTCTCGAACTTGACCTGATAAGTCTCAGGAGCTTCGGGAGTTTTCTTTGCGGGAAGTCGGTCTTCTTTCTTCGGCTTCTTTTCGTCGGCATCAGCGCTGATCGTTGAGTGGGCGATTGCGATCGTTAACAAGATAGAAAATAGACGCATGGGGAAACTCCATCGGTTTATCTTTGTTTAACGCCCAGCCGAAGGCGCCGGCGACCAAGAAGTGTAATACACTCGTTGCGTATTTTCTCAGTTGCCGCTGCCTTCGGCGGGGCGTTGAACGAGTTGTGAGAATCGGTCGCCGATTCGTCGCGCGAACGAAGAGAGGACACACTCAATTCAAGCTGGTTTACTCGGTCGTCTCTTCGCTTGTCGTGGCTGCGGCTTCGTCCTGGGCGGCAGGTTCCTCTTTTGAGTCTGCGGCCGCTGCCAACTCGTCGGAAACGATCGTTGCTTTGATCACGTAGTCCAGATTCGGATAGTCGCGGTTCAAGTACTCGTTGCCCTCATACTGAATGCGGCCTTGATCAGGGCCGGCACCTCGGGGGGCACCTTCGCCATATCCGCTGTATAAAGAGTCGACAACATCCATGCCCTCGATGACTTGACCAAAGGGCGAGAAGCCTTGCCCATCGAGGCTTGGCCCGTTGTCACCGAAGTTGATGAAGAACTGACAAGTTCGCGTATTCGGCCCCGCCATCGCATACGAGACAAAACCGCGTTTGTTCGATTGAATGACAGGGTCGTCCGGAATCTTGCGATCACGCCACTTGGCCTGAACTTCAGGATTTCCATTGATGCCAATCTGAGCCATGAAGCCAGCGATGACTCGGAAGAAACGGCAGTCATCATAAAAGCCGGTCTCGACCAGTTCCTTGAACTGTGCTGCTCCGCGTGGAGACCAATCCGGCACGACCTTGATGATCACGTCGCCTTTGGATGTTTCGAACTTCACGTTAAATGAATCGCCACCGACGGGGACTGAATTCCCGGTTGATTCCGCGGTCGGTACGGGCGGGTCCACAACATTGCCCGTCTGGCTACAGCCGATCACGATTGCAGAAATGGCCAAGAGTGATGTGATGAAAAGCTTATTCATGAGTGGTCTCGATAGAAATAAAAATATTGATGTTGTTAGGGAACAACTTGATCGCCTTGAGTTGCCGTCAGCTCTCCGTAGAGTCCGGTGAGTCTTTCCGTCATCGGCCCCATGGAGCCCGTTCCGATTTGTCGGCCATCGACGTCGGTAACAGGAGCCAACTCGCCCATCGTGCCCGTACAGAACATTTCGTTGGCTCGATAAACTTCCGTCAGCGAGATGTCTCGCACGGATGTCTCAATCCCGTTGTCCCGGCAAATCTGCAATACGGTATCGCGCGTGATCCCCTCAGGGCAAGCAACCGTGTGGCTGGTCGATACACAATTGCCCTCAACAATGAAAACGTGCGTTGCGTTGGTCTCGGCGACGAAGCCGCGAGTATCCAACATCAACGCGTCGTCGACTCCGGCGTGATTGGCTTCGATCTTGGCCAAGATCGACTGCAGCAGGTTGTTGTGGTGAATCTTTGGGTCCAGGCAATCCGGCGGAAAGCGGCGAATGCTCGACGTTGCCAGCGTGACGCCTGTCTTGTCATAAACGGGCGGCTTATGTTCGGCCAACACAATCAACGTCGGCCCCGTTGTATTCAGCCGCGGATCCATTCCCGAGGTCACTTTCAAGCCCCGGCTCAAAGTCAGCCGAATGTGAACACCGTCTCGCATGTTGTTCGCGTCGAGTGTCCGTTTGATTTCCTCAATGATCTTTTCGTGCGAGGGTATTTCGGCAAACGCCAAGGCGATCGCCGAACTTCTCAGCCGATCCAAGTGCTCGATCAACTTGAAGATGCGACCTTCATAGACTCTGAGCCCCTCCCAAACACCGTCGCCACCCTGGACGAGCGAATCAAATGGGCTGACCCCTGCCTTGTCGCGGTGAATCAACTCGCCATTGATATTGATCAAGAGGTCCTTGTTCTTATCGTTGAATTTCTGCAGCATTGGTTTTCTTTGGTCAGTGTGACTATGTGGCGAGGAGCGAGTATCAAGTTTCTACGCGCATATTGGCTCGTTATTCGTCCATCGATTGAAAGACACGTTGGTTCCATTGGCGGCCAGGATCGCGCGAGCTTCGCGCCAGCGTTGAGCCCATTCTTCGACTGACGTCAGCACGGACTCTGGCGACTTCTGGCTGCGAGCGACAAAGCCCGGGAACCAAGGCCGGCCGGTGGGTTCACCAATGCGTTGGTATCGCAAGTCGAAGCTCCAACGGACTCGGTCGCTTTTGTTCTCCAAGCCAGCGTGGCGAGTGCATCGATGCATGAACAACACGTCGCCAGACTTCATTGGCAAGGGCACGCGATTCTCGCCGACGTGTTTGTCAGGGATGCAGACTTGATTCAAGACCAGTTCATTGGCACTGCGGCAATGCGTGTGCAACCATTGTTTGTGCGAACCGGGAACAACCGCCAAGCAACCGTTTTCCTCATTCGCGTCGGTCATTGGAAACCAGACTGTCAAGATGTCCATCTTATCGGCTTCAGGCAAGATCACACCAAGGTCTTGATGCCAAGCAATCTGAGCCGTCAGCCCTGTGCGAGCTTCGTCGGGCAGCAAACTTTCCGGGAGTTTCATCCGAGTGTGCTGCACTGGATTGGAGTAAATCTCCGGCCCAATGAATTTCTCGACAGCATCCAGTAGTCGCGGGCTCTTGAGCAAGTTAAAGGTAGCTTGACCATTATGAATCGGTGTGTCGTATTGGACTTCGGCTTGAGGCAATGAGATATCAAAGGCTTGGTCGTAAGGGCGACGGGCTTCCGTAACGACTTTGATGATCCGCTCAGTGAACGGCAACTCAGAATAGCTCGACGACAAGCGGCCTTCGTTGATCCAACCGTCCGACAACTGGTTCAGCAGCGCCGAATACTCGTCGTAAACTGGAACGAGATCGAGATCCCAATCCAGCACATCACGAACAACGACGTAGCCATGTTCGTCAAACTGTTCCAACGCCGCCTGATCAATCACTCTCGATACTACCTGCTTCTTGATGGTAACCCAAAATAGTGGTCCTGCGACTCTGCTCGCAGGACGTGCCGCGAGCAGAGGCGCGAAACCACGAAAAAATCACAGCTGCGAGCGTCAGCCAACGTAAAGACAATAACGAATTCAGCCTTCTGAAATCACAATTCAACAATCATCATTCGCTATTCAATTCAACGCTGTAAAACTGGGAACTATCAACTAACCGCCGTACTTCGCGCTGTCCAAGAACTCCAAGAACTTCTCGTAGTAATCCGCCATCGCTTGCCTTGGTCCCACCAACTTGATGGTGAAATCCTTCGGCTGATTCGGAATCACAATCCCGACTAAACGCCAATCGCGGTGAGGCCCACGGTCTTCGCCGACTCTTGCGTTGAATGTTCCACGCACGTCCACCCACGAGGCATCCTTGTCGCCGACCTTTTTCGATTCGATCTTGGGATCTTCACCAGGTTCAACCGTGATCTGCCCGATCCACCTGCTGATATTTGACTGAGCCCCTCCGCCCATCGTCGTCAACGTGATCTCCATATTCCCCTCATCGTGAGGAATCGTGTATTTCGACTCGATCACGGATGCCTGCATCGCAGAAAGCTCTTGCTCGGCCCAATCGCCGGGAATCATAAAGCTCACCGCAGCGTACTGCCGCCGAGTGTCCTCGCCCGACCCCTTTGGGGCCTCGGCAATATCATCCTGTGCCTCTGCCACGGGCACAGGCGGGTCAACGCCGTTATCAACGGTTGTCGGTCCGCAACCAACAAACAACAACATCGAAGCAAGCAAAATCATCTGTTTCATGTTCAAGCAGTTCTTAGCAGAAGTAGCAACACAGCCACCCGGTCGTAGCACAGGACAAGCTACTAAGTTACTCACTCCGGTCGTCGTGCAACAAGCTTAACACGCCTCGAACATAAGATTCTTGTTCTGGAGTCGCCGCCAAAGTCTGAATGGCAGCCTCATCGATGCGAGTCCACTTGTCAAAGAACGCCGGCCCCCAAGGTTCACGCGGCGAGAGCGGGAAGAACGTCGCTCCAAATAATGACACACCTCGAAGGTCCGCCGCCCGCAAGTCGGCGCCACAAAAGTTGGCGCCCTCGGCGTCGGCACTCGACTTACCATCTTCGGCAAACTTCGAACTGCACAGCTTCGCGCCTTGAAAGTGCGCGTTCGAAAGGTTCGCGCCAACAAAGCATGATTCGGAAAGGTCCGCTCGCTCGAAGTGAGCATCCCGCAAGGCCGCATCGCGCGCGTTCAAACCGGCAAGATCACGTTTCTCGCACTGGATTCCGCGTAAATCGCGGCCGGAGAAATCTCGTCTTTCCATCAAATCGCGAACCTCGGCCAACTTCAAATTCGGCGCAATGAAACGTTGCTCTTGCCAAGGATCGGCAACGTTGTGATAGCCGATGCCGTTTTCCCAATAGCCCAACCGGTCTTCCGCCAATACCTCGATCCGCTCGAGCCACTTCAAGCTCTTGTAAAAATATCGATCAGGAACGATTGTTCTCACCGGTCCGCCATGCGTCACGTCGAGCGGTTCGCCTTCGTACTCGAACGCCACCAACGTCTCTAATGCGAGAGCATCTTCAAGCGGCAACGAAGTGCTATGATCCCGCTCGCTACGAGCCACAAACGAGATATAAGCCGCTCCTAACTTCGGCCGCGCCAGCTCAAGCAGCATTTTCAACAACACCCCACGAAATCGAGCCCCCAGCTTCAACCACCGAGTCACACAGTGAATGTCGACGGCCCGCTCAACTTGCGGCAATGCAAGCAACTCATCCAGAGTCCAAGTCCGAGGCTCTTCAACAAGCCCTTCCACCGAAACAATCCAAGCAGCGTCCGACTTTCGAGGCTCACGTTCACCGACGAAAGGCCACTTCCCAGGGGCAGCCAATTGCTGATTCGGCGGCAGTTGATTCGATTTGTTCATTCTGACTCGAATAATTCACGCGGCAACTGACTTTGGCGAATGATCGATCGCAATGTTCCGGTGCGAATTTCTTTGTGATTCGGGACAATCACCGTTGGTGTTTTGTCGTCCTCATCGGTCGCTTGTAAAGCAATGTGGCTGCCGCGTTGTCTTGCTTCGACGAATCCATGAGCGGTTAAAATTGCGATAACTTCGCGTGCAGACAGTCGCCGCAGCTTAGCCAACATTCACCTCAAGTGTCTTGAGATACGTGTCACTGTTCAATCTAGCCTCAAGCTCTTCAGGGCTAGCCACATCGAGTAGTAATTCGATCGCCTCCTGCAAATTCGCCAGCGCCTCAGCGTCAGTGTCACCTTGGCTAGCGACGTCGATTTCCGGACAGGTCGCAACCCATCCGTCGTCTTCTCGTTGAACGATTGCGGTGAAATTTCGCATAGCTAACTCATTGAATCTCTTGTAACGAAATCAGCGACTTCAAATCATGAGCCAAATCTTCCGTTGATAGTTTATGGATCGGCAAGCCGCGATCAAGCAAAGCGTCCTCAAACGCCGTTCGTGTTACATCGGGCCAACGTATCCCTTGAGCCAATGTCAATTGTCCAGAATCGTACAGCCGACACGCCAATTCGAGCCGCGCTTCTTGTTCGGTAATTCCTGCCTCGGCAAGCCATTGATCTGGAATAGTTAGGGACATGATGCGTCCTTTTGTTTCTTGATCTAACCGTCTGGGTCATCAAGTAGCTCTTGCAAGCGATCAGCGATAGCGGAGTGCCACCGTCGCACACAACATTCGCTCGCGCACGGCTGCGATCATCCTTCCCCAGGAAAACTCTTTGAGTTCTACATTCAAGCGACGTACCTCTAATCTAATGCGATCACAAGAATCTGCTATCTGATTCGCGTCTTCTGAAGAATTGATAAGCCAGCAAGCCCACGCCGGTCACTGACGATACAATGGCAACCCTGCACCAGTAGTAAATCGGAGCCAACTAAAACGTGTAGCAAGGAACATTCCAGAAAATCCACGAGCTGATTGTTGAACCAATCAGTGCACCGGTAGAGATTTCAAGAATGGGATTATACGAACTCAATGTTGCATCGTCAGCTTCACACGCAACCCATCGCCCAATCATCCAAATCACAATGTACGGAATCATGAGAACGACGAACATCAAGACGTAAAGCTGAGCCAAAACGACTACACTGGTTACCAGAGGTGCTGCATTAACCAACTTAACAAGATCGAATCCCATCGCATTGACTCACCAGAAGACCGTTCCGGATTCAACGTTAACGAATTCAGTCTACACCAAACCTATTCCACATGGCACCTGGTTTGAGGATCGGGGACTTGGACGGGGATCGGAACATCGTCGACCGTGCCGGCTAGGATCATGCCTTGAGACTCGTGGCCTCGGAGTTTTTTGGGTTCGAGGTTTGCTAGCACCAGCAAGTTCTTGCCGACGACGCCTCTTTCGGCGACGTCGTGACCGAGGCCGGCGATGACTTGTCGTGGACCGTCTTGTGCGGTGACGGTCAGTTTTGACAGTTTGTCCGTGTCGGTAAGCGGCTCGGTCGATGCTAGCAGCATGGTCTCGAAGGCGCAATCAACCAGAGCGTCCGTTGTTAGGACTGGCGCGGCGACGTCTTCAGCTTGGCTAAAGGACTCGCGCGTGGCTTCGACCATCGCGTCGATCTTCTTGCGGTCGACTCGATCAGCCAAGCGGTCGTATTTGTTGACTGGACAGTTCTCTAAGACTGTGTCGAGGTCATCCCATGCCAAGTCGTCGAGCCTCAGCATGTCGGCGACTTTTTGTGAGAACTCGGGCAAGATCGGTTTCAGCAACGTGGCAACAACCTTGAACGCGTTCAATGCTGATGTGAGTACGATGTTTGCCGCTGCCGGATCTTCCTTGGCGACCGTCCACGGAATGTGATCGTTGAGGTACGTATTGATATCGGCAGCCATCTCGTTCAATGAGCGAGTGACTTGAGCGAACTCGCGAGCCGCGTATTGTTCGCCAACATTGTCGGCTTGACTGCGAACTTGATCGAACAACGCGCGGCCGGTTTCGTCCATCGCCGCAAGCTCGCCGCCACAGCGTTTGTGGACGATCGAAAGTACGCGGCTTGGAATGTTGGCCAGCTTGTTGACCAAATCGGAATCGACACGGCTGACGAAGTCATCGAAGCTGAGATCGATATCCTCGACGCGTGAATTCAATTTCGTCGCATAGTAGTAACGCAAGTACTGCGGATCGAGATGCTCGAGGTAAGTTGCCGCATTGACGAACGTACCACGGCTCTTCGACATCTTCGCGCCATCCACAGTTAAGAAACCGTGCACGCAGAGCTGCGTCGGCGTGCGGAAGCCGGAGCCCATCAGCATCGCGGGCCAGAACAAAGCGTGGAAGTACGTGATGTCCTTGCCGATGAAATGATAGACCTCGCTGTCATCAGATCGCCAGTAGTCGTCGAAGTTGGCGCCATTGCGATTGCACCAATCGGCGGTGGACGCCATGTAGCCGACGGGAGCATCCAGCCAGACATAGAAATACTTGTTTTCCTCGCCCGGGATTTCGAAGCCAAAGTACGGGGCGTCGCGCGAGATGTCCCAGTCTTTGAGTCCATCCTCGAACCATTCGCGCAGCTTGTTCGCAATCTCCTCCTGCGTGTGACCAGCGTCGAGCCAGTCTTTCAGGCGATCTTGGAAGTCGCCAAGCTTAAAGAACAAGTGCTTGGACTCGCGCCACTCGGGGGACATGGCACATTCAGCGCAGAACGGTTCGACCAAGTCGCGCGACGTATACGTTGCCATGCAGATTTCGCAGGAGTCACCATATTGATCTTCGGCGCCGCACTTGGGACACTCGCCGCGAATATAGCGGTCCGGCAGAAACATGCCGCATTGCACGCAGTAGGCTTGTTCGATGTTTCGTTCGGCGATGTGACCGCCGGCTTTCAGTTGATTGTAAATCTCAGACGACAGCTCGCGGTTTTCTTCTGAGTGCGTGCTGTAGTAGTTATCAAACTGAATGTAAAATCGATCAAAGTCCTCGCGGTGGCTCTTATGTGATCGCTCGATCAATTCTTCCGGCTGGATCCCCTCGTCGCGAGCGCGAATCATGATCGGCGTTCCATGCGTGTCATCCGCACAGAGATAAATCGCATCGCGTGCGCGGAGTCGCCAGTAGCGGACCCAAATATCGGTTTGTATGTACTCGACCAAGTGACCCAAATGGATCGGGCCGTTGGCGTATGGCAGAGCACTGGTGACAAGTAGTTTTTTCATTTTGTGTTCGACTTAATTCAGTCTCAGTACGTCTGTTGGGAACGCTAATCTGCACTAATCCTCGCTAATAAATGCTCTTCGATTAGTGCGGATTAGCGGAGATTAGTGTTCCAAAACTGGGCCATGCCAACGCTTAGAACAACGGAACGCCGTCAGGAATGTCAGCAACCACGCTCATCGCTTCGGTTGTTTCCGCCGTGTTGACGCTCAGCAGATAGGAATCGAAGGTTACATCACCAATATCGAGTGGATGCAATTCCGTCGCTAAGACGACACGCTGACCGGTGATGTCTTCAGGCAACTGCGATGACACGGCAAGCACTTGTCGCTCGGAATCGGCACTCACCGTAAGATTCGTCAGCGCCGAGTTGTTTTCCAGTGGAGCAGCCGCTTGAACAGTTCCTACCTTCAGATTCAGGCTCTTGAATTCCTCGAAAGACACGTTGGGCTTTTGCGGAGCCGTCACTTTAACAACGCCCGCGTCGAGAAAGTCTACTAGCTCGGCCTTGCCGCCGCAGAACTTCTCGATCATCTCGACCAGCAACCAGCTCCCTTTCAAGAGTGTCGCTGGTGCGATCTTCTCGTTGCCTTGCAAGAAGAACGCGATGTCCGTCGACTCGCGAGTTACCTTGGAATGATCGCCTTGCAGAACTTCAAGGCGACAGATGACTTTGCGGTCCGCGTCGATGTAAGCGTACTCGCCGGTGACGTCTTGGCGATCGGTCTGTCCCAGCGGGATGTAGATGTCGTCAGCTTCACTCTTTCGCAGCGTGATCGGAGCCGGGAATTTCGAGACATCATGGGCTCCGATGGAGAGCAATGTTCTCGTCGAGACGATGTTGTAAGAATCCACGACCGCGCTGGTTGACGTGAAGTCACGTTTGCGACGGATGAAGGAGAGCAGCTTTTCGGGAGCCGGCGGCTCGTTCTCGACGCCGAACATTGAATGGATACGGTGATACTCTTCGATCGCTGGATGTGACGAGACCGAACGGTTCTTCCAATAACCACCCAACCGCTGGCCAACTTGCCGCCGGTAAGCAATCAGCTCGGGCGCAATCTTGGTGTTATCCACCCCGCGAGCCACCACGGCCGACGAGGCTAACCCCAACTGCAAAATATCTGGTGCAACTTCAAGCATCCGTCGTTCCTCAAGAGCTTCACGCAACTCGCAACAACGCCTGTGCATGACACTCGAATTGTATTGTTGGTTCAGCGATTCTAGGCCTTGCGAATCTTTTCCCGCCCATCACACACATTCTTGGTCGCGTTACGCGTATCGAGCACCATGCGCGAGTTGTGCACGATGAAATCGTAGTCGTAGGCCGAGTGATCTGTGGCGATCAGGACGCAGTCTTGGCTGGCGAGGAACTCGGGGGTTAGCTCGCTGCTGCTCAAGTCGGGGACATCGTGGTGTCGCATCTTAGGCAATTGCGGGACGTGGGGGTCGTTGTAAGTCAGCTCGACGCCTCGTTCCAGAAGTAAGTCCATCAGTACGAACGACGGACTCTCGCGAGGATCGTCCACATCCTTCTTGTAGGCGACGCCCAGCATGCAAATCTTGCTGCCTTTGAGAGCTTTGCCTTCTTCGTTCAAGAACTCCATCAATTGCGAGACCACGTATTCGGGCATGCGCGAGTTGACTTCACCGGCCAACTCAATGAAACGTGTGGCGAGTCCCTGTTTACGAGCCAGCCAGGTCAAGTAGAACGGATCGATGGGGATGCAGTGACCGCCCAATCCTGGTCCCGGATAGAACGCTTGGAATCCGAAAGGCTTCGTCTTGGCCGCGTCGATGACTTCCCAAACGTCGATGCCCATGCGGTCGAACAAGACTTTCAATTCATTGACCAAAGCGATGTTCACGGCGCGATAGGTGTTCTCGAGAATCTTGCAAGCTTCCGCAATTTCAGGCGTACCGACTGGGATGACCTTCACGATGGATTGGCTGTAGAGCAGTTCGGCTAGGCGGCAGCTTTCGCTATCGATACCGCCAACGACTTTGGGGATGCCTGCGGCGGAGAAGTCCGGATTGCCGGGATCTTCACGCTCGGGGCTGTAGGCGAGGTAGAAATCTTCGCCCGCTTTCAAACCGCTCTTTTCGAGGATCGGTTGCAGCACGTCTCGTGTGGTTGTGGGGTAAGTGGTACTTTCCAGCACCACGATTTGTCCTGGTCGCAATGTTTTCGAGACTGATTCGGCTGTGCCCTCGACGTAAGCCAAGTCGGGATCGCGACTGTCGTTCAGTGGTGTTGGCACGCAAATCAGTAGTGCATCAGCTTCGACCAAACGGCTCATGTCTGACGTCGGCTCGAACATGCCACGTTCGATCCATTCAGAAACGGCCAGGCCGTCGATGTGCTTGATGTAGCTTTGGCCGACGTTGAGCATATCAACCTTGCGTTGATCAACGTCGAAGCCAATCGTGCCGAAGCCGGCTTTGATAAACGCGTTGATCAGCGGCAAGCCGACATAGCCAAGCCCGATGATGCCGATCTTGGCCGACTGATCGTTGATTCGTTGTTCCAATCCGTTGCTCATTGCTGTTCTCCATGCAGCATCTTACTCTAACCCGACGTGTCAGTCACATCTTCTTGTGGCACACCCGAACATTGATCCGACGGCACGGTGCACGCATCGCAGATCGAGTTGCCGGACGCGTCCTTCATTCCGGACAAGCCTCCGCAGCTTCCCTTGATTCGACGGTTGCTCACAATCACGCCGACTGCCATCAAGGCAATCGCCGCGAGGAAAATCACAAAGACGGGCAGATAAGTCGCCGTCGCTGGTGATGGTTCGTCGGGAGTGACCTCGTCGGCCGTGCCAGCGATGTTGTTACCGGTAGCGGGATCAGCCACCTCGGCCAGTTCCAGGAAACGCGGGGTTGCCTTCTCGATCCAACCATGTTCACCGCGCAGAATCATCAGCACGGCAAGGTTCCGATCGAGGGCCCAAGTATATCCCGCTTCCGGTCCGAGTACCATAAGTGATGTGGCCCAGGCATCGGCGAGCATGCATTGGTCCGTAATCACCGACACCGAAGCCACTCCATGCTCAATCGGTCGCCCGTTGCGCGGATCGATCGTGTGAGAATACCGCACACCTTCATGAAGATAGAAATTGCGATAATCACCGGATGTCGCGATCGCCTGACCGTCGAGTGGCACGGCCTTCAAGATCGCTCGCGCGTCATCGAGTGGTTTTTCGATGCCGATGATCCAAGGCTCGCCGTCCGGTTTCTTGCCACGCGACCGCATCTCGCCGCCGATTTCGACAAGGTATGCGTTGACACTTTGCTCTTCCAATAATCGAGCGACAACATCGACAGCATAGCCCTTGGCAATTGCTGATAGGTTGATGCGGATTTCCGCTTTTGACTTCATCAACGCGGGCGGATCGTCTCGAACCTTGATGTGCTGAAATCCCGTGTTTCCCTTCGCGGCGTCGATTGCAGTTTGATCCGGAATAGAAAACTCGCCGCGATCCGTGCCGAAGTTCCAGAGTTTCAAAAGCGGCCCGACGGTGACATCAAACGCACCACCAGTTTCCTCGCTCGCGCGGAGTGCTGTTTTCGCGACCTTGAGCGTGTCGGCTGAGACCTCGAACCATTCGCCAACATCTGTCGAGTCGTTGAATCTCGAGAGCTCGGAGTCCGGCTGATATGTCGACATCCGATCGTTGATTTGCTTGAGAGCGTTATCGACTTCGCCGGAAAGTTGTTCGAGCGACATGCCCTCAGGAATTGCATCGATTTTGACCTGATAGGTAATCGTGCCCATCGTCGTGCCGTTGATCTCAATGGGATCGGAAGCCAACGAGAGCTGTGCCATCAACAAAAGAGTCAAAGTAGGCCGGACAAAGTGAAGCGCTGTTCCGGCAAGTCGAGGGTCGCAGCGTTCAACGTCAACCGCGCGTTCTGCCGAAATGGCGCTTCGCTTGGTCCAGCCTACTTGCCGCGGGTGAGCGGACGCAGGCGCCTTTGGCTTGCCGTTAAACTTTTTCATGCCGGCGCCGCCGTGTGAACACGAGTAAACATCCACTTGTCGTCGGTCGAAAGTTCCTCGTTGAACTCGTAGCCGTCAACGTCGAAGTTCTTGATGTCGTCGGCTTTCTTCAGCCGATTTTGAATGATGTAAGCACTCAACAAGCCACGAGCTTTCTTAGCGTTGAAACTAACAAACTGGTACTTGCCATTTCGCAGCTCTTTGAATCCGGGTGTCACAACGCGAGCTTTAACTTTCGCCTCGTTGATGGATTTGTAGTACTCATCAGAGGCCAGATTCACGAGCGTGTTGGCTTTGGATTCTTTCAAATCAGCATTCAGGGCCTTTGTGATCTTCTCGCCCCAGAATTCGTACAGGTTGTTGCCGCGATCGTTTTCTAATCTTGTTCCCATCTCCAAACGATAAGCTTGAATCAGATCGAGCGGTCGCAGCAAACCATATAGACCGGAAAGAATCCGCAAGTGGCCTTGCGCGAACTTAAAATCACGAGCCCCGAACTCATCGGCATTCAGACCAAGATAGACGTCGCCGCGAAACGCCAAGACTGCTTGCTTCGCATTTTCTGCGTTGAACGGAGTCTTCCACTTCTGATTCCGCTCATGGTTCTCAACCGCCAACTTCTCACTGATCTTCATCAGCTTCGAAAGCCCATCGGGCGAGAACTCGCGCAGGCATTTAATCAGCGCACGCGAATCTCTTAAGAATTGCGGCTGACTGAAGTCGTTAGTCAACGTTTGAGGTTCGAAATTCAGTGTTTTGGCGGGTGAAATCACGATGAGCATAATGTGCCTTCACCGAGTGTTTGCGGAATCAATCTCTTTAAACTGTTACGCATCACTCACGGAAAGTGTTAAGGACGGCGGTCGTCGTTTCGTCAAAGTGACTTGGTTGCCCTTGTCGGAAAACGTGACTTCGTCCATGAATGATTTCATTAACAAGACGCCACGACTAGTGCCCTCGTTCAATTCATCGCCCGCACTCTCCAGCACGGCTTGCGAGTCAAAACCGGGGCCGTCATCTTGAATGACATATGTCGCCTGCTCGCGGTTCAGGTTGACGTCGACGCGAATCTGGCGTTCGCTGTATGGCTCTTGCTGACTTCGCTCGCTGGCCAACTTTTCGTAGGCAGCTCGGTCTTCTTGCTCCAGATCCGTGGGCATTTCCAAACAGCCGTGGTAGTAGGCATTCATCAACGCTTCTTCTAACGCGATGCCCACTCGCATCCGTTCCATTTCGTCGCCCAATTCGACACAACGGACAGTATGCCGCAAATGCTTGACCAACGAATAAATTAGTTCCAAGTCCGTGTGTAACTCGAACGAAGTTTCGTTGCGGGTGATGTGGTGAGTCAATCGCAGAAAGCTGCGATCTTCCACTGCGGAAGCATGAACGCGAATGACAACACTGGGCAACTCATCCGCCAGCTTGTTCTTTGGAACATAGCTTGCAGCCCCTTGCTGCAGCGCTTGAACTGCAATCTCCTCGCTGCCTTTGGCGGTCATCAAGATCACGGGGACCAACGGAAAATCTTCCTTGACCGCTTCCACCAGTTCCAAGCCATCCATCTCCGGCATGCGAAGATCAGTCACGATCAAATCTGGCACGGAAGCCTCGACGTATTCGAGCGCTTCTTTGCCATTCTCGGCCAGATCGACTTCCCAATCAGGCAACTTTGCCAATAGCGCACCAACCAACTGACGCTCGGTAAGCGAATCGTCTACAACCAGAACCCTGGGCATTGGCAACCTTTTGAGAAGAGCTTATGTCAAGGGTTCCCGCCCTCGACCTGATCCAGCAAGTCTAGCGATTTTGACCATCGTCCACAAACTCGGTCAACACACGAACAACCTCGCTGATTTCCGCCAAGATCGCATCCACCGTCGACTTTGCTCGGTCCAGCGATTGAGAACGGCCCATCTCTTCCAACTGCTTTGCCAAGCTGCTGGCTTCGGCCGCGCCAAACATGTTTAGAGACGACTTGAGCGTATGAGCCGTCTTCTTAACCTCGCCACCGTCGAGCGATTCGACAGCGTGGTTCAAATCATTGACCAAGACGGGACATTCTTGCAAGAAAGCTCGAGCCACATCGCGCAGCAATTCGGCGTCTCCGGCAACTGATTCCAGTGCTTGGTCCAAATCCATGCCTCCCACATCGTCACGTCCGCTTGACGTTCCAAACAATTCGACGGGACGAGCTAAGTCAAGTAGATCATTGGAACGCGGCGTGGCCGGTTGTACTTCACTTTTCGCGGGCTCGGCAGGAACGCTTTCCGTGGGAGTGGTAACAACGGGCGGACTCTCTTGGCCGACGATCTTGTTTGCATCGACAAAGAACTCGGCTAGTGCCTCCAGAAGATGCGGAACTCGAATGGGTTTGGCAACATAGCCGTCCATGCCCGATTCCAAACACTGCTCGCGATCGCCCTTCATTGCGTGCGCGGTCATGGCAACAATCGGGATGTGCTTGCCTGTCGTCTGTTCGATCTCTCGAATGGCGCCGGTCGCCTCAAGCCCATCGAGTTCCGGCATCTGCACGTCCATCAAAACAATGTCGTAGTCGTGTTCCGACGACATTTCGATAGCCTCACGACCATTGTTGGCAACACTGATTTGATGACCCCACTTCTCCAGCAAGCCCACCGCCAACCTTTGATTTGCCAAACTGTCCTCGGCCAGCAAAATGTCAAGCTTCGGCATCAGCGCCAACAGCTGATCTTCTCGCGATGCAACTTCCTCACCAGGAGCGACAACAAAGTCATCGGCCAGGCTCTGTACGCCAAGGACTTTGACGATTGCATCCAACAACTCAGACTGCTTGACGGGCTTCATCAAGTGGCCGTCAACACCCAACTCGCGGCTTCGCTGCAAGTCGTTGGCGCGCTCTCCTGAAGTGAGCATCAGAACGGTTATGTCCTGGAAGCGAAAGTCTCGCTTCATCTCCTCGACCAACATGAAACCGTCAATGTCGGGCACATTCACGTCGGAAACGATCAATTGGAATTCATCACCGGGAGCACAGGACTGATACAGCGTTTGCAAAGCTTCGCCCGCGCTGCCGACGGTTTGCGCAACCATCCCCCAATTAGTCAGCATCTCTTCTAAGATGTGTCGGTTCGTCGCATTATCATCGACTACCAAGACGCGAGTGCCTTGAACGGTCGATGGATCCAAGTCGATTTGGACAGACTCGGCAGCGATCCCGAATCGAGACGTAAACGAAAATGTACTGCCCTTACCCAATTCGCTTTCGACGCAAATGCGTCCTTGCATTAACTGCACCAATTGCGAAACGATGGCCAAGCCCAAGCCCGTGCCACCATAACGTCGAGTCGTCGATGTGTCGGCCTGTTCGAACCGTTGAAAGACTGTGGCCAGCTTCTCTTGAGGAATCCCAATACCCGTATCCGAAACGGAAATCAACAATTCCACTTCGTCCTCGGACTGAGAATTCATCGCAACATCAAGGACGATTTCCCCTTTGTGAGTGAACTTGATGGCGTTGCCGACTAAGTTCACGACGATCTGCCGCAAACGATTAATATCGCCAATCAACAGTTCCGGAATATCCGAATTGAAGTGCGCTGCCAATTCGAGGTCCTCGCGGTGAGCCCGAACGGCAAGCGACCGCATTGTGTCGCCTAGGCATTCCCTCAAACCGAAAGTCGTCTCATCCAATTCGAGCTTGCCAGCTTCGATCTTCGAGAAGTCTAGGATATCGTTGATTAGCTCAAGCAACGCCTCACTCGATTGCTGAACCATCGTCAGATATTCACGCTGCGTTTCATCGAGCGTGGTGTCCATTACTAACTCCGTCATGCCAATGATGGCATTCATCGGAGTCCGGATCTCGTGACTCATGTTCGCCAAGAAATCGCTCTTGGCGCGGTTGGCGGATTCCGCGGCATCCTTAGCCTGCCGCAAGTCCTGTTCGGCCTGCTTGCGATTCGAGATGTCATGAATGAACGCACTAAACAAGTAACCGTCGGAAAGAGCAATCGGCGCGATCGTCATCTCGACTGGGAACTCATGTCCATCAGCGTGCAAGGCAACCGTTTCGATGCGTTGATTCAACATCGTGCCCGAATCGTCGCCGCTCTTTAAAAACTGCGTCAAACCTTGTTTGTGTTCGTCACGAAATCGCGGGGGGATCAGCGTCTCTTCCAATTGCTTGCCGAGCACCTCTTCACGCTGCCAACCAAATGTTCGCTCCGCTTGAGCATTCCAGTCGACGATGACACCGTGGCCGTCCATGCCAACAAATGCATTCAATGCCGACTCGATAATCAGACTCATGCGGCGTTCGTTCTCGCGCAACGCGAACTCTGCCTGCTTTTGCTCGGTGATGTCGCGAGAGATTCCGAACGTTCCCACCAAGGCGCCGTCTCGACCTTTGAGCGGAAGTTTGGTGGTCGCCACCCATGCAATGCCGCCGTCGGGAAAAGTCTCCTTCTCTTCGAGACTCAGGGCACCGCCGGACCCCATCAGTTTGAGTTCATCGTTGCGAGCCTGCTTGGCGTGCTCTTCCGAAAAGTAATCTGCGTCGGTCTTGCCGATGACTTCGTCTGGGTTCTCGACACCGAACCGCGCTGCCAACGCCTTGCTGACTCGGATGAACTGGCTTTGTTCGTCCTTGAAGTAAATGCTGTCCGGCAAGTTGTTCATCAAAAGGCTAAGCAAGTAACGCTCGCGATCCAGATCGTTCAGCAAGCGTTGACGTTCCAAAGCGTAACGAATCGATCTTTCCAGCCGCGATACGTCGTAAGTGTCCTTGACCAGATAGTCAGCGGCACCGGCCTTCATGGCTTGCAGGTCGGCGGCTTGGTCGACTTGCCCCGTCAGCATGATCATCGGAGCCTGACAGTCGCGTGCAATCGCCTCGTTCAGCAACTCAAGCCCGTCGCGCAAACCCAGCCGGTGGTCGATCAAGTACACATCGTGCTCTTGCCTCGCGATGACTTCCAGGCCGGCATCGAACCCGGCTGCCCACTCGAACTCAACCTTGCGTCCCTCCACTTCCGTGAGCAATTCGCGAGTTACTATAAACGTGTCTTCATCGTCATCGACTAACAAGACACGTACTAAGTCATCCGACATTTCGCACTCCAACCGCGGTCTGAGCTTCCCCTATCGCTCGCGATCCGTTCCATCGATCGCCGCTTATCATAGCGGAGGCGACGGAAGTTGCGAGCGGAATGACACCGAATCATTCAGCAATTGAACTCAAGAAACTTCGGAAAAATGTCGAAAGTTGATGTTGACATACAACTGCAACTTCATAGGATTCCGCCTGTTCACTGACACGGAAAACAGTAAGTCAACCAATGGCCACTTTTGGACAACGAATTCGCGAACTTCGCAAAGCCAAGGGCTTCACGCAACGGGAGCTCGCGGATTTGGTGGGCATTAATTTTACTTACCTAAGCAAGATCGAGAACGGGAAACTCGAGCAAGATCAATCGCCGCGGGGCGACACGATTCAGAGCATGGCCGAGGCGCTGGATGCGGACGCCGACGAGTTGATGCTGCTGGCGCGAAAAATTCCCGAGTCGATTAAGCAGCTTGTCATCGATCGGCCGGAAATCTTTAAGAAGATGATCACACTCACGGAAGATCAATTGGATCGACTGGCAGAAGAAATGGAGTAGCTCGGCTGCGGCCGCTTGCCCCGATCAATGAGACGAAACAACCTGCGTTTTATGCGCACCAAAGTCATCGACGAAGTTACCGCGATGCGGATTCGGCAGTACGAGGAACTCGGCGGCCAGCCCGTCACGTTTCCGGTACCGATCGAAAACATCGTCGAAGGCGTATTGGGGTTGGACTTTGATTGGGACGAGATTGAAGAGCAGCCGGGAGAGCAAATCTTGGGCGGCCTGATTGCCGAAGAGCGCAAGATACTTTTGAATACAAACCAAATGGAGTTGTTCCAAGAAAAGCCTGGCCTGGAACGAAGCACCATCGGTCACGAGGCCGGGCATTGGGACATTGACATCGATCGGACAAGCCTGAACCATCCCACTTTCGCCGGCTTCGATTGCCGCACCGAAGTGGTCTTCCGCAACGCGAAGAATTCCGACTTGCTGGTTGAGGTCCTGAATCGGGCGTATCACGACGACCGATTTTACAAACTGTACAAACAACTGACGGTCGGCCAAGATTCGCCGGATGTGAAGAGTGCCGTCGATCGGTATCAGTCGTCGCTACTCATGCCAGCATGGCTAATCCACGACGCGGCGACTCGGTATGACTTCACGAACTGGCGAGACTTGTATGACTTGGCTGATGAGGCGCAGGTCAACATTTCCAATTTGACGGTTCGCCTGCAGCGACTTGACTTGTTGTACATTCCTGAAGGCAGTAAGACTTTGTATCGAAACCGTGACCACTTCACGGGACAGAAGCAACTGTTTTGATTGTCACTTTACCAGTGATGTCAAAGTAGCCATCACTTTCCAAGTGATGAGCCTGACACGGAAAACGTAGTCTGTTGACTTGAGTTTGAGAAACGATCGTTACTTTTGAACGTAGGCTCATCACTCGGAGAGTGATGGCTACCTTGGAGCATGTCGCTCCTTTTTATTTGGAAATCATGTTGATGTTGAACTGCAACATCAAGTTTTTGATTCGGTAACCCGACGCGTGAGCGAGGGACGCTCAAACGTACTCGCACAACAAAACGCCTACATTTCGATACGCATGAGCGTCCCTCGCTCACGCGTTGGGTTACCACACCACACATCAACTTTCAGAATGGAGTCTTAACATGTTGATCCTTTCACGACGTCCGCAACAAAAGATTGTTCTGCCGGAACTAGGAATCACCTTCACGGTCCTCGAAGTCAAAACGAACCGCGTGCAGATCGGTATCGAAGCACCGCGCGAGTTTGATGTTCATCGCGAAGAAGTGCTCGAGGCTCACGCGTCGCGTGTTTATTCTGAAGCGTTTTTCGGTACTTCATCGCTGCAACACGGCGAAAGTGGCCTAAACGAACAACCGAAGCTTACGCCGAGTGCGGAGTTTCGGCGGATTCCGAGATAGCGGCTGTTGAATGACCAATGTCCAAGCACCAATGACCGATGAAGACGCGCAATAACACGAGCGAAGTCTCGACACCGAATCTTCCATTGGTCATTGGTGCTTGTTCATTGGTCATTCACCCGCTTTAACACAATTTCATTGCGTGGGGCTCTTCCTGCACGGTTTCCTCCCTAGCCGTGCAGGAGCCCGAAGCAATCAATCACCAATGTAGCCATCACTCTCCGACTGATGAGCCTTCGTCTAAGAGTGATGATCGTTTCACAAGCTCAATAAACAGATTCCGTGCTAACGCGTTCGGCTCGTCACTCGGAGAGTGACGGCTACTTCTTCCATTCCATCCCGAGCATGATGGAATTCAAGCCGCTTCCGATTCCGAGCATCGCCACCTTGTCTCCTGCGGACAAGTGACCGTTTTCGATGCCGAGTGCAGCGGCCATTGGCAAGGCGGCGGCGCCAGTGTTTCCTAGCGTTTCGACGGTGGGATAATCCAGGCTTTGGTCCAGCCCGAGGCTCTCATACATCAGTTTGCGGTGAGCCTTGCCAACTTGGTGCGAGAAGCTCTTGTTAACGGTCTCGTTTGTCCAAGTGAGCGTTGACTTGGCGGCTTCCCACGTCTTGGCTCCCAGCGCGACACCTGCATGTAGCAACGCTTCCGAATCAGTTTGCATCCGTGGGCGACCGTCTCCGTGAGTCTGCGCCTCGACGCCGCCTTCGCAAAGTTCGTGGCTGCTGGTATCGGTCAGATAAGCTCCACCAAGCAAGCGATTGCCAGAGCGGCTTAGCTTCCGATCGCACATGACAACGGCGGCCGAGCCCGAGCCGATCGTCAGCGACGCGAACGCTAATTTGACGTCTTTGCGGCTGGTCTCTGGATTGTCCAGCAAACTGTCGATCGTGCCCTCGACCAGATCTCGACCGTCTTCCGTGCCAACGATGACGCCAGCGCGGACTTGCCCCAACTCGATCATGTTGGCCAAGATCAGCATGCCATTGAGCAAACCCAAACACGCATTGCTAACGTCAAGCACAAGCGTCTGATTCGACAAGCCCACGGCATGATGCACGCCGCTGGCTGTGGCGGGGTCCAATTGATCTCGGCAGACGGAACCGTGAATCAGGACGCCCATGTATCGCGGGTCGATGCCGGATGCCTCGACCGCTTTGCGCGCGGTGATTGCACTGATAGTGCCTGGCAGTGTTCCTGGATCGAAGAAGCGGCGTTCGCGAATGCCGGTCATCATTTCGAGCCGGCCAGCCGGAAGTCTCAAACGCTCATAGATTGGCGCGAGTTGTTGTTCGATCTCGTCTGAAGTAACAACGTTTGAAGGCAGTGTCGCGCTAAAGGCCTCGACACAAACATTTTGAAAACGCATTTCGAGCGGATCCTATGATCCGGCAGTTTGAGCGGCCGCGGCGGTGGCAAGCTGCTCGCTGAGTGCGACAACTTCGTCAATTTTGTTGCTGCGTTCCTGGAGCCATTTGGGAGTCGGTTCCTGAGTATCCAGCATATACGAGCTTCGAACAAATCGCAGCCCACGCAACAAAATGTCGCGTTGTTCCTCGGTAATCTCAATGTTGAGTAGATCGCTCATGAAAGGGAATCCCATTTTTGGTCCGTGGCAGACTCGTCAATGTTACTCGACAAGCCGCACTTTTCAACCAAAGTGTGAATATTCGGACCTAAAAACAGGTGGTTTATGGAGTTACGAGCGTCATGGGCACAACCACCGACGAGGTTTAGCTAACTAAAAAAACAAGCACATTCGGCAATTCGCACAAAATGCGTCTGAGCTGCTATCAAGTCGATCGTGCATCGACCAATCGGATATTCATCCTAACCAAAACCTGGACACCCACGGAAATACGAACCTTCCCATGTCCGTAAGCCACTGGTACAGAATCGCCGAAAAGAATGCCGTCAACGGGACGGAAACGAATCGACTCCACTTTCCACCACGCCGAAATGCACCGAAGGCGGTAACTGTACCAACGGCAACGATGACGAATTCTACCACCAAATCCTGAAATGAATGTCTAAGAATGTAGTGAGTCGCGCTAGTCGTTGGAATGAGGTAGTAACGCAGGTAAACAAAAAGCAAATCGAACTAACGACGAGGTCGATCGCAAGTGCAACACGTTTCTGTTTGGTTTCTTCATCGATTGGATCGTCGGAGTTGCTTTGCGTCACGTTCAAACCTCGATGTGCTCGGCCTCCATCGTTTCTAAATCAACAACTGCCACGGAACGAACCGACGTCCGATACAACGCACCGGGATTCAGCACGAGCGTCTTGCCATCTCGATGTTTTTCGGCCTTATGAGTGTGGCCGTAACAAACCAAATCGTATTTCTGACTCTGGATGGTTTCGAGGTAGCGGTTGCGATCATGGCTGTGAAGAAAAGCAATCTCGCGTCCCGCCCAACTTGCCGTGCCCATTTCATCGTGGCAAGTTTGCCCGCAAGCAGCAATCTCGTCCTTTAAACCATCCTGGTCCCAGTCAACGTTGCCAAACACAAAATGTGTCGAGAGTCCGTCGAACAATTCAATGATCGTCGTCGAACCAATATCGCCACAATGAATAACTTGCTCGACGTCCTGTTCCCGCAAAGCCCGAACGCCCTGAGTCGCAAAATTCACGTGCCCGTGAGTGTCGCTGATGATGCCGATCTTCATGAAATCTCAGTCTGCCCGAAGTACTAACCTGCCTTAGTTAGCACGAAGATATCGGAATCAGAAACGCATGGCGAGACTGGATTCTCTTCCCATCCAGCAAACTTTGGTTATGCTTTTAGTATGACACCAGCATTGAAACTTCAACCAACCTCAGTCGATGAATACTTGGCGGGAGAGTTTGTCTCTAACGTCAAGCATGAATATATCGCCGGCAATGTCTATGCGATGGCGGGTGGCCGGAATTCGCATAATCTGATTGCTAGCAATTGTCAGGGAGAACTTTATGGCCGCCTCTCGGGACAACCTTGTCGGACATACAACTCGGACACAAAAATCAGAATCCGGTTGCAAACGCAGACTCGGTTCTACTACCCAGACGCATCCGTCATTTGTGACCCGAATTCTCCCGACGACACGTTTCAAGACTGCCCCGTGTTGATTGCCGAAGTGCTTTCCGACGCAACACGTCGAATCGACGAAGGTGAAAAGAAAGACGCTTATCTCACCATTCCGACGCTTTCGGTATACATGCTGATTGAGCAAGATTTCCCGGCGGTCGTCGTCTTTCGACGCAGTGACAACGGCTTCGAACGAGAACTCTACACCGAGCTCGATGCCGTGATTCCTTTGGACGAAATCCAAATCGAGTTGCCTTTGTCCGAAATCTACGACGGGGTCGAATTCGAGGAACACGAATGAACGACTCTAGAGGACCGATGAAACATAAGATTCTTGTCGGTAGCTTGGTCGAATTCACTGCGGGCACGTTCAATGGATTTCAGGGATTTGTTCTTGAAGTCGATCATGAGCATTCAGCGGCAAGTGTTGAATTGGAGGTGTTTGGATCGAATGCTGTGAAGTGCAACCTAGACGAGTTGAAATTGATTGCAAACTAACGTTCGGGTGAAGAGAACGCATCCTTAATCAGTTCGACAACCCATTGCATGTCAACAGCTTTCGGCATCTGATGATTATTCATCAAGGAGCAAAGCATACACTTCGCGAATCCGTCGAGTCATTGTTTGATGACGAAATTGATCCGTAAATCGGCTGCGGCCTTCTTGGCCCAGGCATTCTCGCAAGCTAGCGTCTGCCGACAGTTCGATTAATGAATCAGCTAGCTCATCAACCGACTCGGGTGGCAATAGGTAACCGGTCTTGCCGGGAATGACGACTTCCTTGGCGCCGTCGACGTCGTAACTCACGACGGGTTTTCCGGCGATGAAGCCTTGTGGCAAGACGCGGGCCAGGCCCTCCCACAAACTGGCATGCACGACGATGTCGGAAGCGGCCACATAAAGCGAAACGTCTGCTGGCGGCACGAGCCCCGTGAAGACGAAGTGATCCGTCAAGTTCGCGGCGGCGATGTCTTGCTCGAACTGAGACCGCAGGATGCCATCGCCGATGAAAAGAAATCTTACGTTGGGATTGGCGGCGACGACTTTCGACGCGGCGCGGATCACGAATTCGTGGCCCTTTAGATGGAACAGCCTTGCCACCTTGCAGATGACGACGTGATTCGGTTCGAGTCCAAGTTCACGCCGCACTTCCGCGGGCTCTCGCCGAGGCTGCAAGAAGGGCTCAACATCCATGCCGCTATAGATCGTGGTGAAGTTTTCCTTCGGTGCGATTCCGGCGGCCACGTACTGATCGGTCATAGAATCGCAGACGCTAATGAAGTGGTCGCATCGTCGAGCCGCCCATTTTTCGGCGGCGATGTAGGCTCGGTGCAGGATCGGGTTTTGACCGAAGTGGAAAGACGCTCCGTGAATTGTGTGCACGACAGGTATTTTGAGCTTCGTCGCGGCGGCGCGGCCGATGATGCCGGCTTTGGAACTGTGCGTGTGCACGATGTCGGGCTTGAGGTCTCGCAGCAACGCGATCAATTGATGATACGCTCGCCAATCTTGCCAAGGCCGAATGCTGCGATGCAAATTGGGCAATAGCTCGACACGGAACCCGCCCTGCTGTGCCCGCTCGAGCAGACTGCCTTCCGGTCCCAACCCAGGACCGCAAACAAGCGTGACGTCATCGCCGTAGTCTCGGTGCTGATCTTCGACCGTGAGGAGCGTATTCTCCTGAGCGCCTCCAATAATCAGCCGGGTGATGAAGTGGACGACTTTCAACGCTTCATCCCGATCTGCAACGTTCATGGTAACCCGACGCGTGAGCGAGGGATTGGTCACACGTATTCGCAATCGAAAATCATTGCTTCTTGCTAAAGCGTGTGACCAATCCCTCGCTCACGCATCGGGCTACGTTAAGAAAACGGCTAAACGTCACCCACCAATTCTCGAATCGGTTCGCCCTTTTCGACCAAGTACAACGGCCGACCGGCTCGATCGGGAAAACTGACTTGTCGCGCGTCGATGCCCAAGTGGTGATAAACGGTCGCTGCGACGTCTTGCGGATCGAGCGGACGATCCAAGACGTGGGCTCCGCGTTCGTCCGACATGCCGACAGTCTGTCCCATGCGTAAGTTGCCGCCCGCCATCAAGACGCTGAAGGTGTATCCCCAATGGTCTCGACCCGCGGCCGCATTCATTTTCGGCGTGCGACCGAATTCGCCCATCGCGACGACAAGCGTCTTTTCGTAGAGGCCGCGATCGATCAGGTCTTGAATCAACACGGCGATCGCTCGATCCGTTGGCGGCAGCAACAACTTGGCTCCTTTTTCCGTGGGCAAGCGGTTCGCGGTTCCGTGGTGATCCCATGGTTGAGTGTTCACGGTAACAAACGTTACGCCACGTTCAACAAGCCGCCGCGCGAGCAATGCACTTTGACCGAACTCGTGACGCCCGTACTTATCTCGCAGCGCCGCTGGTTCCTTCGAGATATCGAAGGCCTCGCGAACTGTTTTGCTGGTGAGCAAACTAAAGGCCGCTTGCTGCTGATCGCTCATGTCAGACATACCGCCATCGATGCGGCGTCGATCATGATCGACGGTCTTCAGCAACGCGCGCCGATCCTCCAACCGATCAAAGGTGACTCCACCGGCGAGCGCTAAGTCGCGGACTTGAAACTTGGCCGAGTTGGGGTCGGAGTTTGTGTTGAATGGATTGTGGCCGCCCCCCAAATACGCGGCATAGTGAAAGAAGTTGTCAGTACCGCCTCGAAGATGAGGTGCTGCAGCATAGGCGGGCATACCGCTCTTACGAGGGCCCACAAGTGCGGAGGTCGCCGAACCGAGCGAAGGCCGCCTTTGAACTCGGAAATCGGGTTTGTTGAAGTCGGGTCCTTCGAACCCGGTCAACATCCAATGGTTGCCCTTCGTGTGATCGCCCGATTTGTGACGCACGCTGCGAATGACTGAAATGCGATCAGCGATCTTGGCTTGTTCCGGAATCATCTCACTGAATTGAGTTCCCGGTACGTTGGTCGAGATCGCTCCGAATGGTCCACGAAACTGACTCACGGCGTCCGGCTTCGGGTCCCAAGTTTCATGATGCCCTGGACCACCACTCATCCAAATCAAGATGACATTGGTATCGCTCTCTGGATTAACAACACTTCGTGGATAACTTGCCGAGTTACTTGCCGCCCGAGCCTTCGCGGCGATGAAATCGCTTAGAGTCAATCCACCAAAACCCAAGACCCCAGCTTCGACAAAATTACGGCGCGTGATGCCTTCACAGTCGATCGATGATTTTCCGGTAACTCGAAACATAGTTGGTCTCGATTGATTTCGTTTGGATTCTGTCTGATTGCTTCAGTATAGCCTACACCCGTCGCGCTGCACACAGCCACAAGCTGCCAACATGACCTGCCAGAACGAGCCTCGGACAAATTGTCACCGCTCTGCTTCAGAATCGGCTCAACCCACATGGGTGACTCTACCGATAATGACGATAAATCCAAATTTCCCCATTTTGAGGTGTGGCAATGCGCGGACTGGGCGCGCGCACCGAGCTATGTAGCTCGCCGGCAGGTTGCCCGCCTTCCCTGGAGACGTAACGTGTTATTACCAAGCAACTTGAGTCAAGTGATGCGAGCCACCGGGATGTGGGGATTCCGAACCGCTCGATCACGCGGAGTTTGGATCGTGATGAGTTTAGTGGCGATCGTCTGCTTGCCCGAAGCAAGCATGGCGTTTGACAACGCGCCCTCAAGCGGCCGAAGTTCGCGAAATCGCAACAAACCAGAAACGATTTCACCGCGATTCGACTTCTTCAGTCGCAAAGCGAAGGATGAAGAAGCTAGTGAGCTGCCGGTCGGCAACGTCTCGCTGAATTTCTTTCATTCCAGCTGGTCGAAGATTCTGCAGCGTGTCGCCGAAGAATCAGGCAAGAAGCTGGTCATGGAACGCATCCCGAAAGGGAGATTCTCGCGCCGCGACGGCCGCAAGTACGAACTTGACGATGCCATCAAAGTCTTGAACCGCGAACTTGAACCGGAGAACTTTCGGCTAATCACTCAGGGCGACTACCTTGTGCTTCTGCACTTGCCCTCAATTCGTAAACGATATCACCGACCGCAATTCCCAACGGATGCCCTCAAGCCCGAGGCCAACGCCAGCAAGCTTTGGACTCCGGAGAACATCAAGCCGCAATCGTTCGCCACCGACATTCGTCCGCAACGTCAAAACGCTAGGCCAACACCGGCGGTTCGCCAGGTCAATCACGAAACGGCGAAGACTGTACAACCGAGAGCTCGAGTCGCCGTGCGCATGAAGTCGCACGAGGCAACCGAGGTTTCTCGAATTCTGTACAAAGCCTTTCAACCCAAAGTGAAATTGGTTGGCAACGGCCCCGAGGGCTTGCCGGCATTTCAAGTGACTCGAGACGACATCCCAACGCGGAAGAATCAATCTCAAGTCGTCCGCAAAGTGCCGCTTCCCGGAGAAGCGCAAGAACAATTCTTAGCACCAACGACAAAGTCGCCGACCGCAAGGCCCACGCAAGTTCAATTCACGGTCGGCATCGACACTGTTGAAAACCGTCTGGTGGTCGAGGCTCCTCGCGACCGCGCCTTTGCGGTGGCTCGACTGATTCGCAACCTGGACCATGCGGAAGTTAAACCGAGCGACACCATTCAGTTTGTTTCGAGTGCCAAGGATGTTCAGCGACTGGCTCAAAACATTGGCCCGACCATCAATCGTCTCGTCCGACAACAAACACCGGCTGACGAAAAGAAACCGGCAGAGGGCGAGGCGAACGACCCGACAAAACCAGGTGCCTTGCCTCAAGACGCTGGCAACGGCGGTGCTGCGGAACAAGCAAACAAACCCACGGCCGAAACAACATTCGGCGGACTAAAGGGTGAGGTCAAGATCGAGTACGTACCCGGCGTTGGCTTCATCCTGCGAGGTAATGAAGAGGACGTCAAAAAAGTCGAAGACATCATTCGGCTGATCGAAGACATGAGTGTCGGCACGACGCCAGACATCACGGTTCGCATTTTGCGACATGTGCACAGCGAGGCGTTGGCGGAATTGCTGACAAGCGTGTACGAGAACCTGGGCACAGCGCTGGGACAAAATCAACGCGAGAAAACCGTCGCGTTTACTCCTGTCATCGTTCCCAACGCAATCATCATCGTGGCATCGGCCAGCGAGTTGGAATCGATCAATGCATTGATCAAACAACTGGACCAACCCGTCGATCCGCGATCTGAGTACATGGTATTCAGTCTTGAAAACGCGGTCGCAACCCAAGTGTTGACGACCATCGAAGGGCTGTATGAGGAACCAACGGGACTGGGACCACGAGTCAAGGCCATCGCCGACGCTCGCACCAACACGGTCGTCGTTCAAGCCTCGCCCAATGACATGGAGCAGATCATTGCTTTGATCCAAAAACTGGATCGCGTCGGCAGTGGCGCCATCAACCAGTTGAAAGTCTTTCCGCTGGTGAACGCCGTGGCTGAAGAGTTGGCCGAGACATTGAACCTGGCCATTCAAAGCGTGGTGAACCCGCCAGCAACGGTACAAGGCCAAGGCCAATTCGGTTCGTCTGGTGCAGGTCGAGGCTCCGAAGCACTCCGAGAAGCACGCTCGGCCGTGATCGAATACATGACCGGGGAAGGCGACAACAAGAAAGCCATCCGATCGGGTGTCTTGTCCGACATTCGCATCAATCCGGACAGTCGAATCAACAGCCTGATTGTCACTGCTCCCAAAGAGAGCATGGCACTGATCGAAGAGTTGATCAAACAATTCGACAAGCCCACGGCAACTGTCGCCGACATCAAACACTTTTCGCTGAAGAACGCAGACGCTCGAGATGTCGTCGAGTTGCTACAAGAACTGTTCGTCGACGATTCCGGGGATGAGAACCAAGTCGGCGTTCAATTGGCCGGAGCCGAGGACGCCAGCAGCAACCTGATTCCGTTGAAGTTTTCGGTCGACGTGCGAACTAACAGCATCTTCGCGGTCGGTGGCAAGGAAGCGTTAGAAGTCGTCGAGGCGTTGCTTCTGCGTTTGGACCAAAGTGATGTTCAGCAGCGACAGAACATCGTCTTCCGTTTGAAGAATAGCCCCGCGACGGAGATCGCGGATTCCTTGAACCTGTTCATGAGCACGCAACGGGACTTGGCCGAGGCCGATCCGGATCTTGTCAGTGCCTTTGAGCAGATCGAGCGTGAAGTGATCGTGGTGCCCGAGCCTGTCTCGAACAGCCTCTTGATCAGTGCCTCGCCACGTTACTTTGACGAGATGAAAGAACTGGTGATGAAGCTGGATGAAGCTCCGGCCCAAGTCACCATTCAAGCTTTAATCGTTGAGGTCACGTTAGAGAACAACGACGAATTCGGCATCGAGCTTGGTATCCAAGACTCGGTCTTGTTCGATCGAAGTGCAACGTTAGCGGACAATCTGTTGACGATTACGCGGACAGATCAAGTGCCAAACGCGAACGGTGGCACCGTCCAAACCACAACACAGCAAATCATTACTCAAGCAGCGACACCTGGATTTTTGTTTAACAACCTGCAGCTTGGCAACAACACCAGTCCGGACACGTCGAACGCAGCCGATCTGGGCGGACAGGCACTCAGCAATTTCTCGCTGGGTCGCGTTAACGGCGATTTAGGGTTTGGTGGACTCGTCCTTTCGGCAAGTTCCGATTCCTTGAGCCTGTTGCTGCGAGCCCTTTCCGCGAAGCGTCGCGTCGATGTTTTGAGTCGCCCGCTGATTCGAGCCTTGGACAATCAAGAAGCTCAAATCCAAGTCGGCCAGGAAGTACCGCGGATTACCAACTTCACAACGAACCAGCAAACGGGCGTCTTGAGCCCGATTGCGACGCCCGATCCTGCGGGCATCATCCTGATCGTCACACCGCGAATCAGTCCCGATGGCAACATCGTGATGGAGGTCGTGGCGCAGAAAAGTCAATTTGACGGTGCCGGTGTTGACCTTGCTGTCGACATCAACGGCAACGCCATTACCGCTCCGATCAAGGACATCACGGAAGTTCGAACCACGGTAGCCGTGCCGAACAATCAAACCATCGTCCTGGGCGGCATGATCACGAAGACCGACGATCAGCTCGAGCGTAAAGTTCCTTGGCTGGGCGACATTCCTCTGCTGGGCCAAGGTTTCCGTTTTGATGGCAAGAGCACTCGTCGTACCGAGTTGCTGATCTTCTTGACTCCTAAAATCATCCGTGACCCAGCGGATTCCGAGTTGATCAAGCAAATCGAAGCCGAGCGGTTGAACTTCATCGAAAGTGATGCAGAAGAGATTCACGGTCCGCTGTACGCAGTTCCGGAAGAACTTCAAAAGCATTTCATGGACGAAGATGAAGCAAGCTTGCCCATGATGCCCAATTACAGCTCGCCGACCACGACGATGCCGGGCAAGAAGATTCTTCCTCCACCACCAGTCCCGGCGGTTGAAAAGTAAAGGAGAGCGACGATGAAAAAGCAATCACGTCTTATGCAGTCTTTCCTGTTGGCCGCTTTGGTAATCGGGGCCTGTGGGTGCAGCACGACTGAATTGTTTCATCGAGACAACGATTTCGAGGAAGCAACTGTTCGCAATCCGGCCAACCGCTGCGTTGCCTTGTGGACTCCCACCGAGGGTCACGGTTTGAATAACGAACCTTGTCGTGGTTTCGCCGGACAAGTTTTCTTCTTCCCGCGCGGAAGTTCCGAACCCGTACAAGTGAACGGAAAAGTTCGCGTGTACGTCTTCGACGACCAAGGAGAAGTTGAAGAGCAAACCAAGCCCGTTCATCAGTTCGATTTCGAGGCCGGGGCGTGGAACACGTATTTGCACGACTCTCAATTCGGCCCCTGCTATCAGTTGTTCATCCCGTATACTCGCAAGGGAAACCACAAGGCCGAGTGCGTCGTGCGACTTCGCATGAAGCCAGACGATGGTGGCCCAACGGTTTACTCGAAGCTGATCGAAGTCGAGTTGCCTGGCTTTGACAAGAAGAACGCCGAAAAGCCCGTTGTCGAGCGAATCGATCGCCAAGACAAACCGAAAATGGTAGGCAGCACGATCGAGCTAGCGGCTGCCACGGAAGAGTCCAGCCTGCTGAGCAAGAAAGACAAAGCAACCAACATCGTGCGAGCCGAAAAGATCATTCGATCAAGGCTTACACAAATGGCTGCAACATCCGCGGTGAATACGAAGACAGAAGAGCTACCTCCCAGTGCAAGGGAACTTCTGCAACAAGCCAAAGCGTCTGCCGCGTCTAAGCGTGAGTCGCAACAAGGCGAGGAGCCGTTCTTCTTGGATTTAACCGATCAGACGGAAATCAAGCCGATCGAAACTGCCTCGGAAGAGATTCCCAATCGCGATCATTATGTGAAGCCTCGCCGCTCGTTGAAGCCTGCGGTTCAGCCGGCCTCGCAAAGACACCCACTACTTGAAGAGTCGAGTTCTTCGATCGAGAAAGCCACGATTGAACGTCCCGTTCGCAAACATCCGCTGCAAGATTTCGCGACGGAAACTCTGGAAAACGGTGTCCGTGGCACGATTGAATTCAACGACCAAGACACCGCGCCGACAGCGACGCCAACCGTTCGAAAATCGCTGGCATTGCCCTCGTCATCGCCCGAGTCGGTTCGAGCACGCACTCCGGCATCGTATTGGGAACTCCGACCCAACACACCCAAGGGCAAGAAAAGTCTGTCGGGCCAGCCGGTCGAAGGCTCAGCGATCGAAGAATTCGACTTCGACGATCCCACGGTCAGTCATTTGATCGATGGCAAGTCGACTGAGAACGAACGGCATTATGACGGCGTCGCGATCGACTCGAACACTCCAGACGAGGACTTCGTCGAGCGTAACTACAGCAGTAATTGGCGTTTCCGCTCACTCTCTAAATCCCGGTAGTCTTCGAACGTTTGGGATCCCTGATTCTCGAAACTGGCAATTTGCAGAACCCGCAGGCCGACGCCGAAGGGATGATTGCAATCTCGCAGGGTGTGAACTACAACTAGCGTGCAACGCTTTTGACTGTCCCAATTGCCCACGTCCCAGCCCTTTTTGGCCATGATTCGCATTCGCAAAGGCCTCGATTTACCGATCTCGTCTGAGCCGCAACAAACGGTGAGCGTGGGCGCGCCGATATCAACAGTCGCCATCGTCGGTGACGACTTTATTGGCATGAAGCCGACCATGGAGGTCAAAGAAGGCGATTCGGTTAAGCTTGGCCAAGTTCTGTTCACGGACAAGAAAACGGCCGGTGTTCAGTATACGTCCCCAGGATGCGGTAAAGTCGCTGCCATCAATCGCGGCGCCAAACGCGTCTTTCAATCGATTGTCATCGAGCTTGATGGGGACGATGAAGAAATATTTACAGGCTACCGCGACGCCGACTTAACGGCGCTTTCGCGGGATCAAGTGGTCGAGAATCTGCTGGCATCTGGACTGTGGACGTCGCTCCGCACACGACCGTTTAGCAAAGTGCCCTCACCCGAAAGCACTCCTCATTCGATCTTCGTCACCGCGATCGACACCAACCCCTTGGCAGCGCGGCCGGAAGTTGTTCTGGAAGATCAAGAGTTAGCTTTCATTCACGGATTGCAGGCAATACGACATTTGACGGACGGTGACTTGTACCTCATTACAGCACCCGGAACCGTAATTCCCGGTGCCGATTTGCCGTTCGTCACAAACAAACAGTTTGACGGACCTCACCCGGCAGGTTTGGCGGGAACACACATTCACTTCTTGGATCCGGTTCACGAATCGAAGACCGTTTGGCACATCAACTATCAAGACGTCGCCGCCATCGGGCGTTTGTTCGACACCGGTCGACTGTCGGTTGACCGAGTGATCTCGATCGCGGGGCCTAGTGTTCGCAATCCGCGGCTTGTTCGGACTCGGTTGGGTGCGTCGGCGGATGAATTACTGAACAACGAATTAAACGAAGGCGAGCTGCGAACGATCTCGGGCTCTGTGTTGTCTGGTAGAGCGATGTCGGGCCCGTTTAATTACTTGGGCCGTTATCACAATCAGATTTCGGTTCTGTTCGAGGGACGGCAGCGAGACTTTTTGGGCTGGGTCGGGCCCGGGTTCGGCAGATTCTCGATTAAATGGGTGTTTGCCTCGGCATTCTTGGGCGGGCCGGATAAGAAATACGCGTTCAGCACGGACACGGGTGGCTCGGAAAGGGCCATGGTGCCGATCGGCAGTTTTGAACAGGTCATGCCGCTGGATATGTTGCCGACCTTCCTATTGAGAGCCCTGCTGACGGACGATTCCGAACAAGCCGTCGCACTGGGGTGTCTGGAATTGGATGAAGAGGACCTAGCACTTTGTACTTTCGTCAGTCCGGGCAAAGAAGAATTTGGCCCGATCTTACGTGATATGCTCGAGCGGATCGAAAAGGAAGGCTGATGAAACCGATTCGTCGGTTACTCGACGCACTGCATCCGAAATTCGGCAAGGGTGGCAAGCTCGAACGCTTGTATCCCATGTACGAAGGCTTGGATACGTTTCTTTATACGCCCGGCGAGGTCACGAAGAGTGCGTCTCACGTTCGCGACGGAATGGACCTGAAGCGGATGATGCTGACGGTGGTCGTTGCGTTGACGCCGTGTATCTTGATGGCGTTTTGGAATACGGGCCTGCAAGCGAATCTTGTTCTGAACGAAATGGGCGTGGCCGAAGACCCGACTTGGCGCGGCTCGCTGATGGGAGCCATTGGCCTGAGTCATGATCCAGCCAACATGCTGGCCTGCATTGTTTACGGCGGTTTGTACTTCTTGCCGGTGTTTATAGTGTGCAACGTGGTTGGCGGCAGCTTGGAAGTGCTGTTTTGCCTTGCCCGTAAGCATGAAATCAACGAGGGCTTTTTCGTCACCGGAATGCTGTTTCCGCTAACTTGCCCGCCATCAATACCGCTTTGGCAAGTTGCCTTAGCCATCGCATTTGGGGTCGTCTTTGGCAAGGAAGTCTTCGGCGGCACGGGCAAGAACTTCTTGAACCCGGCGCTGACTGCGCGAGCTTTCTTGTATTTCGCCTATCCCGGCGACATGACCGGCGACACAATTTGGACGGCCGTGCATGTGGACGGCTTTAGTGGAGCCACCGCATTGGGAATCTTGGCCTCGGCTGATCCCGCGATGGGCATGGCGACTCTCGATGTGAGCTGGATGTCTTCGTTTCTCGGTACGATTCCGGGGTCGATGGGTGAAACGTCGACCTTGGCCTGCCTGCTGGGTGCCGCGTTCTTGATCATTACAGGAGTGGGCTCGTGGCGTATCATGGCCGGAGTCGTCATCGGCGCGATGGTCTCTTCGGCGGCGTTATTTGCTCTTGGTAGCGATACGAACGCTATGTTTTCGATGCCACCACATTGGCACTTGGTGACGGGTGGCTTTGCGTTTGGAACTGTTTATATGGCAACCGACCCGGTCTCGGCCGCGATGACTGAGAGTGGGAAGTGGGTTTATGGCATTTTGATCGGTTTCATGACGATCCTGATCCGAGTCATCAATCCGGCCTATCCTGAAGGTATCATGTTGGCGATCCTATTCGGCAACGTGTTTGCTCCGGTGATTGATTACCAAGTCATTCAAGCGAACATCAAACGAAGGTTGGCACGCAATGACGCGTGAATCAACGTCTCAAACATTGACAGTAGCCTTGATGCTATGCGGAGTCTGCTCGTTCTTAGTCTCTGCATCAGCCGTGGGCTTGCGCGCTAAGCAGCAAGAAAACAAAGCACTGGACAAACAAAAGAACGTCTTGGCTGTTGCCGGGTTGTTAAATGGAGAATCAAAGACCGAAATCGAAGCCGCGTTCGAGCAAATCGAGACTGTCCTCATTGACCTAAAGAGCGGTGAAGCTGTCGAGAAGGTTGGCAAGATGCCAGCCGCAGAGTTTGACGCTCGCGCCGCCGTCAGCAGTCCTCGACTAAGCATCAATGTCCCAGCCGAGAAAGACGTCGCCAGCATCAAGAAGCGGGCGAAGTACTCTTTCGTCTACATCGTCAAGAAAGAAGGCAAAATCGACCAAATCGTGTTGCCGATTCATGGCATGGGACTCTGGTCGATCCTGTACGGCTTCGTTGCTCTCGACGCCGACACCAAGGGAATCCGCGGCATCGGATACTATGAACATGCCGAGACGCCTGGCCTCGGCGGTGAAGTCGACAACCCCATTTGGAAAGCCAAGTGGACGAATGGTAAGCAAGCTTTCGACGACGATGGAAACATTCGCATCGAAGTCGTTAAGGGCGAGGTGAATAGCAGCACGCCGGATGCCGAATTCAAAGTCGATGGACTTTCAGGAGCAACGTTTACCTCGAACGGAGTCACCTACATGCTGCAGTATTGGCTCGGAGACCATGCATTTGGCCCGCTCTTGGAACGCGTGCGAGATGGAGAGTTTGCCGAGCCACAGGCGGAGTCAGAATAGTAACCCGAAGCGTGAGCGAGGGACGCTCATACGTTTTCGGAAGCAATCATTGTCGGTTGCGAACACGTGTCAGCGCCCCTCGCTCACGCGTCGGGTTACCATGTTGAATTGAAGGAAAACCGAATGGCAAAACCAGTTGATGTGCTATTCGATCCAGTTTTCAAGAAGAACCCGATCGCGCTGTTAGTGCTCGGTATCTGCTCGGCGTTGGCGGTAACGACGAAGCTCGAGGCGACCATTGTGATGTGCGTCGCCGTCACCGTGGTCGTTGCGTTTTCGAGTGCCTCGGTATCGTTAATTCGCAACCACGTTCCGAACAGCATCCGTATCATCATCATGATGACGATTATTGCTTCGTTGGTGATTATCGTCGATCAATTCTTACAAGCCTACGCGTTCAGCGCCAGCAAAGAGCTGTCCGTGTTCGTGGGCTTGATCATTACCAACTGCATCGTCATGGGCCGAACCGAAGGCTTCGCGATGCAAAACAGCGTGAAGATGAGCTTTCTGGACGGCATCGGCAACGGGTTGGGATACAGCATCATCCTGGTTTTCGTCGCCATGGTCCGCGAGTTCTTCGGCACTGGAAAACTCTTCGGTATCGAGATCATGAAGCAATCGACCGAAGGTGGCTGGTACGTACCCAACGGTTTAATGTTGTTGCCCCCGAGTGCGTTTTTCTTGATTGGCGTCTTTATTTGGATTTTGCGATCGATCAAAAAAGACCAGGTAGGAGCGAGCTAACATGTGGGAACATCATCTGAACCTGCTGGTCCGTTCGATTTTTATCGAGAACCTCGCGCTCGCATTCTTCCTTGGGATGTGCACGTTCTTAGCGGTCTCGAAAAACGTCAAGACTGCCATGGGCTTGGGCTACGCGGTGATCGTCATCCAAGCTATCACTGTGCCTGCGAATAACTTGATTTATAACTACTTGCTGAAGCCCGGCGCACTGGCGTGGGCGGGGAGTGAATACGCGGCCGTCGATCTGAGATTTGTCGGCCTGATCAGTTACATCGGCGTCATCGCCGCCATGGTGCAGATTCTCGAGATGACGTTGGACCGCTACTTTCCCAAGCTGTTCATCGACCTGGGAATCTTCTTACCGCTGATCACTGTGAACTGCGCAATCCTGGGAGGCACGCTGTTCATGGTTCAACGCGATTATAACTTTGCCGAAAGCGTCACCTTCGGAGTCGGCTCGGGCATCGGCTGGGCCATGGCGATCGTGGCACTGGCGGGAATTCGTGAGAAGCTGAAGTACAGCGATGTACCCGACGGACTCAAGGGACTGGGAATCACCTTCATCACGGTGGGACTAATGGCCCTGGCGTTCATGTCATTCGGTGGAATTCAACTTTAAACTCGACCGTTTAACGGCAAGGCGACTGCGTCGGGTCTTTCGTGTTTTTGACCAAAGAATCGCCATCGCTCTTGAGCATCAACGAGAACATTGAGATTTGGTCATTGGTCATTCAACTGCCAACGGCCTCGTCGGAGAAGGAATCTGCAATTGGTGTCGATCGAATAAAGTTGCGATAGACCAGCCGCAGTCGCCTTCGGCTTGCCGTTAAACTTGTAGGATTAGAGTAAAGAAATGTCAGAAGTCTGGCTTGGCGTCATCATGTTCACCGGCATCGTTATCGGGCTGGTGGTATTGATTCAAGTAGCCCGCGGGTTCTTGATCTCCAGTGGCGATGTCTCGATTCTGATCAACGAACAAAAGACGATCCAAGTTCCCGCCGGCGGCAAGTTGCTTGGGGCTCTGGCAAGCAACAACATCTTCGTCTCATCAGCTTGCGGCGGCGGCGGCACGTGCGCTCAATGTCTAGTTCGTGTGTTCGAGGGTGGCGGCGATATCTTGCCCACCGAAAAGAACCACATCAACAACCGCGAAGCTCGCGAGGGATGTCGGCTCTCGTGCCAAGTTGGCGTCAAGCAAGACATGAAAATCGAAGTCCCCGAAGAGGTCTTCGAAACCAAGAAATGGCGCTGCAAAGTCCGCTCGAACCGAAACGTGGCCACTTTCATTAAAGAGCTGGTTCTGGAACTCCCTGAAGGCGAGAGCGTCGGTTTCAAACCGGGCGGCTTTATTCAGATTGAGTCTCCGCCACACCACTTGAAGTACGAAACCTTCGACATCGAAGAAGAATACCACGAGGACTGGGACACCTACAAATTGTGGCAGATCGAATCAAAGGTCGAGGAATCCGTGTTCCGAGCCTACTCGATGGCCAACTATCCGGGCGAAGAAGGCATCATCATGCTTAACGTCCGCGTCGCCACGCCGCCACCTCGCGCGCCGGAAGGCACACCCCCAGGAAAGATGTCTTCCTACATCTTCAATCTTAAACCCGGCGACGAAGTTACCATCTCCGGCCCCTATGGCGAGTTCTTTATCAAAGAGACCGATGCCGAGATGGTTTACATCGGCGGCGGTGCCGGAATGGCTCCGCTACGGTCGCACACCTTCGAACTCTTCAAGCGAATGGCCACTCACCGAAAGGTCTCGTACTGGTACGGAGCCCGCAGCTTGCGAGAGATGTTCTACGAGGAAGAATTCGAAGCTCTCGCCGCCGAGTTCCCCAACTTCAGTTGGCACGTCGCCCTGTCCGATCCACTCCCCGAGGACAATTGGACCGGTTACACAGGCTTCATCCACCAAGTCCTGTTGGACGAGTACCTCAACAACCACCCTTCACCCGAAGACTGCGAATACTACATCTGCGGCCCACCCATGATGCTGCAAGCCGTTCGCAACATGCTGGATAACCTTGGCGTGGAACCAGAAAACGTCGCCTTTGATGACTTCGGCGGGTAATTCGTTAACCCCTTGCAGAAGCGCAAGACTTCTTACTTTCGACGTTTCCGCTTTTTCGCCAGTTTCTCGTCGTGCAACACTTGGACACGGCTATTCCAGAGCGGTTCACACTTGAAAGCGACCGTTCCGCCGCCGCGTTTCTCTTGAGCAAGCGTGAAGTTGATGTCGCCCACGCAGACCCAGCGATCCGTGCCTTTGGGATTTGACTGTGCTGAGATGGCCAGCTTTGCGTGATCGAACGACTCGGACCACGCGTAGGGAATTCCGATCGAATCCAGGTCCACGGACTCCATAGCCGGATGGAGTGTTTGTCACCTTCCTCGATCTCTGCGGGTACTTTGGGACCTGCGTGCTCCCAAGTTTCTACTTCCAAATCCTGATTCAACACAGGAGCGACTAAATCATTATAGAAATCTTTGGCACCAGCGGGATGTTCGTCGGGATTGCCCCACACTTTGTTCTTGGCAATCGCCAAGAACTTTTTGCCGGCTTCTCCGAAGTTCTTTTCTTTGACGCGGTCTTCTTTGCTGGTTCCTCAACTGGATGCGAGCACTTCGTCGCCACTTGCCCGATCGAAGGCAGCGGCACAAGATACTCGAAGGTCAACGTCGTTGGGTCTGAATAATGCAGCGATCCTTGGTGTTGAACCAGTGCAGTAACAACGTTTCCCTGTCTGGGGTCGTTCCAATAAGCCTTTGCGTGATCACGGACAAGCTTCGGATCCTGAGTCGGATCATCCGCCATCAACTTGAGCCAACGAGCGACAGTCAAATCAGTCTTCATTTGATAGGTCGCGGTTTTCTCGTCAACGATCTTTCCCGAACCCCGATTGCGTTGAAACCTTGAGCTTTTCCATAAAAGACATATGGGTGAGTCGAAGCCATAACGGGTGTCTTCTTGCCAGCGATAATCTCGACTGAAGCAACACCATTCGTTCTTAGCGACGTTCCATAAAGCTCGTTAAATGTCTGACGTGGATGGGAACCATAGACAACGATCGGAACGGTGTAGCCTTCATGCTCCGACAGGTTCAGCAGCAACTCGACTTGCGCCTTCTGATACTGGTGGAAGTAGTTGATGGGAATCAAACCCCAATCCTTATCGCCGCCAGGTTTCGATCCTTGCGAGTCTCGGATCCGATCGGCGCTGCATCCATCACCGTGTTGAACAACGGCAATTCTGAGTTAGACGTACCATTGGCAGCCAGCAGCTCTTCACAACGAACCGGAACATGATCGTCCAGGTAATCTTGATTCGTGTCGAGCAGCCTGATCGGTGGATAGTGAAAGAACAGGACGGCACGCTGATTCAACATCGCCATTCCATGCGGCATAAAGAACGGCCAAGGATGATATTCAGGCGGCTTACCATCTGGGCTCGGATCCCATTTTCCGTCTGCTTTGATCTTGTCGATAGTTCAGACCAACCGTTCTTCGGGAATTGAGGCAGCCGAACCGTGTATTCCTGCAGCTGCGAATCAATTGACCTCGGTCGTCAATTTTAAGGACAAGGAACCTGCCGGAAGTGCTGACTGAACAACGAGCACCCTTCTCGGACAACCCATCGCGGTCGAGCGTCATGTCAAACCAATGCTTGACGGTCTCTTCCAATGTCCACGGGCACGTCGTCGAATTGGGAAAAGAGTACAGTTTTGCGACGCGACTTTTCGAGCCAAGATTGAGGCTAACAGGCATTGATGACCTCTGAGATAAACCAACATATATAGCAATCGTACGAACATAGGTTGATTACTACGCTATGGGTTTTAACCTCATAGGTCAACGAAGATGCAGCAGCGATCCGAGAGATCTAGGTCTCTATATCCCGCAAGTATGACCTTCTGCTGCACGCAACCGTCGCTTAACCATACATTTCGTGGGCTTCTTTATAGCGCAGCTTGCGTGCTTTGATCAGACCGCCTTTGAGCTTTTCTCCGTCAGGATCCACATAAACGCGTCCTGTTGGCAATTGGCTGCCCGGCGTCACATTTAAGACGTGGATGTTGAAGATAAAGCCCAAGTCGTCGATTCCCTTGAACCAATGAATGTTGTCCTTGTAATCGGACACGGTCGAGAAGCCACCGGGCCCAAACTCCTTATCGATGGTTGGCTTGATAATGAAGGCTTCGTTGCCAACGTCTTCTAACCGGTCGTAATGCTTTCCGTCGAACTTGCCTTTTAAGATCAAGAACGCGGTCGCCATGTTGTTATGACCGTGCGGCACCACAGAGCGACCCTTCTTGATCGCGAAGATTTGCTTGCCAAAGACCAACTGTTTCGGCAGGCCCTCGACTTGAGGAAACCTGAAACGCAACGAGCGGGCTCCGTTTTCCACCAGTTTGATGTTCTTGGTCAATGTTTCGAAGTCGATCAGTTCGAGTAACTCGTCCAGGTTTGCTTGAGCAAACAGCTCTTCGGTTTTCTTCTGCCACAACACCTGAGAGACCAACCGGTCCTTGACGTCAGACGCCAACTCGTGAACGCCCCTTAACCACTTTTCCGCGGTTGGCTTAACCTTGTCAGCGAAAGCATCCGTTTGGGCCACCGTTTCCAACAACGAATAAGTCAGCACGGCTCCGAGGGATTGCTTCGTGAATTCACGGCGAGTTGTTGGCGTATTCATTGGATTCCTCAGTTTCTTCAAGACTCGTTGATTTTAGCTATTGGATCTTAGCAGGATTTGTCTTGCGTTGTTCAAACATCCACTTCAAGAGGCCGTCCTTTTGTTTATAGGCGGGCGTCCAAGAGTTATGGCCGACACCGGGATACTCGACATAATAGGGCTTACCGCCCGCTTTCTTAATAGCGGCGATCATCTCTCGACTGCGTTCCGGAATGACGACACCATCCTTATCCCCATGAGCCGCCCACACCGGCACGTTCTTCAATCGATGCGCTTGTTTGATGTCGCCGCCTCCACAAATCGGAGCAACTGCGGCAAACCAATCGGGATTGCGAACGGCTAACTCCCAACTGCCAAAGCCTCCCATCGACAGGCCAGTCAAATAGATCCGTGACTCATCGATGGAGTACTCTTTGAGGCTCGCCTTCAATGCCAACACCGCAACATTTAGTTGATGCGTGGGCTCTTTCTTCATCGGAGTCGACTGTTTGTCGCCCCAATGTTTATCGACCCAGCGTTTGTCCTTACGACACTGAGGTGCGACGAAGTAACAAGGGAATCGCCCACGATAATCGGCGCTTGCCATCATTTCCGGCAAGTGGCGTTGCAGTAGCTTCGTATCCGTGCCACGTTCACCGGCGCCGTGAAGAAACAAGACGAGCGGATACGACTTTCCGGCCTCGACCTTGGCCGGCCTCATCACGATGTATCGAAATGTTTCGTTCTTGTACGGTCCGCCCGAGTACTTTAGTTCCTCGACTTGAAAGTCGTCGTCCGCAAGACTCGGCACGACTGAAGCCAAGCAAATGACGGTTACCGCAAGATGTTTCATTGTTGCCCTAACTTGCCTGTGGTCGTAACAACTCCAAGATCTCACCGGGAGTCGGCGTGCGGCCTAAGCCGATGCGGCCCAAGATTCCACGCGTCTTCCATCGATTGTAGACGACGCTATCATCCATCTCGATACGAAACGTGCCCCAAAAGCCTTCTTGCAAGCGCACCTGGAGCCCAAGCTCGTTCTCGAGCGCGCTGCTGATCTTCTGAGCATGATCCAGAAAACCGCAAGTCTTGCAGTAGTGAATGGTGACTTCGTTGTTCATAGCACCAATATTCTCATGAGCCGTGTTTTGGTTTGCAAGCGAACACGATATACTCCGCGAGTTCCAAGTCCTCTTGAAAACTGTCGCGCTCCCTTCGATGACGAAACCCGTTGAAACTTACGAACAAGCGATTGAGTATCTCTACAATCGCATCAACTACGAACACGTTCACGCGGATCGCTACTCGGCCGGCGACTTCAAGTTGGACCGCATGCGTCAGTTGTTGCGACTGTTGGGAGACCCCCATCTTGCCGTGCCAGCGATTCATATCGCGGGCACAAAGGGCAAGGGCTCGACAGCGGCACTTGTCTCGGAAATCCTGACCGCCACTGGTCTCAAGGTCGGGTTGTTCACGTCGCCACACATCGATGTTTTCGAGGAACGCATTCGTTTCAATGGCGTGATGGCGACGCCGACCGAAATCATCGAGTTGGTCAACCGTGTGTCTGTCGCCGTGGCCGAACTGGACGGAATGCCCGGAAAGCTAAACCCCACCTATTTCGAAATCGCCACCGCAATGGCATGGCTCTTTTTTCACGCGCGAGCGGCTGACGTCGCTGTGCTAGAGGTCGGTTTGGGTGGCCGTTTGGATTCCACAAATCTGTGCTCGCCGTTGGTGACGATCATCACCAGTATCAGCCGCGACCACACTCAAATCTTGGGAAGCACGCTAACTCAAATCGCCGCCGAGAAGGCGGGGATCGCCAAACCAGACGTCCCATTAATCTGCGGGGCAACCGACCCCGAAGCTTTGTCGGCCATCACCGAAATCTGCGAACAACAAAGCGCCAAGCTCTACAACTTGGGCGAGCATATCCAAGTTCAATCTCGCCCAGCCGAACAACCGTCGGGAACAAGGCAACTGGTCTCCGTCGAGACGCCGTGGTCGAAATGGACTGATTTACCGTTGAGTTTGGCTGGCGAACATCAGGCAAGAAACGCCGGCATAGCCGTCGCCGCGGTGGACTTGTTGAGGCAGCGGCACTTCGAGGTTTCCGAAGCTGCGATCACCTCGGCCATGTCATCTGTCCGCTGGCCTCTGAGAATTGAAGTCATTCAAGAGCGTCCCACCGTTGTCGTCGACGCCGCTCACAACTGGCAATCGGTCAAGGAACTGCTGCGAACGCTGGATGATCAGTTCACATCACGGCGCCGCTTGCTGATTTTCTCGACAACCGTCGACAAGGACGTCGCCGGTATGCTGCGGCAACTCTTGCCACGCTTCGACACAACAATACTGACGCAATACCAAGACTACCCCCGCGCCGTCCCGATCGAAGAACTGCATCGGCTTGTCCGGCGTATCAGCACGACGCCAGTTCACACAGCCGCGGACCCCACAACGGCCTGGCGACTGGCTCGCCGTTTGGCCAGTCCCGACGAGCTGATTTGTGTCACCGGCTCATTCTTCATCGCTGCCGAAATCCGCGAAGCCTTCGTCGATAGCGAGCCGGTTGGTGCCGAACCAGAAAACGTGCAGTAGCCCAATTGGTCGACGAACTAGCCAACTGTGCGGCAAACTTCCGTTTTGCTGATGGCGTCAATTCTGTAAAACTTGGGAATGGCGAATCTGTTCTCTGATTTCTCGGTCGAATTCCTAGGTCTGGCGGCGTTTGTTGTTGGTGTCGTTGCAGGGACCGTTGCGGCTGGTTGGGCGGGTTTGCTTTCTGAAGGCCCGACTTGGGGAGTTCGATGCGGCGAGTGTCAGCGTTTTCACGGGTTGAGTATCTTGACACTGGTTGGGACTTTAGCGGTGCGAAGTTGCGCTGGCTGTGGGAATCGGCGAGGATGGGGTCGACTGTGGATGGAGTTGGGAACGGGGCTCTTGTTCGCTGCTTACATTGTTGCTGTGGGGAAGTTGGGAGCGCAGCGGACTCCGGAGGTGACGCCTGATTTACTGTGGAAGTATGGTCGGCTGGCCTCTCATTTGGTGCTGATTTGGTTGTTGGTAGCAGCGACAGGCACGGATTTTCGCGAGTACATCATTCCGGATTGGATCACAATTCCGGGGATGATTTTGGGGGTTGGATTAGCGTTCGGATCGGGTGATGTGCAAATCATTCATCTTTGGGTCGATTGGAATCACAGTATTCCACAGTTGAGAGGCCCCTTCATTCCCGAGTGGATACAGCACCACCGGCATTGGCATGGGCTGGCTTGGAGTGTCGCTGGCTTGGTCGCTGGGGGCGGCTTGACTTGGATCGCCCGGATCATTTCGTCCATTTTCTTGAGCCAAGAAGCTCTGGGATTCGGCGATGTCACTTTGATGGCAATGGCCGGCAGCTTCCTCGGTTGGCAGCCAATCGTGTTTGCGTTCCTGTTGGCTCCTTTCTGCGCGATCCTGGTCGGAGTCTCAGCAAAACTGCTCTTCAATACCGCCTATGTCCCCTATGGCCCCTATCTGAGTGCGGCGGTATTTCTGGTTTTGGTGGGATGGCAATGGCTGTGGCTGTTTCAGCCCACCGAGACGATTTCTGTGCGGCATTTTTTCGGAGATTGGCAGGGACTGTTGATCTTGGCCGGAATCGCGGTCGCCGCATTGTGCCTTTTGCTGGGATTATTGCGGTTGTACCGGCTAATTCCTGGTAAACGACGATGAAGATTCCGTGTAGTCGGCGCGAGTTCTCGTCTCAACGCAAATTGTTGTCCAGTGTGATCTTGCAACAGAATCCAGGGAGCTATAAATTGAATGATTCTCTTGGCCAAGCACACGCCGTGTCTTCGCGCCAATGAGGGATTATTTCGCTACCGAAATCAGGTTTTCGGTGCCGAAACAAGAGATGATCAATCATCAGTCCGGGACTTCGGAATCTTGGCGATTGACGATCGGGCCAGCAAGGATGATACATCTCCCCAAAAGCCGTTATTTCCAACGTCAAGCGGGTTTCGGTCGTACTCTCCCGTATGCCCAAATTCCCTCATTCGACTTAGACAACAGGCATCTAAATTCGAGTCTGTCCACAATAGACAACGTGGGCTCGAGCGATGTTTACTTGATTCTCAACGCGAGAAAGAACGCATGGACAACGATTCGAGTGTCATTCAGATTCGTAACCTTACCAAGATTTACCGGGACTTTTGGGGACGCAAAAAGGTTGAGGCCGTCAAATCATTGAGCCTCGACGTGAATAAGGGTGAGGTCTTTGGACTTCTGGGCCCTAACGGTTCCGGCAAAACGACAACGCTCAAACTATTGCTTGGCCTTTTGTTCCCCACCGAGGGGGAATTGAAGATCTTCGGCAAGCCAGCGACGAACGTCGAAAAGAACGAGCGTATCGGGTATTTGCCAGAAGAGTCGTATCTGTACCGCTTCCTGAATGCTGAAGAAACGCTCGACTTCTACAGTCGATTGTTTAAAGGTTCGTCCGCAGAGCGGCAAAAGCGAATTGACGAGTTGATCGACATGGTGGGTCTCAAGCATGCTCGCCGGCGCCAGCTGAAAGAGTACTCGAAAGGTATGACGCGACGGATCGGGTTGGCTCAAGCCTTGATCAACAACCCGGACCTCGTACTGCTAGACGAACCCACCAGCGGTCTCGATCCTTTGGGAACTCGAGACATGAAGGACTTGATCTTAAAGCTGAAAGAAGAAGGCAAGACGGTCGTGATGTGCAGCCACTTGCTGGCGGATGTGCAAGACGTCTGCGATCGGATCGCAATCTTGTTTCAAGGCGAACTGAAGGTGCTCGGCAAAGTCGATGAATTGCTACAAGAACAAGAGGTAACTCAGCTAAGAACATCGCGGCTCAGCGATGCAGCTATTGAAGAAGTCCAAGCTGTATTGCAAAAGCATGAAGCCGAGCTTGTCGACGTTGACCATCCGACGACCAACTTGGAAGACTTGTTCTTGAAGACTGTTTACGAAAGTAAAGCTCGCCCGGGACAACGATACATTCCCGAGGAACAAGCATCACCGTCGGCAGCTTCGGAATAGGCACGAAGTACTGCGGGAATTCATTCCCAACCACTCACGTCGAGAGAATCTTTCAAAGACCATCTGCAAGCATAGAACGTCATGGAATTTCATCCCGAACCTTATGCTCTGGTACCCGCGGTGTTGCACTGGGCTAAGGCGATGGGCAGTTTTCTGCTAATCGTCCTTTCCATTGCGATGCTGACGTCTGTGATCCTTCACGGCAACAAGGGTCCGAAAATCGTCATCTCATGGATCAACAGCGGTCTTCGCGATTTGCTGGGAATCTCGTTTCGTCGAGTCTGGGCGCTGGCTCAATTGACGATTCGCGAAGCTGTCAGGCGCAAGGCACTGATGGTTTTCGTCGTGTTTTCGATCCTGTTTATGTTCGCAAGTTGGTTCCTTCAGGATTCGACGCTGCGACCAGATTTACAGCTCAAAAACTATGTCAGCTTCGTGTTTCGAACGATCACATTCTTGGTGCTTCCGGTGATCCTGATCTTGGCATGTTGGGGTCTGCCTGAAGACATTCGCCTTCGTTCGCTGCACACTGTCGTCACCAAGCCCGTTCGCCGCAGTGAAGTTGTCTTGGGGCGGATGCTTGGTTTCTCGACCGTTGGCACGATCATCTTGGTCGTCATGGGCTTTGTTGGTTACTTGTGGGTCGTCCGTCAAGTGCCGACGATGCTACAGCAAATCGACGAAGTGGTCGAAAACGTTCGCGTTCAATCCAATAAGACGATCGAGGGCGTTGAGCTCAAATTCGAAGGCGACACACTGCCAAGCGGTGTTGAAGCAGCCTACTCGCTGAACAACATCAGCGAATTGCGACAGCAGTCACCAGCAGCTTACGACTTGTACGAAAAGGCTCTGGACCTGGAATCTCGCCGTGTGCTGGCTTGCCGAGTCCCCGTGTACGCCACGCTGGAGTACATGGATCGAGAAGGCCGAACAGAAGACGAAGAGGGCAAGAAAGTTGGCGGCATTAGCGTCGGCTACGTCTGGGAGCACCGCGAATACATCGAGGGTGCGACGAAGGCTCGCGGAATGTTCACATTTCGTAACGTAACGCCAGTTGATCGCCTGCTACTTGAGTCCCGCTTCGAAGCTTTCCGAACACACAAAGGACGCATGGGACAAAGTGTCCTTTGCCAGTACTTGATCGTGAATCCGGAGACTGGCGTGCAGGTCGAGTTGCCCGCTTTCGAAATCGCCGAGTTTACTCAAAACGTTGTCACTATCGATCGAAAGTTGTCTTACTACGACCAAGAACAATCGAAGGAAATCGAAGTCGACCTATTTGACAATATGGTCTTCGACGATGACAAGATTCGCATCGATGTTCGCTGCCTGGACTCGGGACAGTACTTGGGAATGGCTCAGTCGGACTTTTTCATTCGTCAACCGGACAACCCATTTCATATTAGCTTCACTAAGGCGGCTTCTGGTATTTGGATGATGATGGTGCTGATCATCATCATCAGCGTCACAGGCAGCTGCTTCGTCAAGGGCCCGGTCGCGATCCTCTTGACCTCAGCAATGGTGGTTATCGGCCAAGCCTTTCGCGAATTCATGGCGAAACTGGTGTCGGGCGAGCAGCGAGGTGGCGGCCCCATCGAGTCAGCGTACCGACTGCTCACCCACATGAACGACACTTCTGACCTTCCCAAGACGACGTCCGTGGGCATTATGAAGTGGCTCGATGAGCTAATGGTCAAGGACATCTTGTGGATCGTTCAGAACATCGTCCCCGACTTCAGCCATTTTCGCATGTCGCCCTATGTTGCTGAAGGCTTCGATGTCCCTTGGGATTCCTCGTTGCTTCCAGCGTTAATCGTCACGGTTGCGTACATGATCCCGTGTCTCTTGATTGGCTATTACAGTCTTTGCCTGCGTGAATTGGAGTCAAAATGAGCCGACTAACAACACAACAGCGAAAACTGATTTACCTTGGCGCAATCGTCGTATTGCTGATCCCGATCTTTCTGTTGGGAATGCCAGCAACCACCGAAGACGAAGGCGGAAGCTTGGCCCAATTGCGGCAAGAGTACGACTTGGGAGAAACGTCTCTCGGCGATGTTGACCCGACCAGTGCAACTATGAATCTGGTGTTGCTCGGAATGCGTGGCGTCGCCACGAATTTTCTGTGGCGCGAGATGGACGAGCAGAAGACAACCAAACAGTGGGCTCAAATGCGGGCCACAACCGAATCCATCATTAAGCTACAACCACACTATCTCGAGGTCTGGCGGTATCATGGCTGGAACCTCTCGTTCAACGTGTCCGCCGAATGGGACGGCGTCAGCGACCGCTATTATTGGGTCAAGGAAGGCGCGAAGTTCACCATGCGCGGCTCGAACCGGAACCGCAAATACCCAGAACTCTATTGGGATGTCGGCAACACCTTGGGCAAGAAAGTCGGACGCTCGGACGAAGCCGCCTTCTTCCGAAAGTACTTCCGCAAGGATCCCAATGACGAGCTTTACTTGGGCGGTCCTGACCCCGACATCAATCCGGAAAACAAAGACAACTACCTCGTCGCAAAAGAATGGTTCGAAGCCGCCAACTCGGCCGAGGACAACATGCGTCAGCACATCATGATGCGTGCCCTGTTCCGCTCGTATCCTGCTCGATCTCAATTCGATTACGCACAAGCCCTGCAACGTGACGGCTTGTTTGACGAAGTCACCCGGATCGCTTGGAAAGACGCTTTTGACGGGTGGACTGAAGACTATGGCCGCATGGAATTCCAAACACCAGCCGGACCGCTCTATCTCGAAGTCAACGACTTAGACACCGAACTTGACGCGATCGCCAAGAAGAACGGGGCGACCAAGGAATTTATGGCCAATTGGCTCAGCCGAACGCAGAAGGTCGTCAACTATCGGTATTGGCGAACCAGAGCACTTTCTGAATCCGACCCGCTGACCGTAAAGGCTCACCGCGAACTCTTCGATGGCGAACGCTTATTCAAAGAGGGCCGTTTGAGCGAATCGGAAGCAACACTGATTTCGGGAATGGAGACCTACGAAAAGGTTCTGGACAAGTATCAGACGCTGATGATCGAGGACCTATCGATCGAAGAAGGCATCTTCGCGGTCATGCTGTTGCAAAAACTGAAGAAGCTCAAGGGTGAAGAGCTGCCAGAGCGGTATCCCCTGAAAAAGCTGTTTGCGATGCATCAAAACCGCGTCCCGTATCTGCAAACCGAATTCCGCCGCAGATTTTTAGATTAAACGTTCGAACGATTGTCATCGCGCGACCGAGCGATTGGTTTGCCCATGGAAGCTTGCACATTTTCTTTGTATTAATCGCATTCTTCATTCTGCCACCGTCAGTGCCCGCATGACCACGGAAAGCAGCTCGAAGTCGTCACTTCGATTTCACTTCAAGTAAGAATTCGCGGCTGAGTTGAATTGAAAAGTCGTCCTCTGCGTTGGTCGCGATGCACACTCGGAATTTACCAGATTCCTGCGGAGTACCACTAAAGACACCATCGGAACTAAGCGTGATCCCCTTCGGAAGACTTCCGCGGTCACCGTCAGAATTTAGAGCTTCATCCTTCAAGAATCGAAACTGAACTTTGCCGTTGTCTTGCACCGGATGAGTGAACTGAATTTCGTGCTTGTAAGAACAGGAGGCCAAGGTCATAGCGTTGAGGCTGGGTCCGGCTCCGGAAGGTTGCGGCAATTGGTCGCTCAGATTGATGGCCGACAAAGTTGTTGAACTGGAGATCGCCGAATCAATCAGCCACGAAACGGTTCGGCAGA
>PBMZ01000080.1 GCA_002722955.1 Planctomycetaceae bacterium | reverse complement strand
CCACCAGCCAGTGGAAACCAGAATGACACCGCAAACGGTGGAAGTGGTAACGATACGATCTTGGCCAGTGACACGAACGATTCGCTCATCGGTGGCAACGGCGACGATTTCATCGACGCTTCCTTGGGTGATGACATCATCTTCGGTGGCTCGGGCAACGACACCTTGTTGGGTGGCAATGGCGACGACCGAATCAGCGGTCAGTTGGGCACTGATATGCTCGACGGCGGAAATGGCGACGACTTCTTCATCACGGATGATCAAGGGCAAGACATCGTCGTCAGTACAACTGGCGGTAATACGCTGGAAGTGCGAGCAACCTCGGGCAACGATAGCTTGACTGTCACAGCAACTGCTGAAGGTTCGATCCAGATTACGAACAACGGCAATTCGACGGTGACCGTGAATGAAACCATTCGCAACATCGTCTTAAATGCTGGTAACGGTGCCGACAACATCACAATCGGTGACTTGACCGATGTCGAAACGACGTTCTTACAAGTCAACGGAAGTAACGGCGCGGATACGATCAACGCTTCCAACGCCGTGTTGGGCAACGTTCGCATCGAGTTCCTTGGCGGATTCGGCAACGACACGATCACCGGTAGCCCCAGCGATGACACGATTCGGGGGGAGACGGGAGACGACGTCTTGAATGGTGGCATGGGTAATGACACCATCGAAGGTGGAGCCGACGACGATACGATCGGCGGCGATGCTGGAGACGACTCGATCCGAGGTGGCTCGGGCGATGACATCTTGAACGGAAACGAAGGCAACGATGCCATCTTCGGTGGAGGCGACGATGATGTTGTCGATGGCGACGAAGGCGATGATACCCTTGAAGGCGGCGGTGGAGATGACACAGCTATCGGAAACGGCGGCAACGATGTTCTCCGTGGCGGTGCCGACACCGACAAGCTGTTTGGTGGGTCGGGCAATGATACGCTGGAAGGCGGATCGGGGCCGGATACGTTGCGTGGCCAATTGGGTGACGACAGTATTCGCGGCGGCGATGGCGACGATATGTTGTTCGGCGAAGCTGGCGATGACACGGGCATCGGCGGCGACGGCGATGACACGATCACCGCGGGCGATGGCAACGACGGCCTGAACGGCGGCGATGGCGTGGACCGCATTCTTGGCAATGCTGGCAACGACACCATGCTTGGCGGCGATGGCGATGACATCTTGCTCGGCGGTGCTGGCAACGACGTGATCCTTGGCCAAGAAGGCGTGGATACCATTGATGGTCAAGGCGGCTCGGATACCGTCGCTGGCAACGAAGGATTGGATAACATTGCCGATCCAGCGTCTGAAATTGACGAGAGCTTTACTTTGGCTCAGGAGATTCTGACGGCTCTCGAAGCCTAATGTAGATAGTTGTTAGCGAGAAAGCCCCGGTGACCGATGGTTACCGGGGCTTTCTTTTTAAAAGTACCAATGACCAATGGAAGAGTTTCGATGCTGCATCTTTCTTCGGTCATTGGTGCTTGGGCATTGGTTATTTCAGCTGCGCTTCGCTTGTTCCGGCCTACGTGTTGACTCCTGTCATTCTCCCTGTGCGGCGCCGATCAGTTTGATGAACTGTTCGTAGCAGTGAATTGCCGTGCCTTGATATTGGCGATAGCGGCCAAAGTACTCTTCGGCGGCCCGCGTTTGCGTTCGGAAATCGTAGTAGGTGTCGTCAGCAAACGTTGTCTTTGGCAACATCATGCTGGTGGCTATGAAACCGGAATAGATATCGCCGGTTGCTGGGTCTTCGATTGGGCGAGCAATAAAGTCGCTCCACACAGGGTCTTTCCGAATCGACGTTGCGACGGCTTCCGAGATTCGTTCGACATCAGCTTTGCTGCGTTGCTTGTCGGATTTGCCGAATCGTTTTGCGATACGGACCAGCGTGCGTCTTAGCTTGTCGCGATCCAATTCACGCGTCGGCGGCAAGGCGACACCAACATGGATGAAGCGACCATCATTGATAACGTTGAAGCGGAACCCATCGACACGACTCAGTCGAGCAAAGTCGCTGCCGTTGCTGTTCACGGCTTCGGCGAAATCTTTTGGGGCCAGTCCTGTGACGAACCACGCATCGGCAGGGTCTTCGCGGAAAAGTTCAACGCCCATTGCGATCCGAGCACCATTCATCTTGTCAGCATAGTTCAACAAATCGCGACCGTGAGCGATCATGCCATCGGCACCGTCGGCTTGATCGCGGTAGTTCATGATGCCGACGTTATCCAACATGTCGATGCAGTGAAAACTGGCTGGCTTGCGGCGTCCGTTGAAGGTCACGTCGCCGGGGCAATGTCCTGTCTTGGGGTCTCTTTCTTGCCACCAAAATGGGATGTCGATGCCATACTCCATTTGCGAGTGTTCGCTAATCTTGGCTTGGCACATTTCGTTAAGCTCGAGGAATTCCTTGAGAATTTGTTGTCGGCGTTTGGAATCGTGCCAGCCGACTATCAAGTAAGGTTCGTTGTCGAAGTGGACTCCGTCGAACCGCTCAACTGGCGGTACCGCTTGATTGAATCGAATCAGTGCATCGACGACAGCGAGAGGAATGTGATGAAATTCCTTTTGAGCGAACTCGGGATATCCATCGAGGGCGTGGACTTTGATGCCGTAGTAATGTGCCTCTCGGTTGAACTTGCGCCACTCGTTGACACATTTCAGACGACATTTGGGTGTTGCCAAGATGCCAAACGGTCCACTCTCGGAAGAGTCTTCCATCTTGGACATCGAGTACAACATTTGAACCCAAATCTGGCGGACTTCTTGCTTCAGGCAGGTTGCGAAGAATTCATCGCGCTTCGTTTGATCGGTAAGGAGTTGTTCGCTGATCCAGACCCACATTGAACGCACGGTCTTCCGGCTTGGTCCCTTGACCGTTGGGGCTGCTGTTTTCGGTGCCTTTGATGGGCGGCTGAACGATGTCGGAATCGTGCGGTGTGTCTTGAAGGCAACATCATCGATGTAAACCGTGTAGCGGCCCTCTTTGTTGAAGTCCAAGATGAGGCCTCCCAACTCGGCCCAGTTCAGTTTGCTTGTCGAGTTGAGTGGGATGATGACTTCTCGCCAAGTCCGCGTGACGCCGCCTGCCAAGAACTGGTTGATGTGGCCGAGCGGTATAGCATCTTCTTTCTCGATCCATTTCCGGTCGGCAAGCTTTACCGTGAAGTCTTCGCCGCCTTTGGCACCCTTGATCCAAAAGGAGAGATAGAGGTACTTGCTACTGTCGAAGTAAGTTCGCTCTGGGCTGCGGAAGTCGAAGAAGTGAACCCATAAGCCGCAGAAACCAAGGTCTCGGCGGTCGACGGAGACGCACATGCTGCGGCCGCAGTTGCCGCGGTATTCTCGATTAACGCGACTGGCCACCGCCGCTGATGGCTTGGCTTGGAAGACGTTGCGATATCCAAGCCGTTGGTTCTGAACGCCGTTGTCAAAATCGTCAACGATCTGAACCTTGGGTTGGATGGAATCAGCCATCAGCGACGGCGTTGCCAGCGCGAGAAGTGCAAGAGCTTTAATGCTGGAGCGAAACATGGAATTCTCCAGAGGTTGTGGGTTTGTTCTCGTAGCCAACGGGACGTTATTTATTCCCCGCCGTTTCGACTTTTTTCTCAGTCGCTTCCGCTTCGGTACTTGATTCTCTGACGAGCATCAAGTAGACGTCTTTCGATCGCGGCACGTCGGCAGGCAATCGTGTTAGCGGGCTTGTAGGCTTCGACCTTTTGCACCCACTAGAAACTCTTAGGGATTTCTGATTGGACAAGCACGACAGGCCAGCCGCATCCTTTGGACTGGTTCGTTTGCACCAGCATGTTGGTCACGATCCCGCCGTGATGATCGGCGGGCACGCGCACCTTGGCGGGTTTCTTGACTTCCGCCTTTGTGTCGGTGGTCGATTTCTTTACCGGTGTTGTTGGCTTAGCCGCATTGACGAACGTGGCCGTTGCAGCCATACAGACGACGGCCAGAGTTAATACAGGTTTGCTCATCGAGTTGCCCCCTTCGATTGGTTGTTAGTGCTACGGGCTTCAATGATGTCAGTGAAATAGATTTCCAGGATTTGCTTTTCTTTCAAGATCTTGGAACGTACGTTGACAATGTCGCGAACACTGCGTTGTGACGGCGCGATGTGGACGACGTATTGCACAGTGCCTTTGATGATCGGCAAGTAACCTTTGGGTTTCTCACAGATCGCTTTTCGGTAGCCATCGGTTCCGGTCACAGTTCCCACCAAGTCACTTTGACGATAGCGGCGAACTCGATCCGGGACTTTCACTTGAACTACGATGAAGTAGGCTTCACCTTTTCGAGGATTGTCCAGTACGGCCCATACCGTAAAACTCCCTTTCGAAACCGCGTTTGCCGTTGCCGCAAACTGGTGAGTTTCTTCAACGGCTTCGACGGTTTGTTTCTGTTTCAGTTTTGAGGCCGGCGGCGCTTCCGTGACTTTCGAGGCTTGCTGGGACTCCGACTGAGAGTCAGCATTCTCGACGGGCTCCGTTCCGTTTTCGCTGCCCTGTACTTCATTCTCTGATTCGTTTTTGACTGTTTCCGTTTGCTCGACTTCAGTCTGCTCGATTTGCTCCATCTCCACTTCGGGCATCTCGTCGACTTCGTCGTTCAAAACACTGGGGTCGACTCGAGTGTCGATCGCGGGTTGATCTGGCTCGCTCGGAGTCTGGGAAATCACCGCCGCGACCGAGATCGGGCCATCATCGCCCGCTCCTTCGTTCGACGGAACGACCAGGAAACACAAGAACCAAACCAGGTAAATATGGACCACGAACGAGAAAACCGATCCGATGGCCGAATCCTGGATCAGGTGTTGCCAGATCCTTTGCCAGACGTGTTGAGGAAGCCACATCATGAGTCGGAAACGTTGGTTGTCTTTCAAGGTATTCCGGAGTGCTGTCGCTTCCGGAGAGTCATGCATCGTTCGACGCAGGACTGGTTACAGAATTTGCTAGTCATCAATTGGGCCCTTTGATATCCGTAGTTATTTGGTTCACTTGCGAATGAAATTCAGTTCCCGCGATCGCCGCAGGCCTTCCGGGATGGCGGTGATTTGATCAGCCGTCATGAACCGAGTCGCTTCTTCGACGGTGTCCAGCATCAACACAACCAACCGATAACGCGTTCCGCCAGTTGTGTCTTCGTTGCCGAACCGCAAATGGATTTTGAAATAAGGTGGTTGAAAGAAAGTTGTCCGTTGCACCCACCACGGGCTGTCAGGTAACTCGGATCGGATCACGGCAACCGGCCAACCCTTGGATCGAGTTCGTGCGACCATGCCCTCAACTCGGCGGACAGGACCTTCTTTCGGAGTCGTGATGGTCAAGTCAATGAACTTGGGACCGTTTGCCGACTTCGATTTGCTCGAACTACTGGGACGACGAGTGCCTTTGCTGGTTGTGCTACGAGTTGACTTTGTTGATTTCGTGTTTGCAGTGGGCGTGCCCCCGGCAAGCGTTTCAAATTGCGAGCCATCGGCAAGGATTTCAATCGCTGGTTTCCCATCATCTGATGACTTCACGCCTGGCTTGGTTGGCTTCTGCGATTTCACTTCGACTGCGTCTTCGCTGACGAAAGCTTCCGGCTTGACGGTCTTCGTGTCGGGCTCTGCCTTCAATTCGGGAGATTCAACAACGATGCCGTTCGATTGATCGCCAACGACCAATTCGACTGTTGGCGATGCACCGTCAGCGGCCTCGACTTTGGGTTCTTCGACTCTTGTCGTTGTTGTTGCTTTGGCCGGAGTCTCAGTTTTGACTTCGGCCGGCTTCGATGTTGGCGTCACAGGTGGGCGCCCCATCGGAGCCTTCGGACTTGTTGCGTCGACTGCCTTTGGAGCCGGAACGGGTTTGCCAAGTCCGGCCGACACTGGAGGTCGACCGCCGCTGGGGCGTGGGGTTGCAGCAATACGCTTGGGCTCTTCAGCCTTGACGGTCTTGTCTTCGGCCGTGTTTGGCTCGGAAGCGTCGCTTGCTCGAGTCACAACTGTCGCGCCGGAATCGGTGGGGCGATCGAAGACGCTCTCATCTCCTGTGTCGAGCCCCAAGACCGTCAACGACACGTTGGCGAAGACCGGCTCTCCCTCAGACTCGACGACGTCCGACTTTGGCCGAGTGGGCACTACTGTTGGCTTCACGGCTGCGGGGGCAGGAGTAGATGCCACGGGGACGGACTTGGGTGCATTGTTCTCGCTGCTCGCTTCGGAAGCACTTGCATCGCCGATTTGCTTCTTGGTTGTCGGATCGACTTTCAAGAAGGAAAACGGCAGCAGCAGCACGATGAAGCTGGCTAGGAACCAGTATGGTGTGTAGTCCTTACGTTTCTTGCTTTTCATCGAAGATTTCTCCCAGTGAAGAAGCCCGAGAATATTCTTGGTTTGAGTCGCTCTGACTCGATTTCTCTTGCTGAAAGGTCGTTGAGCAAAGCGGTCTACTGAACCTACAGCCAAAGCTTGAGGCTGGGGAGGTGAATCACTCGATTATCTTTCAAATGAATCCAAGCCCCGTGAGTCGCATCTATCACGCAAAGATGAGGTGTTAGTAAAACTCTAAGGGTCCAAGTGACGTTGCCCAGCGTTCGTGAGGTGAGTTTGCCGGTTGGCCAAAGTTTTCAAGCAGGTTTGCGTTCATAGAAGCCCGGCTTTTGTGAAAAGCCGGGCTTCTGGTCAGCTTGCCGAAAAGCGGCGCGGCCACTTCGGCTGGGCGACGAATTAGTCCATCAGCTATCATCTCGAGTCGAAATTGCATGAAACCAAAAAATGTGCGAGCTGGGTAATAAAGACATCACCACGACTTGCTCAACTGAAATAGAAAGCGTGCCGATGCGTCGCCTTACCGTCGGGGTTGCGTGTTTGATCATCTCGATCACTTCAGTCGGATTAGCTCAACGGCCAAGGCTCTCGCCCGAGACCATTGCCCAACAAATTGATTTTGAATTCGAGCAAGCTTGGAAAGCAGCGAAGCTTGCCCCTTCACGCCGCACCTCTGATAGTGAGTTTGTGAGGCGAGTGTTCTTGGACATCGCCGGAACGATTCCACCAGAGGACTCGGTTCGTAAGTTCTTAGCGGGGCGTTCGAAGTCGAAACGCGAAGACACGGTCAAGTTGCTGTTGGATTCGCCAGCGTACTCGAAGTATTCGTCTGTTGTCTGGGGCAACTTGCTTGTCGGTCGTGGAAAGGGAGTCAAATTTCTGCAACAGATTCCTTTCCGAAATTGGCTGGAAGAACAGTTCGCCGCGAATCGACCTTTCGACGAGATGGTAAAAGAACTCCTGACCGCAAGCGGCAAAGCTGGCGATAATCCCGCCGTTGTTTGGACGATTCATCATGAGGGGAAAGCAGAGAACTTGACCGGTGCGACGGCGCGTGTCTTCCTGGGCACTCAAATCCAATGTGCTCAATGTCACGATCATCCATTCGAGTCGTGGAAGCAGACCGACTTTTATGGAATGGCCGCGTTTTTTGGGCGAGTTGAATCGAAGCGGCGTTTCTTAACTGTCACGGTTGAGGAGTCGTCGCGGGGAGAGATTCGTGTTGGTGGCGGTGAAGACGGCCCGATTGCGGCACCAACGTTTCTTGATGGCAGCAAACCGAAGGCTCAAGACACGCCCTCTCGTCGACAGCAATTGGCCAACTGGTTGGTGGATGACTCCAACGAACAATTTCCGAGAGCCGTTAGCAATCGTGTTTGGGCGCATTACTTTGGACGTGGGTTGGTCGATCCCGTGGATGATTTTGGCGAGAGTAATGCGCCATCGCTGCCGGCTGTCTTAGACCTCTTGGCGGAGAGCTTCGTGAAGTCCGGCTACGATCTTAAGTTTCTGATCAAAGCCATCACGTCAACGCGGGCGTATCATTTGTCGTCGTTGCCCTCTTCGAACAATCAAGAAGATGAGGAATTCTTCAGTCGGTCTCTACTACGACGCCTTGGCCCGGAGCAATTGCTTTCGTCCGTTGTTGTGTCGACGGGAATTTCGTCGCACAAGCAAATCGTTGACAACCCGCTGTTCAAGCTGCTGATTGCTGTTGTCCAGCAACAGTTTGTTTTCGTGTTTTCGAACATGGACGAGATGACCGAAGTGAACGAGTTCAATGGGACGATCTCGCAAGCACTGCTGATGATGAACAGCGACCCGTTGGCTCGAGTCACGGATTGGGGATTCTTGGATCCACTAAATCGCAAGCTTCGGAGTGCGAACAATGTCGAGGACAAGGTTGAGATCTTGTTCTTATCGACACTCTCACGAAAGCCAACTCGAGGCGAACGCGTTCGATTTGGGAAGTACTTCAATGGTGTTCGAACGACGAAAGCACAATTGGAAATCTGCGAAGACATTTACTGGGCGCTGTTGAACTCGGCCGAGTTCGCCTTCAATCACTAGCGGTCACGAGGTCCTTTGATGAAGTTATCAATTTCACGCCGCGGGTTCTTGCAATGCTGTTTTGCTGGCGCAACCGGAGTAACTGTTAGTTCGCCGTTTGATCCTTTGCTCTTCGGAGATGAGGCTCGAGGTGGTGAGGAGCGTTCTCTGATCCTGCTTTGGATGAATGGTGGGCCCAGCCAAGTCGACACATTCGACCCTAAGTCCTCGCATCAAAACGGTGGCGGCGTCAAAGCCATTGCTACAAAGCAAGCGGGTGTGCAAATCAGCGAGAACATGCCAATGCTCGCGCAGCGATTCGACGACGTGGCGTTGATCCGCTCGATGGTCACGAAGGAAGGCAGTCACGAACGCGGGCGTTATCTGTTGCATACAGGTTACTTGCCCGTCGGCGCGACGGCTCATCCCGGCTTGGGATCGATCGTCTCATCGGAATTGGGCGCGGATGATACGTCACTGCCGAACTTTGTTAGTGTGACTCTGCCTTCGCACGGACCAGGTTTGCTGGGGATGCCACACGCTGCTTTTCATGTTCCCGATCCACAAGAAAAGGTCCCCAATGCATCAACGGCTGAAGACGTTGACGCACTGCGTTTTCGACGCAGATTGGACATGTTGTCCCTCTTGCAGAATTCCTTCATCGCCACAAAACGTGGTCAAGAAGCCAAAGATCACAACGAGGTGTATCAGAAAAGTGTGCGGCTGATGAAGTCGCGCGAGTTGAAAGCGTTCGACCTAAGCCAAGAGAAGGAAGCTGTTCGCGATGCCTACGGTCTTAACGAGTTTGGCCAAGGATGCTTGCTGGCAAGGCGTTTGGTTGAAGTTGGCGTGCGCTGTGTCGAGGTCACCTTGGACGGCTGGGATACGCATCTGAACAATAATGCCAAGTCGAAAGAACTGGCTGGCATGGTCGATTCGGGCTTCTCGAGGTTATTGGACGACTTAAAGGAACGAAGGTTGCTCAACAAGACTCTCGTCGTCTGGATGGGCGAGTTCGGTCGCACGCCGAAGATGAACGTACTTGGCGGGCGAGACCATTGGCCCAATGGTTGGAGCGTCGCGATGGCCGGCTCAAACATTCAGGGCGGCACGGTTGTTGGCAAAACAAGCACAGACGGCACAAAAGTTACAGATCGCCCTGTCACCGTCCCGGATTTGTTTGCGACCGTGTGCGAGGCACTCGCAATCGACGCCGAAAAAGAAAACTACACATCCACCGGCCGCCCAATCCCGCTCGTCAATCACGGCACGGCTGTTCGTGAGTTGTTTGGCTGATTAAAGCTCGCGCAATGCGAAACAGCAGCAAACACAAGTGCATAGACCTCTTCGTTGGGCCTATGGTAAAGTAGACGTTCATCGCTTCATCTTTTTCCTTGAGGTCAACATGCATCGTAATCCGTTGCCGCCGATGAATCGTCGTGATTTGCTGCACCGTATTGGTGCTGGGTTTGGTACGCTTGGCTTGGCGGGCGTTATGTCCAATGCAGGGATGTTGGGCGAGGCTCAGGCCGCAGCGGTCTCGCCGTTGGCACCAAAGCAGCCACATTTCGCTCCGAAGGCAAAGTATGTCATTCAACTGTTTATGCCGGGTGGGCCTTCGCAGGTTGACACATTTGACTACAAGCCGGAGATCGCCAAGTACAAAGGGCAGCGGCCTCAAGTGGTTAATCGCAAGTCGCTGCGGAATACCAAGCTGGGATTGTTTCCATCACCTTTCGGCTTTCAACAGTATGGCGAATGTGGCAAGTGGGTTAGCGACATCTTTCCTCACGTGGGCGAGATGGCGGATGACATTTGCTTCATTCACTCGATGCATACCGACATCCCCGAGCACGCTGGCGCGATCTTGATGATGAACCTTGGCCATTTGCAGCCAAGTCGACCGAGCATTGGCTCTTGGATGGTTTACGGTTTGGGGACGGAAAACGCGGACTTGCCGGGCTTTGTTGCGATGAGTCCACGAGCGCAACCACGCGGAAAGATGGCGAATTGGGGCAACTCGTTCTTGCCCGGTGCCTATGCTGGTACGTACGTCAACATTGCTTCGATGAAGCCAGATGCGATCCTCAAGAATTTAAAGAATCGATGGTTGCCGCGAGCTGATCAGCGGCGGCAAGCCGATTTGCTTGCGAAGCTTAATCAACTGGACTTGGAACGACAGCAACAAGACCAGCAGCTAGAGGCCAGCATTCAGGCGATGGAGATGGCGTTCCGTATGCAGTTCGCTGTGCCGGATGCTTTCGACATGGCTCAAGAATCCAAATCGACGCTGGAAATGTATGGCGACGCGGAATACGCCAAGGGCTGTCTGATGGCGCGGCGTTTAATTGAGCGTGGCGTGCGTTATGTGCAATTGTCGCATTCAATCGATGGCTATGACATTGCGTGGGATACTGGTCACGGTGATATCAAAGGTGGCCACAAACGACTTGCCGACGCTTGTGATCAGGGGATTGCAGCATTGCTCAAGGATTTGAAACAGCGCGGTTTGTGGGACGAGACGCTGGTGATTTGGGGCGGCGAGTTTGGTCGTGCCCCTACGTCAGAAGGTCAACGCGGTCGCGATCACGATCACTATGGGTTTACGGTTTGGATGGCTGGAGGCGCCGTCAAAGGTGGAACCAGCTATGGAGCCACTGATCAGTTTGGATTGACGGCCGTTGATAATCGAGTCCATGTTCACGATCTGCATGCGACTATTTTGCATTTGATGGGACTCGATCACGAACGATTGACATACCGGTATTCCGGTCGAGACTTCCGCTTGACCGACGTGCATGGACACGTCGTCCACGACGTAATCGCCTAGTATCATGGGCTTCGAGTTCCTCAATCCTCTGATGTTGATAGGCTTGGCCGGAGTCACCTTGCCGGTGATTGCTCATTTGTTGAGCCGTAAGAAGTACGACGTCGTCGATTGGGGAGCGATGCAGTTTCTCGAACTTGGTCGAGAAGCTCGGCGTCGGATTCGGCTCGAGGAACTTTTGCTGTTGCTACTAAGGATGGGCATGATCGCATTGCTGGCGATCGCACTCGCCCGACCATGGTTAGCGGCGTCTTTCTTGGCGTGGTTTTTGCCGAACGAAAAGCGGGATGTTGTCATCGTCGTCGATGGCTCTTACAGCATGGGTTGGCAAGGCGGTGATGAGACTCCGCATGCGGCCGCGATTCAATGGGCTCATCAATTCCTGGAAACGCTGCATTCCGCTGACTCGGTCGCATTGATCGATTCACGTGACACTGTTCATGCAGTGTTGGAGAAGCCCGTCCGCAATTTCGGGGCCGTCCGTGGGAAGTTGGACGAAATGCCGCAGCCGTCGGGAACATCGGATTTGCTGGCTGCAGCAAGCCGCTCGGTTCAGATTCTTGGAAAGAGCGAAAACCTACAACGAGATATCGTCATCATTACCGATGACCAAGCCTTAGGTTGGTCACCCGACGATGAAGCTTTGTGGACTCGGTTTGATGAGCTGAAACAACAGCCGGCGGTCGACCCAAAGGTGTGGGTGCTCAACGTCGAATCAAAGTCAAACCAGCCTCGCGTGAACTTCGCTGTTCATCGTCTTGAAGCTTCGCGCGAGTTATCAGTCGTCAACTTTCCGGTGCGATTGAAAACAAAGATCAGCTACTCCGGCTCGCGCGAGGCCACGAATCGTCGCGTTTATCTTGAGGTCAACGGCCAGCGGCTGGCTGAGAAGACGATTTCAATCCAACTGGATCCTGGCGGCGAAGCCAGCGTTGAGTTCGAGCATCGCTTTCAAAGCGAGGGCTCTTACGTCCTGAGCGTTGTTCTGGATGATGATCAGCTTCCTGGTGACAACCAATCACATGTTGCCGTGCAAGTCGTCAAAGCCTTGCCAGTGCTTTTGGTCGACGGCCATCCAAGTCAGGATGCAGCACGTAGCGAGTTGTTTTTCGCTTGCGCTGCGATTTCCGGCCGCTTGAATCCGGACCCCTGGATTGATGCACGCACCAAGATATGGGACGAGTTCCGTTTGGAAGATTTGGCTGATGCCAACGTGGCCTTGTTTGCAGACGTGCCTCGATTCTCACCAGAGCTTGCTAAAGGACTGGCCAACTACATCGAGCAGGGCGGCGGAGTGGGCTTCTTCTTGGCTGAAGGTGTCGACAAAGATTCTTACAACGAGGCTCTTTACCGTGGTGGCCAAGGTCTGTTGCCGTGTGAAATCGTCGAGCGAATTATTGCCGATGAATCTTCGACGGTTGACGATACCAGCTTGGAGTTGCCTTGGATGCTGCGGTTCAAGGCCGAGAATGATGGTGGCTTCACCGATGCAAGATTCTCGAACTGGTGGAAGCTAAAGCCAGCCAAGGGACAACCACTCACCAATGTTGCCAGCGGGTCGGTGTCCGTGTCGACCGTCGCGCGGCTGAATACGAAAGACGCGTTGCTGCTTTCTCGACGTTATGGTCGTGGCAACGTTGTTGTGTTTGGTTCCAGCATTGATGCTGATTGGAGTACGCTGCCGTCGAAACAAGATTACGTGCCGTTCTTGCACGAGATGATCTTTCAGATGGCCTCTGGCATTGGTTCTCGCAACGTCGATGTTGGGTCGCCTTTGGTTCTCAACATTGATGAGGATAGCGAGATCGATGATTTTTCTGCTGTCTCACCAGCCGAGGAAGAGTTAGAAATCGAGGCTTCCGAGAACACCGGCCGCCCAGGCATTCAGATTTCCAACACAAGGCTACCTGGAATCTACACTGTGACTCGAAACGATGTGGAAGACGACGCTGCTGTCAAGCAATACTTTGTCGTCAACGACAATCGAGCCGAATCAGACTTATCGGCCTTGTCAGATGATCAACTGGATTTCTTACAACAAGACGACCGGATGACGTTTGTCAGCAAGCCAGGGGATATCGAGGGGAAAGCGTCCGACGACGAAGAAGCTCCCAAGAGCGAGATCTGGCACTTGTTGTTGTTGGCGTTTCTGGTCATCTTGGTCGGAGAAGTTTGGCTAACACGCCGAATGGTGCGCGGCGGGGCTGCCGCTGTGGATGAGGTGAGGGATTCGAAATAGCGAGCAACGCACTGTCGCCTATTTGAACCAATGAAAAGACGCCCAGCCTCGTTTGAGGCTGGGCGTCTTACGAATTCAGACGTCGTTACTCTGATCTCTCGAACTCGAAATGACTGCGCTATGCAGTCCGTTGACGCTCCTCCGTCATCACTTCTGTCAACTCTTCCTGAAAGTTGGTAATATCGATAGCGGCTCCAAACAGCCGTTCTGGTTCTCTATTGGAATTGCATCGAACGCTGGTGCGGATCAGAAACCATAGAGTTGATCCATCGCGATGCCGCATGCGGAGGATCGTTTCATAGCGTTCGTCGGGAGTTGTAAGCTCGTGAAATATTCGATCTCGATCATCGGAGTGCACATGGTTTAACCATGTGGTGTAGGTATTGGGAATATCTTCTTCATCGTAGCCTAATAGGCTTTTGAAGATCGGCGACATATAGAAACGGTCGGAATTCAGCGGCCAGTCGAACGCGCCGATTCCGGCTTGAGCCAAGATGATGGCATGCCAATCATCAACAGCTTCTAATTCCGCGATAGTCTGCCGAAGCCGTACTTCACGCGCGGCGCGTGCATCGGACCGAATTGCAGCAATCATTTTCGATCATTCTGTGTACCCACCGGATGGAGGTGGGGCTCGAGGTAGTCTGAATAGATTCGCCGGCCCGTCTGAATCAGACAACTTCTCGCTGAGTTTTGCAGCTCCCGTCAAACTGCAGGATTTTGTAATGAAGAGATATTAACTGGCAAGTACGGACTTTCTCTATCGGGAAAAACCTTATTTCTGGCTTCGCATTTCCTTAGACTCGAATCGTCTTCTTGGGTGTAAGGTATTACCTTTGGGTGGCCACCAGTTTGAGCGAATTCGGAGGCCATTCCCGCAAATCATTGCACGCGGAGCCGCGTCAGTGCGATGTCGCCGGCAAAGCAAACATCGACATCTGTCTTTGATTGGCGCGGTCGGTCTTGATAGATGCCGCGATAATGAAGCTGGTCCTCGACTAACTCGTACGCGACACGCTGACGACTGGGATCGAGTGGGCAGTCGACAAGTTCTGGCGTCTCGTCGTCGGCTCGATCTGGGAAGTTGACGTTCAAGTACTCCAGGTCCGACAGCGGAAGTGCCAAGATTTGTTGCAGAACGCGATCGAGATCGTTCGCCATTGCATCCCATTGAATTCGCCGCCGACTCGCTCTGTACTTTGAGAATGCGATAGCGCGTTTACCTAAAATCGCGGCTTCTCTCACAGCTGCCACGGTTCCTGATGTGAATACATCGACGCCCAAGTTGCCGCCTTCATTGACGCCAGAAAGAACCCAGTCGACATTGGGGACTAAGTGAGTCACACCTACGCGCACGCAATCCGCCGGTGTCCCATCCAGCGAGTAGCGATTCGGTTCAATCTCTTTCAGAGTTAGTGGCTGGTCGACGGTGACTTGATGGCCACACCCTGACAGATGTTGGTGGGGAGCGATGACCACAACGTCCGCGTGTCGACTGACAACGCGTATCAACAACTCAAGCCCATCGGCACCGTAGCCATCGTCGTTTGTCAGTAGAGCAGTAGAGCGGGGCATCTTAAGTCACCAACGGCGAGCGGTTCGATGCCAACTCGTCCATGAAAGTTTGCATGCGATCCACCATGTCGTCCACGTCAGGCGTTAAGCCTTCCAAGAGCATTGCGTTCGAGAATAATTGAAGCCCGGCTTGCTTAATGAAAGGTTCGTGATCGTCGTTTGCCGACAAGGTCACCAAGCGTTCGATGAAGGGTGAGTCTGGATTGATTTCGAAGATGCGCTTTGCCATTTCGAAGTCCTGGTTTGCCATGCTTAACACTTTTTGAAGCTGAGAGCTTGCGGCGCCTTCCGGGTTCACTAAGCAGCATGGGCTGTCGGTAAGTCGCTTGGACTGTTTGACCTCTTCGACTCGATCGCCAAGAGCTTCTTTGAACAAACGCAACACCTTGTCGAAGCCGGGGGATGTTGGTTCGTCGGTGCTTTCCTTGTCATCCGTTTCTGAGTCAGTGTCTTCCTTGTCAGCTTCCGATTTCTCACCGGGAAACTCGATGTCAGCCGAGTCGATTGACGTGAGACTCTTGCCTTCGTAGGTGAACAAGTTGGACAACACGAACTCATCGACCGGGTCGGTTAAGTAGAGTACCTCAAGCTTTTTCTTGCGGAAGATTTCCAAGTTGGGGTTCTTTTCGATCGTCCGTAAGTCGGGGCCGCCGATGTAATAGATTTGGTTTTGTTCGTCATCGGCACGTTCAATATATGCATCCAGCGATGTCGTTTTGTTGGTGTCATTTGATGATTGAAAACGCAAGAGCTTGCCGATCTGCTCTCGGTTTTCGAAATCTGTTGAGATGCCTTCCCGAAGAACGCTACCAAACTGTTGATAGAACGTGTCGTATTCTTCTGGTGTGTCGTCCGCGATTTTTTGCAGATGCCCAAGTACACGTTTCGAGAGGATCTTGCTGATCTTGCGGAACACGCTGTTGTCCATGAGCGATTCGCGGGACACGTTTAATGGCAAGTCGTCGGAGTCGACCAGTCCATAAATGAATCGCAAGTACTCGGGCAACAAATCTCTATTGTCGTTTTGAACCAGAATCCGTTTCGCACACAAATGCAAACCGTGCTCGGCACGACCGAAGCCCATGGCTTCGATGTTCGTTGGCGGGCAATAAAGTATCGTGTTGAATTGGATTGGCGAGTCCGCGGACAAGTGGAAATGCCACATCGGCGACTCGGTCGAACGGTGCGATAAGTACTGATAGAACTTCTCGTACTGCTCATCACTGAGAGACGATTTTGGCTCAACCCAAATTGGCTTTTGATCGTTGACGTGTTCGCCATCGAGTTTGATCGGGTGCGGCACGAAGGTTGAGTACTGCGTCAAGATGTACTTGAGCCGTTCTTCGCGAGTGAACTCGTCCAGGTCTTCTTTCAGATGCAAGCGAATCTGAGTCCCTCGATCGAGGCCATCTGTTTGCTCGATCGAGAAGCTTCCCGTACCGTCCGACTTCCAAGTCCAGCCCGATTCGTCGCCGTAACTTCGAGTGCGGACTTCGACTGTGTCGGCAAGCATGAATGACGAATAGAACCCAACTCCAAATTGCCCAATCAGCGACACGTCTCCGCTTCCGTCTTTGGGTAGCTTCGAGAGAAACTCGAGCGAACCGCTATGAGCGATCGTGCCTAAGTTCTGTACCAACTCGTCATGGGTCATCCCGATTCCATTGTCACGGATGACTAGTAAACGGTCGTCTTCACTGGGTTCGATGTGAATTTCTAGAGCGTCTTCTCCGGCCAGCGAACTGTCGGTGAGCGTCAGGTGCCGGAACTTATCGAGTGCATCAGATGCGTTCGACACCAATTCTCGAATGGCAACCTCTTTGTTCTGATACAGAGAATGTGACAGCAAGTGAAGAAGCTGTTTGATCTCAGCTTGAAAGGTGAATTCTTGGGGAGTTGCGGTCTCGGCAGTCATTCCAGGTCCTCGGTCATTTCGGCGACTTAGCCGTCTTTTCGATGAATTGTGATTGCGAAGCCCACATTATTGACGGGACTAGGCGGAATTTCCAGCAACTGAATTCTGTGAGTTTTCGTGGAACCTGCCACCGAAATAACAGCGAGTTTGGGAACGTCGACTTGGTTGAAATGGGTGCATTGAAAGAGACCAATTTGGGTGAAATCCCTCCAGGATATGCATATCTGTTCCTATGTGTATCTGAACTTTGAGGTGAACCTGCCTTGAGACTCAGTCTATTTTACCTGACTTGAGATTTGATAATAGTTTATGTGGCCCGGATTGCTTCCCATTCGAGATTGCCATCGGTATCGTCGGATTTGTCGCACGCGCATTTTCGCGTGGTTGGCGGCGGGCCAATGGATCGTACGAGCGGCCAGACCAGGCGAGGGACAAATTGAGCACATGCTGTGGAAGGCACCGAGCTCGAACCCCAAATCAACGCTCGAGCGGGCGAGACGCAATGGTCTCGTACCAGTGCTGCCGGTATGTGGGCAGGCATTTGAGGATTTCTAAGGGATTTTTAGAATCTTCAGATTTTTTTTTCAATGTCCACTTTCAAGACGCAATTTCGACTCCAGAGGTGAGGCGTCAGCCACCGCCAAAAGGTTGTGCGTCTTGAGTGGAAGGCACTCTTCTTTTTCATTGGCCATGCTGCTTTGGGCCGTCACCCAAGCTGGTTTGCGTGATTTGTATGCGCGGTCAATGAATCTATCCCCATCTAAAGATTGGAGGCAGGGTCGTGGTTCTCTCTTTACGTCAAGTTGTTGGGCGCATTCGAAAACGATGTTCACTGAATTCTAAGAAACCAACTCCGCGTCGCCAGGCGGCTCATCGTGGATGAGTTGATTGGTTAGGGTACATAAAATTCTAAGTAGTGCTCCCATGCGAGATACCGGCACTTCTCCACCTGCTGAGATTTCGAACGACGCGCCAGAATTTCCTTCGTCCTCATACAACTTCACGATTGGCGAAGAGGCAGCTAGTGGAGCGATGATTGGATCGTTGGCAGCGACGGATCCTGATGGCGACAGCGTCGCTTACTCGATTGAGTCTGGCGATTCATCTGTCTTCTCAGTTGATTCGAATGGCAACGTAACGCTTTCTTCGTCTCTCGATTACGAGTCGACTTCTTCCTACTCGTTGGTGATCGCCGCAACTGACGGCTTTGATTCATCAACGGCGAACGTGACGATCAACGTAACGGACGTCGCTGAAGACCCAACGTTTGGTGCGAGTTCCTATTCCTTCAGCGTCGCCGAAGATGCTGGGATTGGAACTTCCGTTGGAACAGTCTCGGCCAGTGATCCGAATGGCGATTCTTTGTTCTACAGCATCGTTGGTGGTGACGACTCGGGCGCATTTTCCATCGATGACGGCGAGAAATTCCCTCGACTTCGAAGGCACGGCGACTTACACGTTGACGATCGATGTGAGCGATGGTTTTAGTTCGGACACGACGACGGTCACGATTTCTGTGACTGACGTGGACGAGGCTCCTGTGATCGTTGCCTTTAGTGGTTACGAGCAAAATGGTGACGATGACATTTGGGTCTTTTCAGGAATGATTGTCGACGAAGACCCCACCAGCGTCGTCTTGACCTTTGGTGGTGCGTTGGATGGTTTTACGACGACCGTTAACGCAGGCGGAAGCTTTTCGTTGACTGTTTCGGCAAGTTTGTTGTCTTCGAACTTGGCAACGGTCTTCGCGACGGATTCCGGTGGTTTGACGTCGAGCGTGGAATCAGAGTTGATGGCGTAAAGCGTGAGTAATTCTGTCGTATTCAATAGCAGTCGATGAGTGTGAGCATGAGAACAAAACGAAATAAAGTTTGGATTCTCGCCACGATTCTCGTGTTTGCGCTACCGCTGTATGTATTGAGTTACGGGCCGTACGTTCTCTTTGGAGAGCTAGGCGACTGGGATAGTCGTGTTTGTTCGGTTGCGACTCGAGGCTTTCGTCCGTCGCATGCTGCTGCGAGACGGTGGCCTCAGGTTCGAAAATCCTTGACCATTTATCGGAATCAGTGGGCGTCGTTGGCGTCGCGATTGGCAACTCCACCGCCAGCGCGTTCGTTTCCAGGTTTACCGCCGACGTCCATTACTGAAGTTCCCGATTTTTCCAAACCGATCCCGCAGAAACCTCGAGCGAGTAAACCAAAACTATTCGAACGTGACGGACAAAAACTGTTGTGAAACGGAGTTTGACGAGGTTTTGACATGAACACCCATGACGTCAGAGAGCAACTGCAGGACTTGTTCCGGAAACAACCGGCTGGTTCGGTTGCTACCGTCGAGTGCACGAGGCATTTGTCGCCATCTGTGCAGCGATTGGTGCGCCGCGTGACTCGGTCGGGGCGTGTGACCTCTCGGCTGGATCAGTTTATTCTTGTCGAAGCCAGCGAATACTTGACTTGTGCTAAGGCAGATGAGCCCATCGACCGCGAGGCACTTGTCAATCGAGTATCAGAGAGATTATGCGAAGCCGTTGCCAACCGAATGGAATGTCAGTTTTCAGGCAATCCGAATCGGGACACGATACGTCAACAGGCATTGGAAACAGCAATCGCTTAACTGGGATTGCATCGACGGCATGAAGCTCAAGAATTGAGATTGGGTCAACGCCACGCCGCCTCACACTGATGCGGGGGCGCGTTGATCTTGTTGTTTGTGAAGGAGCGGATAGTTTCCTGCCTTCCAATTACTCTGCCCAACGGCAACATCAAGCCAATGGCCAGGCCACATGCTTTCCAGGGTTCTGAGCACGTTTACAGATTATATAATCGAGTGTTCACTTTAATAGTGGTGGTTGCAAATGTCAACGCTACTAGTCATTTGTAGCAATCCGCGTCTACTAGTAGCTTACCGGCCTGATCTTTCTCCGACAGGATCAGATTCTCTGTAATGGGCCAATCGATGCCCAAGGTGGGGTCGTTCCATAGCAACGTGCGTTCGTGCTCTCTGGCGTACAAGTCCGTGCACTTGTAAAAGAAGTCTGCGACCTCACTCAGCACACAGAATCCGTGTGCGAATCCTGGGGGAATATAGAGTTGCCGTGGTGAGTCCGAATTCAAGCGGATTCCAAACCAGCGACCAAAGTGTTGCGAACTTCTTCGCATATCAACCGCAACGTCGTAAATCTCACCACTGACGACCTGAATCAGCTTTCCTTGAGGCTGTTGTATCTGGTAGTGCAGACCCCGAAGAATTCCACGCGTTGACCGAGAGTAGTTGTCTTGCACGAACTGAGCTTCGATACCGTGTTCCGAGTACCGTTGTTGTTGGTAAGTCTCGACAAAGAAGCCACGTTCATCTTCGAACTTATCCAGTTCGACGATAACGACTCCCGGCAGACTTGTCTCTTCAACTTTCATACTCTGTTCCTGCAAAGCAATTGCTGGGCTTACTCGGCTGTTTTCTATAGCTTTGTGGCGGTTGAAGCAATGCTTTGATGTTGCGAAATCGATCGTTTAACCCATAGCCGCAGGTGAGGAGAGTCGGCTTGCCTTGGGCTACCGGTTAAACGATCGCCGTCGCAAGAAGTCTCTTCCGCATCGCGGTCGTATCGAGTACCTTTCGTGAAGCTTTAGTCATGTCGTCTATGTTTTTTGGAGAGTTTCATTGTGAGTGACGACCCGTTTCTTGACGAGAATGACTTTGACACGTCTCTGCCTCGAAGTGACGGTAAGACGTTGTTGATTATCTTGGGGGTGTTGGGTGGAGTTGCCATGCTCGTCTGCGCTGGTGTCGGGACCCTCGCTTATATTGGCTATCAGCGAGCACAGCAGTTTCAGCAGGCCCAGCAAGTGTCCGCACGCGTGCCGGCTCAGCCTTGGCCGCAGAACGTTCAAAACCAACCTATTCCACCAGTGATTCCCAATGGCCGAATGCAGAGCGATTTTATTCGTTACTCTCAGCTCATTGCTGCAGCAAATTATGAAGACGCGTTGGAGTTCTTGAACGAGTCGCTCAAGAGGCGTCCCAATGATGCCAACACGCACAACAACAAAGCTTGGCTTCTATCAACTTGCCCGGTAGCCGAAATCCGAAACGGCGAGGAAGCTTTGGTGCACGCCGAGAAAGCGTGTGACTTGACCAGTTACCAAAACTACATGTACGTCGACACGTTAGCTGCCGTCTATGCTGAGATCGGGATGTTCAAAGACGCCGTCCGCTATCAAGAGATGGCCGTAGAATTGACTCCAGATGGCAATCCTCAAAAGGATTCCATTCAACAACGCGTCAAACTGTTCGAGTCCGGCCGTCCATTCCGCGAAGGTCCCATTCCACCTGGCTATGTCCCCCCGCCCGGAGCCGATGAACCGAAACCGCTGGAGGAAGAAAAAACGGAACCGCCAGAGCAGCAGCCGGAACCTAAGAAGGCGTAACATGTTCGCGTCTGCCTGCTAACAAGGTGAGCCGCGAATTCTCGCTTTTTTTTTTTTTTTGAGATTGCTGGTTCGCTCGGTTGTAATTTCAGACAAAATGTCTTAATCTTGCTCTCACGCCGCTGGCGATATTAGAAGTGGGGATGAGGACTGCGTTCCTTGCCCGAATTTGGCGCGTTCGGTATGGTGATGTTTCCCTCGTTTTGAGGTGTACGCACCGCGAGTTTGTTCTGATTTGTTTTTCGATGCTTTCGTGCCATGAGTGTTGAAAGTGTCCGGGACAAACAACCCGTGGTTGCTGATTACTTCTTGTCGCTGCTCTCAATCATGCATTGACTTCAGATTCCCCGAATGTGTGGTGCCAGCGTATCTCCCCAACAAAAAACTTCAGTGATGTGAGTCTACCGATGGACGTAAAAAAGTTGCTTAACGGATGTCTTGCCTTGGCGCTGATCTTTGGGTGCTTTGCGGGAACTCTTCAGGCCGATGCCTGGGATGCTGGCGAAATGGATTGGCCGCATTGGCGCGGTCCTGAAATGAACGGCATTTCGCGAGAGAAGGGTCTGGTCGAGAGTTGGGATCCCGACGGCCAGAACTTGCTTTGGAAACGCGAAGACCTCGGCAGCCGATCCACCCCGATCGTCATGAACGGCAAGCTCTATATGATGGTTCGCCACAACGCGGACAGTGAAGAAGAGCAAGAAAAGGTTGTCTGCGTCGATGCCGTCACGGGCAAGACGATTTGGGAGAGCATCTTTAAAGTCTTCTTGTCCGACGTACCGGACACCCGAGTGGCTTGGTCCAGTGTTGTCGGCGATCCCAAGACGGGGCGAGTCTACGCACTCGGCGTCTGTGGTTATTTCCAATGCCTCGACGGCGCAACAGGCAAGACCATTTGGAGTCACTCGTTGAGTGAAGAGAACGGCCTGCTGAGCACTTACGGTGGCCGAACCAACTTCCCGGTGATTCATGGCGACTTAGTAATCATCAGCGCGATCGTGATTGGTTGGGGAGAAATGGCCAAGCCCGCACACCGATTTGTCGCTTTCCACAAAGACAACGGACAACCTGTCTGGTTCAACGGCACACGACTGTTGCCTTACGACACGACGTATAGCTCGCCAGTGACGACTGTTATTAACGGCCAGAACCTGATGATCTTCGGCTCGGGCGACGGTGGCGTTCATGCAATGCAACCTCAAACCGGCAAAGTTGTGTGGACTTACAACGTTTCGCGCCGTGGCCTGAACGTTACTCCGTTGGTTTACAACAACACCGTCATCAGCGGACACAGTGAAGAGAACATCAACGACACGGCAATGGGTGCTTTCTTCGCCATCGATGCCACAAAGGCCGGCAACGTTTCGGAGTCGGGCGAATTATGGCGCACCAAAGAATGGTTTGTTGGCAAGAGCTCGCCAATCGTCGTTAACGATCGAATCTACGCGATCGAAGATAAGGCTCAACTCAGAATCGTTGATCCTAAGACCGGCGAACAAATCTTGAAGAAGAAGCTTGGCACGATGATGCGAAGCAGTCCGCTTTACGCTGACGGCAAAATTTACACCTGCACGGCGAACGGACGTTGGTACATCCTCAAGCCGACCGATGATGGTGTGGACATCTTGCATCGTCTTCGCTTTTCCGGCGAGGAATCTCATGGTTCCCCCATCGTTTCTCACGGTCGAATCTACTTTCCAACAACTGGTGCTCTTTATTGCATTGGTAAAGAAGGTCAACAGCCCTCAACCGATCCTCGTCCAGCTCGACCGATGGTGACACCAGCTTCGGAAGACCAGACACCGGCTCACGTTCAAATCAGTCCTGTCGAGTCGTTGTTGAAACCCGGCGCAAAAGGGCAAAAGCAAAAGTACACGGTCAAGCTGTTCAATAAGAACGGCCAAATGATCAAACGCGTCGATCCGAAAAACGTCGAGTTCTCAATCGACGGTCCTGGCAAGATCACCAAGGGCGGCGTTTACCTAACTCCGGACGAAGCCGTCCACGTGGCCGTCAGGGTGACCGCGAAGGTTGGTGAGTTGACCGGTTCTGCTCGGATTCGAGTTGTTCCGTCTCTGCCTTGGAACTTCGACTTCAGCGATGGCCAAATTCCCATTACCTGGGTCGGTGCTCGATATCGTCACGTTCCGGTGGATTATGCGACGTTCACGGCTTTGAATGCCAAGGACTTGCAAGCCGGACAACTTTACCTCTACTTGATGTCCAATTTCGTCAACTCCGGACGCCCTGCGTTGAAGTTTGACGATGCGACGCCTCGACAAACCTGGAATCAACTCTTGATCTTCTTGGGTTTGGACGGACAACTGAATGCGTTGGACGAAGCCAAAGCGAAGCTCGACCCAAGTCTGAAGCATGTCATGGAAGCTGGCATTATCAAGCAGTGGACGTGGAACATCACGGGCGAGAACAAGTTCGAGCTGCTCGTGCCCAAGGGCGATCGCGGGATCGACAAGAATGGTGTGATGGTCAAGATTAAGACCATCCCCAAGGGAACTCGTAGCCAATCTTGGATGGGGCATCCCAACTTTAAGAACTACACGATTCAAGCGGATGTCATGGGGGCCACCAAAGACGGCAAGATGCCGGACATCGGCTTGATTGGCCAACGTTATACACTCGACATGATGGGCGCCAGCCAACAGTTGCAAATTCGCACATGGCCTCCTCAACTTTACATGGCCAAGACCATTCCGTTCGAATGGAAATCTGAAACTTGGTACACGATGAAACTTCAAACTTCCGTCAAAGGCAAAAAGGCCGTGCTTCGTGGCAAAGTCTGGCCGCGAGGAACGGACGAACCTGCCGAGTGGATGCTGGAAGCTGAAGACGATATTCCCAACGTTCAAGGCAGCCCCGGGTTGTTCGGCAACGCTAAGGACGCGGAAATCTTTTACGACAACATCAAAGTCTATGCCAACTAACCTCCAACTGACCCTTCCTCCATACCCACCTAGTCAAGGAAATGAGACATGAAACTCAAAACATCATTAGCAGCACTCGCCTGCTTGCTGCCGGTGCTCGCGTTGAACATGTCGACGCTGACATCCGCCGAAAAGAAGAATCAGGCCTACAATCCAACGACTCAAGCGTTGGCCGAAATCGCCAATATGAAGGTCGGCAAAACCGACTGGCCTCAATGGGGTGGTTGGACTGGCCGCAACAACACGCCTGAAGGCAAAAACATCCCAGTCGAATGGGATTTGGATGAAGGCACCAATGTCCGCTGGACGGCGAAGCTCGGTTCGCAAACTTACGGCAACCCGGTCGTTGCCAATGGCAAGGTCTTCGTGGGAACCAACAACGGAGCGGGACACATTCGTCGGTATCCATCCAATGTTGATTTGGGCTGCTTGCTGTGCTTTGACGAAAAGACTGGCAAGTTTCTATGGCAACACTCCAGCCCCAAACTTCCGACCGGTCGTGTTCACGATTGGCCGCTTCAGGGGATTTGCTCGGCTCCGTACATCGATGGCGAACGATGCTGGTTCGTCTCAAGCCGTGGCGAAGTCTTGTGCGTCGACATCAATGGTTTTCACGACGGTGAAAACGATGGTCCTTTCAAGGGCGAAGACAACGAGAACACACGAGAAGCTGACGTCATTTGGAAGTATGACATGATGGGCGAGCTGGGAGTTTCTCAGCACAATATGTGTAGTTGCTCGGTCACCTGCGCCGGCGACATCTTGTTGGTCAACACATCGAACGGTTTGGACGAGTCACACATTAACTTGCCCGCACCGAACGCTCCCAGCTTCATGGCCATGAATCGCGACTCGGGCAAGGTCATCTGGACCGACAAGTCCCCTGGTCGCAACATTTTGCACGGTCAGTGGTCAAGCCCGACTTACGCTGTTCTCGGCGGTCGTGAACAAGCTTTGTTTGCTGGCGGAGACGGATGGCTGTATAGCTTTGATCCTAAAGGCGACGGCAATGGCAAGTCGAAACTGCTTTGGAAGTTCGACTGCAATCCCAAGAATTCGAAGTGGATTCTTGGCGGCCGTGGAACTCGTAACAACTTGATTGCTACTCCAGTCGTTTATGACAACGTCGTTTACTGTGCTGTCGGCCAAGACCCCGAACACGGTGAAGGCATTGGCCACTTGTGGTGCATCGATCCAACCAAGAGCGGTGACGTCAGTGCCGAGCTTGCGGTTGATGCCAACGGTAAAGCTGTCGAACACAAACGGATTCAAGTGATCAACGAGAAGAACGGCGAGAAGGCGATCGAGAATCCCAACTCGGCTGTGATCTGGCACTACAGTAAGTTCGACAGCGATGGCAACGGCAAGATCGACTTCGAGGAAACCATGCACCGCTCCTGCGGTACCGTGGCCATCAAGGACGACATCTTGTTCATCGCCGACTTCAGTGGTCTGTTCCACTGCTTGGATGCCAAGACTGGCAAACCGCACTGGAAGTACGACATGTTCGCCGCAGCTTGGGGCTCGCCATTGATCGTTGACGGCAAAGTGTACATCGGCGACGAAGACGGCGACGTGGCGATCTTCGCTCTCTCGAAAGAGCAAAAGATGATTGCCGAGCTCAATATGAACAACGCTGTCTACAGCACGCCAATCGTGGCCAATAACACGCTGTTCGTTTCGAACAAGTCGACCTTGTTCGCAATCGCGGCAGAGTAATCTCTGTTCGACTTGAAACTTCGAGCCCCCAGTGAAGTATGCTTTACTGGGGCTTTTTGTTGCGTTTAGCTGTCAGAATGAACTTCGTTAACCCCGGATTATTCATGAACATGACGGGCATTTCAGTTGTGTCACGTTCATAACAACATATGGCAAACGCCAGCTTTCACAAATTCGTGGTCGCCCTGAATTCGTGGGGTTCGGAAGATTGGCCCGACGAATTCTCGGTGTTGATGGATGAATAATCCAGGTTAAACGAGACGCTTCATCCTTCGGCGGCCAGTTGGCGCCAGTTTTTGAAGACGAAGCGGTGTACTTTCTTAAGGCCGACAAACAAGAAAAGGCTCTTCACAGAAACAAGAAAGCCTTTCAATTTGACGTTCGTCGTTCGAGTGATCTTTGTGGTCTTCTCGTCAATCGCAACAAGCTCGAAGTTCTCGACGATCTCTTCCACACACTTGCGAAAATAGATGTCCGTGCGTTCCATCTTGAACGACAACCGCAAAGGCTCGTCCCAGACTAAGATGAGCTGTTCGATCATGCCTTTGTCGGAAATGCACTGACGCGTACTGCCAACGCCACCCGGCCCTTCAGGAAGTCGACATTGCTCTGGCTGCGGAACACCGAGACCGAACAAGCACGATTTGGTTTCTTCCATTCTTGAGTTGCAAAGCAGCGGCCAGATAACTTCAGGTGTGGCGTCAATTTGACATGATGTTTGTACGATCACGGTCGTCCAATCCTGTGTATCAACCAACACACCGCGCGGCTACTGAAGACTGGGGTGTGTCTCGCAAAACTCCTTAAGGCTTGCAAACTCTCGTTCGAGCGCATCGCAACCGCGCCGCGCGATGAACGGTCCCATGATTGCAAACATGAGCTTCGTAATCAATCCATTCGGTGTCACGCTCGATTGCTGACTAACCCGCGTGCCTCCATCAACTTCTTCGAATTGATATTGGCAGTCGATGTTGAACATGTCTCCTTTCATATAGATCGCACTCGAATGAGGTGGGTCATGTTCGATGACCTCACCTTGAAATTCCATACGGCGACCATTGTCCTCGGTCACTGAAAGAAAGGTTGTTCCTACATCACCATTGTTGACGTCATTGATCAATTTATCTTCGACAACCACGTTACTCCATTCAGCAACGTGATTGATCGTCAAACGAAACACATCTTCGATTGGGCAATTGACGACGACACTTCCGTCATTGTTCATGCTCATGATTGGCCTCTTTGACTTGGATGTGGATCAAAGCATCAATTGATCGTCCCCATATGATCACGTCGAGTCGCTACTGTTCGCTCCAGACAGTTGAATACGCACCGATGGATTCGAAGTAGGCCAGCAGCTTTTCGTAGAACTCGTGGCCGCCCAATGTCGCGCTGTCGCCGACGACGATCAGTTTGCGACGGGCTCTTGTCAGGGCGACGTTCATTCGGCGAGTGTCGGCAAGAAAGCCGATCTTACCATCAGGATTCGAACGCACACAAGAGATGATGACCGCTTCCTTTTCTCGACCTTGGAAGCCGTCGACCGTGTCGATTTCCAGTAAGTCGCTATCGCATGATTCTCTTAACCAACGAACTTGTGCTGCGTACGGCGTGATGACAGCGATGTTTTTTGGGCTGAGGCCGGCCTCTTGAAGCTGTTGCACTTTTTGTAGTACGAACTGTCCTTCGTCCGGGTTCCGTTTGCTCTCGCCATCAGGCTCGATTTCTTCAGACCAGTCCGCTCCGGCTGTGTCCACGAATGTGACGGGCTCATCAGTCAATGGCGAGGAATCAACTGTCGGCCAGTCGCTCAGCACATGCAGCTCAACGGACTCGTCCGCTTTCAACGATCCGTTGTAAAACTCTTGTGATGAAAACTGCATGATGAACTCATGCATGCGGTATTGAACATCAAGCTGGCGTGTAACCTGTTCTCCGTAGTGATGCGTTAGTCGTTCCAATAGACTTGTCGAGAACCCTTCGCGGGCAGCCTTCGATGACAAAACCGTCGGCGGCAATTGGCAATGGTCTCCGGCCAACACCAAACGGTCGGCTCGAAGCAGTGGAATCCAGCAGCCCGGTTCGGTCGACTGACAAGCTTCATCGATGACCGCCAAATCGAATCTTCGATCTCCAAGCAACTCTTCATTAAAGGTGGTGGTCGCACAAACAACGTTGGCGCGATCCAACACAGATTCGACCGCCTGTTGTTCCAACCGTCGCGCATCGGCCTTGAGTCGCCTGGCTTCACGCCGCATTTCTTGCTTCGCTCCCGGTGCTGGTTTTGCTCGAGTAAATCGGCCTGCTTGGCGAAACAATTGTTCGGCTTCGCGGAGCATATCACGAACGATTTCCATGACTTCGTGTTCGGATGCTTGAACGTCAAGCGTGAAGTCTCGCAATCGTTGATCGACGCGAGCTGGATGTCCGATGCGAACCGTTTTTTGTCGCAGCGAAATCAGCTTTTCCAACAAGTTGTCGACGGCCGTGTTGCTCGGCGCGCAGGCGAGAACTTTCTCGCCCCGCTCAACGGCCTGAACAATTAGCTCGACAACCGTGGTTGTTTTGCCCGTGCCAGGTGGCCCATGAATGATGGCGACATCGTTTGCAGACAGCGCGAATCGAATCGCCGCTTGTTGGGATGAGTTTGAGCTTGTGTTGAATTGGCAATCTCTTGGCTCCGCAAAACCGGGCTCTCGCTCGCCCAAGAGAACGTCTCGCAACTGACCACTGCGACCCCGGGCTTGCTCGGCCAGACCAAGGGCCGCTAGTTGACGCTTGCGAGTAATCTCGTCGGGGGATAGATCGAGTCGAAAGCGTTCGCCGTCGAGCCACTCTTCTAACGAGACCTGGATCGAATCCGCGCGGCGTGCGCTGACCACTCCGTGTCGAGATTCCCCGGCATCGTCACCGTCCGGTGAAAGGATAACGGGTGAGCCAACTCGCAAGCGATTCCAAGGAAGTCGTAGCGACCGATTACGTTTAACAAGCGTCAGCAGCGTGCGTCCGCCCAGCCCGGGTTCATGATCGGTGACCACGAGATCGAGCAGGGTTTCTCCGGACTTTTCCGCGTCACGTTTCGTTCTGCTTCGCCGTCGTTCCGCAATCTGCTTTGCTTCGGCTTCCGATTCCAGTTTCAGCCAAGTTCGCAGCCGCTCAAAGTGCTCGTCGTTGTTAATGATCGACCTCCTACCAGTCGGACATTCGATGCTCATCAGCACCGAAGCCTTGCCGCCTTGCTTCAGCGTCGTTGGCGTGATCTCGAACTGACCAGATTACTCGACGGAGACCACCGCGTGCTGTTTCCTTTTCTACGCACATTGAGAATGGGACTCAAGTCCCTGATGCTGCATTTCCTGCGTTCATTGCTGGCAACGTTGGGAATTCTGATTGGCGTTGGGGTGAATGTGTCAGCTGGGCAGTGTTAATTTGATTCTTTGCTCGAGACTTCGATGTGGCCGATTCTCGGACGATATACGTGTGATTCTGTTTCCCCTCAAAAGAAAGTCGCAGTATCTGTAGCTAGATAAGTAGAAATATCACCGTAGAAGCGGGTTTGTTTTTGCATTAGCGGGAGCTACGACTCGCGACTTGGTTAGCATGTAAATGTTGCTTCCGGCTGAAAGCAGTGCGGCGTGCTCACTCATGTAGAATAGTTTGAATCCGGAAAGTGCTTTCGAAACGTTAGGAGCGATGATTTCGTCTTTCCGAATCACGTGTTTCGAACCATCAACTTCAATCGTAATACCTAAATGTCGCCCAGTGCTCGTCAAGAGTGACCCAACATTGAGCTTGCTTTTGCCAGGAAGTTTTGGCATTGGGGGGAACTGAAAATCTGGCGCTTTGATGGCATGGACTTTCAAGCGATTCGATCGACGTGCGGGCTGGCAATTCACGAGTTTCGAAGAGCGACCTGACAATTGCGGCGGCTCGACAGAATGAATGACCGTTCCACGTGTTTCAAGTACGGAGCACAGGCCGCCAGTCAGGAAGGCTGAAGGCAGGCCACTACCGATTCCATCTGCATTACAATTGATGACGTGACTCGCAATCACGATCGAGCCAGACGATAGGCCAATCTCAACAGCGCCGTGAACAATCAAGATCGAATCCTTCAGCAGCTTCACTCGGTAGACGCCGCTGGCAAATACGATGGAGCTTTTGACTGAGTCTGTTTTTTCAGAATCGACGAAACCTATACCATTTATAATTCGATATCTGCGATCACTAGAAACGGGCTTCATCTGATGGAGCCCGATTCGCTCCGTAAAGCCGTCGAAGTCGGTACCATCGGGTATCGACTTAAAGATCTCTTTAACATCAGACATGACTTTGGGAACGGATTGAGACCGCTGCTCCTTGGCGGTAAGTAGCAGTCGGGACGCACTCCGCAAGGATTTCTTGATTGGCTGTTCGGCGATTGCTTGTGCAGCAAATGTATGCACGAAACCGCAACAATCAAAAGCATATGATGGCAATTCATGACCAGTGCCCCTTTTGAACTCAACATCATACACCCCAACCCGGCCAAGTGAAGCTTCCACGAAGGGGCAAAACTCAAAGCCAAACACCAATCAGTTCACGCTCGTTTTCGCGAAACAAGAGGAAGCGTCGCGAGATGAAAATCAAACGCCAAGCTTCATTGCGTCTCAGCGACTGGCCCACATCGAGCTTTTCGCGTTTCCCATCAAGTGAAAGCGTTGCGCTTAACTTTCTCCCCTCATCTTGTACCTTGAGCACCTTATAGTTCATCGGAAGCCCAATGCGTGGTTGCCGCTTAGCAGGCGCAATCAAGCCATTCAAGACTCGCTTCTTTTTTGCGAATCCAATTGAAAGCTTCGCTGAATCTAGGACGACACTATTGTTGATGAAGGAGATGTGTCCCGGCGCTTGCGTGTGAATCAACGATCCGTAAGCATGCGAAACATCGACACCACCTCCCGAAAGCAAAATACTTCCTCGGGCGGGGTCTTCATTGCGATGGCCATCGTGGCTCACAGTGCAAAAGTGGCTACAAATCACGATGCTGTTAGCGCAGGACACAATGTAGGCGGCACCGCGAACGACCACGACGCTATTCTCGCAAGAGCGGATAAACACACCGCCATCCGCGATTACCAGTCGACCATCGAGACGCCCGAACTGTTGCTCGGCCGACCGGCGGTATTGACGCCCGAGCTGATCGTCTTTTGCTCTTGCGCGCTTTACAGTCTTAACCAACTTTGAATAGCCATTTAAATCTGACTTGGTCTCAATCGCACTGGTCACTTTGAAAAGTGATCCGCGGAAATCTGCTTCCCACAAACGATAATCAGTTCCAGTGAGTTTGTTACCAGCGATTAGATCGTCGAAAACTGCGGTTAGATCGACTGCACGATCTTCAGCCCTTGCATTCGCAAGTAATGACAACAACAAAAGCAAGGTAATATGCCAAGTACAAATGCGCATATTCGAGCATCCTCTGGAAATGGGTGAATTGTGACACACACGACTTCACCATAACCGTTAGCCGAACAAAATTCGGTTGAATTAAAACAGAAGGTCGCAGAGAACTCGGAGAGTTTCCAGATTCTCTGCGATCTCCGCGGGCTCCTGTTCATTTTCCCTCTCACAAACAAGAGGGCCGCAAACAATGGGCTACGTCGCGCGTCGCAATGTGGCTGGCGAGATTTTGGACGCGTTGTCCTGTGGATGTTCACTGAATGACTAAACCGGAACACTGTTTGGGATAAGATGCGCTGGGAAGTCAGGTACGTTGGCACAACCAACTTGCTCCATGACTTGTTGAAGTTGCTTCTTCAACATTTCTATCGTGTGATGTCCCCCATACCGACCGAGAGCACACACGCCAAACATCGGAGTGCGTCCCATAAACGCAAAGTCCGCGCCGCACGCTAAACACGCGGCAATATCTGCTCCTGAATACATGCCGCCATCAATCATTACCTTGAGCTTGTTACCGAATTCCGGGACAAGTTTATGCATTGGAACAATCGTCGACTGACCTCGATCAAGCTGGCGGCCGCCGTGGTTAGAAACGATCAAGCCATCCAAACCATGTTTGACGGCGATCTCGGCGTCTTCTGGATTAACGATTCCCTTGACAACCAGATTTCCCTGCCATTTCTCGCGTATCGGTGCGATCTTCGCTTCGGTGAGTCTTCCCGAAAAAGTCTTGTTCATGAATAAACCGAGATGCTTCATGTTTAAGCCTTTGGGAATGTAGGGTTTCATCGTCTTGAATTCTGGCTTGCCAGCAACAAGTTGCCCCATGGCCCATGTTGGACTCATCAGCATCTGCACAATGTTGCGCGGTGTCATTCTTGGCGGAATGGATAGCCCGTTTCTGATTTCCTTTGGACGATAGGCGAATGTTGGTGTATCCGCCAAAACCACCAACGTGCGGCAACCGGCGTCCCAGGCCCTTTCCAACAGCTTATCGCGTAGCTCTACTTCTGTTGGATGATAGAGCTGAAACCAAAACTTGCCATCGGTAATTTCTCCGATGTCTTCAATGCTTGCCGTGCTGACTGTGGACAACGTAAAAGGGATGTTGTGATCGACCGCAGCCTGTGCCAGAAACTCGCATGCCTTGGGCCACATCAGCCCCTGCAACCCAACCGGCGCAACTCCGAAGGGCGCATCGTATGTTTCGCCAAACAGTTCGGTGGTTTGGTCTGCACCGTCGAAATCTCGCAGATACCAAGGCTTTAGTTGGACTTTGCGAATGTCGCTGTTGTTACGCGCCAAGTTAACTTCGGTAAAACAACCGGCGGCGAGGTAATCGTAAGCGAAGCCTGGCATGCGAGATTTTGCTTTTGCTCGCAAATGTTCAACAGAGGGGTACTCGGAATTAAAGTGGGTTTGCATGAGGTTGTTTTATTGCTTGTTTGCAAAGTCAGCGCGGAATGAATTTGATCCAGCGAACAGAGAATGTCGTCGAGACTTGATTTCAGAAAAACAGATCATTGTATCAAGCTAGAGAAGTCCAGCATAGAAAATGGGCCGTCGATTGAGCTTTGCATTGGCGGGCAATTACGACATTGCTTCAGCGTATGTTGTCAGCTTACGCGAGTATTATACCGAAGGCATCCCACACAGGATTCGATAAGAGCGGGTCATTTGGTTGAACTAAAACAGAAGGTCGGAGAGAACGCAGAGAGTTTCGACATTCTTTGCCATCTCCACGGGCTTCTGTCAAAGTGCTCGTCGTTGTTAATGATTGACCTCCTAGCAGTCTCACCTTCGATGCTCATTAGCATGGAAGGCTTGCCGCCTTGCTTAAGCGTCGTTAACGTGATCTCGAACTGACCAGAAAACTTGATCGAGACCACCGCGTGCTGTTTCCTTTTCTACGCACATTGAGAATGGGACTCAAGTCCCTGATGCTGCATTTCCTACGTTCATCGCTTGCAACGTTGGGAATTCTGATTGGCGTCATGGCCGTCATTTGGCTTGTTGCCTGGGGCGAAGGTGTTAGCTACCAGATTCAGCAGCAGATCAACGAACTCGGTGCTCGGAATATCATTATCAAGAGCGTGAAGCCCGCCGACGTTGGTCGAGCCGGAAGTTTTATCTTCGAGTACGGTCTAAAGCGAGACGACTACGCACGCATCGTGACCACCATTCCAACGGTTGAACGCGCCGTGCCGATGCGAGAGATCTCGCGAGAAGTCCGTTTTCGTGATCGCAAGACGCAGGTTCAATTGATCGGCTGCACGCCGGAATACTTTGAGATCAACAACCTAAACGTTGACCGCGGGCGACTCATGACGGATCGCGACTTATCCGAGCGGGACAATGCCGTCATCATCGGAGTGGAGACGGCGCAGTTTTTGTTTCCGTTCGAAGCCCCGATCGGTCGCAAGATCATGACCGAAATTGACCACGAGTTTTATACGGTCATCGGTGTCACTCAAGAACGCGACCCATCGGCGGCGATCGGCAGTAGCTTTGCTGGTCGTGATTACAACATGGACATCTACATGCCGCTGACGACGTTCCGCTCACGGATCGGCGATGAGGTGATCATCATCGGCTCGGGTTCTCGCGAGGGCGAGCTTGTCGAACTCAACCAGATTACGGTGACCGTCGAAAACATCAATCAGGTCGAGGAAACTGCTGAGATCATCGAGACGCTGCTTGAGAAGTTTCACAAAGAACGAGACTACTCGATCACGATTCCGAAGGAGTTGTTGAAGCAAGCCGAGGTCTTGCGGACGATGTTTAATGTCCTGTTGGTGTTGATAGCAGGCATCTCACTGTTGGTCGGTGGTGTTGGCATCATGAATATCATGCTGGCGACCGTCACCGAACGCACCAGAGAAATCGGAATCCGCCGTGCGATGGGAGCCAAACAGCGCGACATTGTCGCGCAATTCTTGGCCGAGACCATCGTACTGACCAGCGTTGGCGGCGTTCTGGGTGTGATCGGAGGTTTCGCCTGCGGCCTTTTCACCGAGGGCGTTCAGTGGTTCTTTAAGAGTTTCCTTACGGATATGTGGGAGGCCTTACCGGCGACAGTTCAAGATATGACGCCCATCATCGCGCCCTGGTCGGTTGTTGCGGCTTTCTCAATTTCTGTTGCTGTGGGCGTCATTTTTGGAATCTATCCCGCCATGCGAGCCTCGAAGATGGACCCCATCGAAGCACTGAGGCATGAATAGCAGCGGGACTCAATGCCCGTGCTTTAATCCATGCGGTATTTTGTAGCCGCCGGCTTCCAGGTATGTGACCAAGTCCAGAATCTGCTGCTTCGTCAGTGCGTCGGCCATTCCCTTTGGCATTGACGAAATCTTGGATGTTAGACGTTCGTCGATGCTTTTCTTTGGAATGACGGTGATGGCCGTGGGAATGAGCAAGTTCGGGATGAGGTGCACGGACTTCTTGTCCTCTTTCAAGAGTGTGCCAACGGTGACTTTTCCGTTCCGGTCGAAAATCTGTACGGCTCGATACTTCTCGTTGATCTCTGACGACGGCTCGAGGATTTGCTGCAACAGTTTCCGGCCTTTGTATTTCTTGGCGACTTGCGTCAGGTCGGGACCGATCTTTGCGCCGTGGCCGTTGACGGCGTGGCATTGATTGCATTTAGCATCGATAAAGACCTTCATGCCTCGCATGATTGCCGTTTCGTTGGGTTTAATGTCGACCGTCTCAAAATCGTCGAGCTTCCAATTCTTGACGAAAGTCGGCTTCGCGCGAGCGGCCAGGATTTCGTCGACATCCTTCAAATTGTCAACCACGACCATGTCACCAATCATCACAACCCAGTGGCCAGGGAATGTGCAAACGTAAGGATAAATGCCGGGTTCCGTCGGCGCGACAAATCGCATCACGTGAACTCGAGCCTTACGAGTTGGCCCGATCATTGGCGAAGCGTTCAGAATCAGATTGCGTTTCGACGATGGAACGAAGTCTGAGTTGGCATTTCGAGGATCTCGCGCCATTGCATTTGCGGCTAAGCCGACTTTCTCTAACGCATCAGGTTTCACAATCACCAAGTTGTGGTCGGTGGCGTCTGGATTTGAGAAAACAACTTTCACCGGCTGCCCCGTCTTCACGGCGAATTGCGTCACTGTGTATCTCATCCGTTCCAATTGGCAAGAAACGTTGACGATCTTGAGATCCTTTTGGCGATCGAACTCAGATTCCTTCGCCGATGGTGATGGCTCGACCAAGCCGTTGCGGTTCTTGGCATCTTTCAACAACCTTGGGATTCGCAAGTAGGATTCATTGCCTTCCCAATGTCGACGCAATGTGTGTGAGCCAAGTGAACATGCAAACGCGTAGGCCAAGTGGCCGCCTCGGGGGTAGTTCGCAATTTCTAACACGGCATCCAAGGCATCTCGCGTTCCGATGTAACTTCCCGCGATCGCGGCTTGCATGCGGACGATAGCGTTCGAGTCATTCGCTGATTTGCGAAGAAGCTCGATCGCATCGGGCATGTGACGGTGCCAGTAGCGAAGCTGTTGCGTCGCCGCAGCGCGGGCTCGATGTTCCTCGCATACCAACAACTCTCGAAGCAAATCGGCGTTGACCGCTTTGACATTGCGGTACATCCAAACGGCCTCGAGCTGATGATGTCGAAAGCGAGCATCGTTGGGATCAAGCGAATTTACCCAACTGTCCAGTGTGGCCTTCACCTCGGCCGCGGGCTTCTCGCGTAGCTCCCTTTTCGCCCAATATCGATAGCGGTACTCGGGGCGTTTCAAGATGTCGAGCAACTGGGAAGTCGACGCGCCAGCGATTTTCGGCGGTTCTTGAAGCGATTTGCCTTTGGCCGTTATTCGCCAAATGCGGCCCGAGTGACGGTCGCGACGATCGTCACGCAATGAATATTGAGCGTGTCCTTTGATCGGGTTGTACCAATCACAAACATACATGGCACCGCGCGGTCCGAAACGGACGTCGACAGGAATGAAGCTTAGGTTCGATGAGAAAATCAAATCGCTGACGTATTCTTCGTCGTATCCAAACGAGCCTTCTTTCCAGCGATGGATTTCAACGCGGTTGGTTGGCTTGTAACGCACTTTGATGAAGTGCCCACGTAGCTCATCAGGGAAAGTTGCGAAGTCGACAAACTCTTGTCCGCACGTGCCTGAGTACGCTCGCAAGCCGTTTGGCCGAGGATGTTGCTGCGGGTACGGTGGATCGAGCGAATGAAAAGCGGATGCGTAAATCGGATGGCTGGCAACGTGTTGCCCCCAATCATCGAATGTTACGCCCCACGGATTCGTGCTGTGATAAGTTCCAAAACTCGTGAGTCGATGGGCTTTCGGCTCCAAGCGATACCAACCGCTGTTTTGCTGACGCACGGGACCGTAAGGTGTCTCGATCTGCGAATGCAAGAAGATCGAGTCGCGAAAGATCAGATCGCCATCGGGGCTCCAGACGAAATCATGCAAGGCGTGGTGCGAGTCCTCGCAGCCAAAGCCGGTCAGTATCTTGCGTCGAAAGTCGGCTTTGCCATCACCGTCGGTGTCTTTTATGAAAGTCAGATCGGGTTCTTCGGAAACATACAGGCCGCCATCACCAAACTCGAACGACAAGGGGATATGCAAGTCGTCCGCGAACACGGTCGACTTGTCGGCGCGACCGTCGTGGTCGGTGTCTTCTAGGATCACGATCTTGTCGTTGGGTTCGTTGCCGGGATAGACGTGAGGATAGGTTGTCGAGCAACTGACCCATAGGCGGCCTTGAGAATCCCACCTCATTTGGATCGGGGCTCCGATGTCCTCGAACTGCTCCTCGCCCGCGAATAAATTGACTTCGAAGCGTGGATCGATCTTGAATTCTTTCAATTCGTCTTTCGCAGAGATCCAGCGGTTGGTGCCACGACTTTGTTTCGTCTGCGGAAGAGGTGGCACGTTCGAGTCGTCAATGGTTGGCTCGAGTATCTCGCGATTTTCGGCCGCTTTCCAGATTCGTTGATCGCGGTTGGAAACCATGATCTCGAAGTTCTTCATTGCGGGGAGAAAGTCGAGATAGCCGTAACTCTTGTTTCGCGAACCTGTGTAGTAAAACGTGTTCACAGGCCGGTAGCGGCGGAAGTACTGCTTGTTTTTCTCGACGACCGATGCACGGACGCTGTGATTAAATGGCCGGGCGCTGTGCCCAAATAATTCGTGAAAGACTTCCCTGGCGAAGACCTCGTAGCCACGTTCCACCAAGTGGACACCATTAAAGGTCAGATCGGATTGGTTCTCAGCCATCGCCTTCAACATCGGGTGAAAAACATCGACGAAAGCAATCTTCTGTTTCGCCGCGACTTGCTTCATCACTTCTGTGTAAGCCGCCAGATTCTCGTTGTTCATGTCAGCAGCTGGAACGCCGTCGACGTTTTCATTGGCCGTTGGCGAAATTAACACTACTTTCGGTGCGTTCTTGCCGTTGTACGCTTTGGATTTGAGGTTCTCGATATATGCCGTCAGCTTTTCTCGAAATGGCTCCAGACCATCTTTGCCCGCGAATGATTCGTTAAAACCAAATGCAGCAAAGATCACATCGGCCTTTTCGTGAGTCAGATGTTGCTCGACATCCGCGAAGTTTGCGGGCCTTGGCTGCACATCGATGGCATCTGCCGACCAAGCCAACGTGCGTATAATCAACTTGTGCTGTGGAAACTTCTGATGTAACAATGACTCGAAGTATCCAAAGTCTTGGGCCCGGTCGAGTAACGTGTTGCCTATGAATGCAATGCGGTCTCCTGCCTTCAATTCTAATGGTAGCTGAGTCACAACCGGCGACGCTTGCTTTGGTCGCGGTGCCGTTCGTTGGTAGATTCCATACTTCGCGAATTCAGGATCACGGACTGGGTCGCGTTTACCTGTGGTGCGATTCTTGGCGTCTTGAACTTTCGGTTTGCGTTTCTTTTGAGCGTTGATTGTTGGGGCCAAGACACCAATAAAGACAAAAGCGAACACCAATCCGATGCAGATTCTGTGTGTCTTGGAGGATCGTTGCAGTGACATATGATTCTCGTGTTCCTTGCCGATGGAATGACGAAAAGTCGTAACCCGGATTATTCACGTACGACGGACTAGAAGCCGCAACTGAAAAATGTAGCCACCGTCGCCAGACGGTGGGAAACAGCTAACAATTCTCCACGCTCTGGCGAGCGTGGCTACTCTCGTCGCACTCCGTCAGCCATTGTTTGTCGAGTGTGTCGAAAAGGCAATCCACTCCTGCTCACAACAAATAGAAAAGTGATCAACATGGTCAGTCAGCCCAACACTCAATTGACTCGTCGTGAATGGCTTGCTGGAGCAACGGCCGCCTTTGCTGCAAGCGCGGTCTCATCAAATGCTGTAGCTGCATCAGTTCAACCGAAACGCGTCGCGGCCATCGTGACTCGATACGAGAAGCTTCTGCATGCCGATGTCATCGTGGGCAAAATCTTGGAAGGTTGGAAACAGGACGGAGGGAAAGGACCAGCATTGAAAGTCGTGTCGATGTACGTCGATCAATTCGGCCCTAAGGACCTCGCCCGCAAGCTGTCAAAAGAGCATGGCTTTCCCATCTTCGACACAATCGAGGAAACAATCACGGTGGGCGGTAATGGCATTCCAGTGGATGGCGTGATCAGTGTTGGCGAGCACGGCAAGTATCCTTACAACGAGAAGGGCCAACATCTGTACCCGCGCCGCCGCTTCTTTAAGGAAATCACAGACACTTTCGAAAAGTTTGACCACGTCGTGCCAGTCTTCAATGACAAGCATCTCGGACCACAATGGAAAGACGCCAAATGGATGTATGACCGAGCTAAGCAGCTCAAGATACCCTTTATGGCTAGCTCGTCCTTGCCAACGACATTCCGAAAGCCCGACTTAAAACTCCCTATGAGATGCGAAATCGAAACGGCAGTTGGCGTTGGTTATTCAGGCTTGGACATCTACGGCTTTCACACGCTTGACTGCTACCAATGTATTGTCGAAAGAAGAAAGGGGGCGGAATCCGGTGTCAAATCTGTGCAGTGTTTACAGGGTGAATCTGCGTGGAAAGCCGTTGAAGACGGAATCGTCGACAAGAAAACATTGCAGGCGGCCATCAAAGTGACGCCGGGGGCAAGCGGGACGAACCCGTTTTCGGACAATAAAGCCTCGCTATTCCTCTTTCGATACAACGATGGCTTCCAAGGAGCCGTTGTGATGTTCTCTCAGTTCCTTCATGGCATCTCAACCGCAGTCAAACTGAAAGGGGACTCTGAGGCGAAGGCAACTTATTTCGAGGAACGCTTAAAACCGGCCGTCCCGCACTTTGCCTACTTGCTGAAGGCTTGCGAACGAATGATTCACACCCGGCGGCCCACTTATCCCGTTGAGCGTACCTTGCTGTCGGGTGGAATCTTGGATGCGGCGCTGACGTCGATCCATGAAGGCAACAAATTGATAGCGACGCCTGAACTCGGCATTAGCTACACGCCTGTGGATTATCCTCACGCCCCGCATGTGGATTTGGATGCGTCGCCGACGTCTTGAGTGTGTCGACAGCACATTTGTTTAACGCCAAGCCGGCAGACGCCGGCACGCTCTAACGCGACACTCGTTAGCGCCGGCGCCTGCCGGCTTGGCGTTAAACGAAATCCGCAGAGGTTTACGCCAGCAGCTCGTCGATGACATCAGCGCCTTCGACGCCCGTCAGTCGCCAGTCGAGACCTTGGTGTTTAACAGTGAAGCGATGGTGGTCGATGCCCAAGCACTTCAAAACGGTGGCATTCAGATCGTTGATGTGCACAGGATCCTTGACGATGTTGTAGCAGTGATCGTCGGTCTCGCCGTAGTCGATGCCCGGCTTAAAGCCACCACCGGCAACCCAAGTGGAAAAGCAACGGCCGTGGTGATCTCGACCGTGGTTATCTTTGGTCAGCTTACCTTGGCTGTAGATCGTCCTTCCAAACTCGCCGCCAACGATGACGACGGTATCTTCCAGCATGCCGCGTTGTTTCAGGTCCTTGACCAAACCCGCCGCTGGTTGATCGGTACTCTTGCAGTTTTTGCGAATGTTGTTGGGAAGGCCCCCGTGCTGATCCCAGCCTCGATGGAAGAGTTGCACAAACGGCACATCGCGTTCGGCCAATCGTCGAGCCAAGATGCAATTCGCCGCAAACGTGCCCGGCTTCGAGGAATCCTCGCCATAAAGCTCGAACGTTGATTTTGGCTCATCGGATAGATTCATCAGATCAGGGACCGAAGTTTGCATTCGGTAAGCCATCTCGTACTGAGCGATCCGAGTTTGCACTTCCGGGTCGCCAGATAGCTCGTAATTCTCAGCATTCAATTCGGCGAGTCCGTCGAGCATCTTGCGGCGCAGCGCCTTATCCACTCCGGGCGGGTTCGACAAGTACAGCACCGGATCGCCGCCGCTTCGGAATTGGACGCCTTGATGCCGAGAGGGCAAGAATCCACTTCCCCACAGCCGCGAATACAGTGCTTGACCGGGCATCGCCCCCACCGAAATCATCGTCACATAGGCGGGCAAGTTCCGGTTGGGACTTCCCAGACCGTAGCTGATCCAAGAGCCAAAGCTAGGTCGGCCGAGTTGTTGCGTTCCCGTGTTGATGTACGTAATCGCCGGGTCGTGATTGATCGCCTCAGTATTCATCGTGCGGATGATGGCAATGTCGTCCGCGATGGATGCAGTGTGAGGCAAGATTTCGCCGTTGACCCAAGTCCCGCGTTCTCCGAATCGCTCGAACTTGAACATGGGGGCGACGCAGGGAAACGACTTCTGACCGCTCGTCATGCCGGTCAGCCGCTGACCTCGCCGGACGGAATCCGGAAGCTCCTGTCCGTGAAGTTTCCTAAGCACGGGTTTGTAGTCGAACAGATCGATGTGGCTGGGGCCACCAGCCATGAAAAGATAGATCACCCGCTTTGCTTTCGCGGGAAAATGAGGCAATCCAGGCAAACCACCAGTTGGAACGCGTCCGCTATCCGGCGCTGCTGCTGCGTCGCTTGCCAACAGAGTCGCTAACGCTGCTGCCCCGAGACATCCTCGTGTTTGCGAAAGAAGCTGCCGGCGCGTCAATTGTAGTTGGTATTCTTCGATTGGGGACATTTTGGAGATTCTTGGCGTAACCGTTTTGTTTAACTAGCGGCCGTCGGCGCGGCGTCCGGCCCGAAATAGCAGGGAACATTGTAGCAATCGCGACAAGGCTACGGAAACAGGCGAGATATGGGAAAGAGCGTGCCATCAGATGTCGTATTATGTGGAGTGGCTGGGGTCGAGGCTTTGAGCCCCAGTTGTAGTCTTGCCGGGGGCTCGAAGACTCAACCCCAGCCACCTTCATCACTCAATCGAAAAGTTTGCGGAATTCGAAGTTTCCCTCTGTCTCTAGTTTGACGATTCCAGTAGATTACAGAAGACATCAGTGCTCGATGTGAGAATGGGTGTGGGCCCCTTCTTGACCGCACAGAGAGTCTGCAACTTTGGAGAATGATGGTCGTGAGCGAAGGTCCCTATCGCTTCAGTCCCGCGCAAGGCTACTCGGTAGTCTCGTTGTTACCAGCTTTGAACGATGCTCAATGGAGCGAGATCGAGCGTGTTGGTACAGACGTCTTGGCAAAGCTTGACGAAAGTGACTCGTCGCTTCCGTTGGTCGTCGATCTCAGCGAATTGACCTATATGGGAAGCGCGATGGTCGCCTTGATCATCCGGCTCTGGAAGAACTATGCGAGCAGCGATCGATCCAGATTCGCTGTCATCAACACCCACGAAACTGTTCGTGAAGTGCTTGCATTGGCAGGCTTGACCAGTATTTGGTCCATCACCACTTCGCGTGAAGAGGCCGAAGATAGCCTTGGTATTGTGCCGCCGAAAGTCCCTGGCTCGTCGATGTTGACAGTCTTGGGGTGCTTGGCTGCAGCGGTCGCGGTTATTGCGGTCGTCATGGCAAAAACGGGACGATTTGACACCCTTGTCACAAGTCCCATTCAATATGGTTGTGCTGGCTTCGGATTCGTCGCGGGTTTGATTTCTGCAACCAAAGAAGATGGCTTGTGGCGAGCGATCGGCGTTTTGCTCATCGTCGCCTGTATTGGAATCGGAGCTTACGGCGTGTTGTAACGCGTGGTTGCTCCGCAAATTCGCATTTCGAACCGTTGGAGAAGAGTTCGATGACCGACCCCAGCACGCTCAACAGCGAAGCGGAAACTGAAGCCGAGAAAGTCGTGGCCGACCTCAAGAGCGGAAACGCCATCCCAACAGACGCTCGTCAGAAGGCGTTGCAAGAAGAGTTGAAGGAGCTGGTCGAGGTCGTCGGCCCCGGGCCCCTCGTCGATTTATTGCTCGAGCGATCCTTTCAGCTCCGCGCCACCGACATCCACCTAGACCCCAATGCCGACGGCTTGCGAGTTCGTTTGCGGGTCGACGGATTGCTGCATGATGTCATGCAGTTGCAGCCAGATATTCAATCGCAAGTCATCTCACGTGTGAAGTTGATGGCCAACATGGACATCACCGAGCGGCGGATGGCGCAAGATGGGCACATATCGAACGCAGTGCTTCGTCACAAACGCGACATTCGTGTTGGCAGCGGCCCAACAATTCACGGCGAGCGACTGGTCTTGAGGTTGATGCCCGACGAAGAGCAATATCAGAGCATGTCTGAATTGGGCATGGACGATAATCAGATTCAAAAGGTCGAGAGTCAGCTGCGAACTCCTTACGGCGTGATTCTGAGCGCTGGTCCAGTCGGATCGGGCAAGAGCACGACCATGTATACTTGCCTGGAAGCTTTGAACAATCCGTCTCGAAGTCTCGTCACCATCGAGGATCCGGTGGAACGTCGATTGAACGGAATCAATCAGATTCAGGTCGACTCGAAGATCGACTTTACCTTTGTCGAGGCACTGCGCGGCGTCTTACGGCAAGACCCCGACGTCATGATGGTCGGCGAAATTCGAGACCCCGAAACAGCGCACATTGCCTTGCGAGCCGGGTTGACGGGTGTGTCGGTTCTCAGCACGTTGCATGCCAGCGACACGTCATCGGTGATCGATGTGTTCCGCGAATTCGGCATCCCGCCGATGTTTATTGCCGACAGCTTAATCTGCGTGATCTCGCAACGTTTGCTGCGTCGTGTTTGCCCTGAGTCGAACGAGATGTATACAGCAGACGCCGCCGCTCGCGAATTCCTTGGCCTGGATGACTCGCAAGAAGTTCAGCTGCGTCGCGGTATCCCGTCCCCAACCAACTTCAATACCGGCTACACTGGCCGAACTGGCGTTTTCGAAATCATGTGTGTCGATGGCGAATTGCGTCGAGCGATTCTTGGCGGCGCTTCGCATGACGAGCTTGAAGAATTGGCGGTCAACAAGGGAATGCAACGCCTCGAAGATCACGCCTGCGAGAAGGTCTTGGCTGGTGAGACTACCGTTGAAGAGATGATGCGCGTCTTGACATCATTCCCCGCCGATCCCAAGTAACGCCGTCGTTTAACCCGCAGCCGTAGGCGAGGCCAGTGACAGCATTTCTCGTTGGGATCGGGCCTTCCCTACATTCTGGGAATCGCACTGCGATCGATCAGTCCCGTTCGTCCACAACGGTGGCAACGAAAGTTCGCGCCTTCTTCGGTCAAGAAGACTTGGATCGGCCACTTGATCTGCAAGGGCTCACGATCGCGAATGGGTTGGCATTCTTTACACGGCAACCGCTTCAGAATCCATTGAGGTAATCTCATAGCGCGACCGCGGCTTACAAGAGCGTGGCGTTATCGACCGACGAAGCGAAGCGTTTGTGTCGATGCTTTGTTGCTCATCACATCGACTACCGTGAGCTTCAGCAGATGCGGCCCCAATGAAATGTTTCGCTTGGGAATCGAAAGCTCGTAGCTGTGGAAATAATCCTGCCGCTGAGTGCTGCAAACGTCTTCGGTTTCCGCAAAGGGTATCTCGGCAACCAATTCTCGCTTTCCGCTGTCACGATAGATTTGGATCGTTGATCGCAACAGCGTTCGGTATTGGCCATCCGATGTTGGCACGCTGCGGAAGTTGCCGACCTCGGCGTACAACAGAACGGGTTCGCCAGGGCTAAACTCATCACGGTCGTACGCTTCAAAGTTCCCAAAACTGGTGATCTTGCGGCAGAACGAGACGTTGCGAAGATTCAACTTCGCTCTTGATTGAAGCTTGGCCACTGCGGTTCGTAGTTGAGCAACCGTTTGGCTGGCGCGTTCCGAGTTGTCTGGCATCCGTTGCTTGTCGAAGTAATTCGACATAGCCCAAAACATCTGCTGCCAGAATTCTTGATCAACGGGCTCGGGAATAGGGATCGCCTGCAGCGTCTTTTCTTGTTGCCCGGAAATCAAATATAGCATCCGCAAGTCGACGTGTTTGCGGATCAAGGTATCGGTGTCAGCGCTGTTGAATTGCAACTGAGCCACTTCGTCTTCGGCCTGTGCAATGAGTCTCTCAAGCAAGTCGCCCGGGTTTGCCGCATCTTCCAAACGAACACCAAGGTTGTTGGTCTCGGGAAGCTCCAAAGCAGCGATTCCGTTTCTCGGCTTAGGATTCAATGCGTTGTCCACCGACGCTCGTTCTAAATCGCTCGATGCTGTCGGTGTTGGCTGAGTCACCACAGCAGGACTCAAACTTGGTCCTGCGCTGTCGGAATCGATCGCTTCCGATATCGACGCTGGTTTGACAATCAGTGGATTCCCGTTTCTGTCGCTCGCAATGGAATCGGGTGCGCTACTTTCACTCGGAGCGATCGCGACGCTGGCGGTACGCTCTTTGATTGAACGCAGTGGCTCTGGTACTCCAACATCCAATTGGATGTCCCCCGCAAACTGTACGGGATTGGTGCCACTACGAATGCCCCGTTGTCCGTTCGCGTTGATTTCAGGCAAGGATGTCGAAGCCAAGCCGGTTTGAACAAATTGCGACTGGCCAGTTCGAGCCCCCGCAACTCTCTCTTCAGAACCAGGATTGCTGTGCCCGAAAGCGACGTCGGTTGACCAAGGCGTGACCGTTCCCAAACCTTTCGAACGATTCGGAGGCGGAGCGGTCAATTGCCCACCTTGCCCGATAACGTCTTGAGCCGATTTGGTCTTCTTGGCAATGTTGTTTCGACTGCCGGGTGGACTTGGTTTTGATTTCAATTTGCCAGTCGCTCGACGATTCTTGATGAACAAGGCAACCATTTCTGGTTCCAAATCCTTCCATTCATCGATCAATTGTTGGCGTTCGGCTGGTGGAAGCGTCTTCAATTCTCTTTGCAAGAGTGCAATCGTCTTTGGATTGCCGCCTTTGGTGGTGAATGATGTTTGAGTGACTCGGGGCAAGCTGCGACCGCCAATTCCCGTTGAACTCTTCGGGGTTGACTTTCGCGAGGCGAGGTTGACACTACTTCGCGGCTTTGTCCGAGAACTCGGCGGCTTCGTGTAGGACAACTGCCCGCCACCACGGCCACTTGATTGCAGTGCACGAGCACGCTCGGCCAAACGGTTTGCGCCGTCCATGTCAGCTCTTGCGGCAAGTCGACTTGCCTCGGCCAGCATTTCGCTAGCAGTGCTTGAGTGGCTTGGTGGATTCTTCTGACCGCCAAGGAAGCTGTAACTTGGAAACGACGCGCATCCAGAAAGGCAAACAAGCAGCAACCAATGGAGTCCGGCTGGCCGTAGTTTCATTGCGAAACCTCCACAGATCACACACTCAGATCGAGCGCGGAATCCGCGAAGTGAGAGAAGGGTGAACACACCAATAGAACTGATGCACGCACTGTTTCAAGAAGTGATGGAGAGGAGAGGGGGCGAAAGTTAATGAAATGCGGAATTCGCTGCAAGATGGGTCTGAAATCGACACCCAGGGCTTGTTTAGCCCGTAGCCGGAGGCGAGACCATGGTTCCTCGATCCATGATTGCACAGCGTCAGCTACCCTAGAATCAAGCCGTCATTCCGCTATCATAAGAGGGCGAAGTTTTCGCTGTCGGTTTTCCGTAAGCTAAGGACTCTGAAAGAATTATGCGATCAATCCGCGTCAGCCATGTCACAGCTGTTTTGCTTCTGGCAACAACTTCGTTGGCAATGGCCCAAGACAATGTCGATAAGGCGGCAAAGCCATCTGCCGAGCAAATTAAGTTCTTCGATTCGAAGATCAAGCCAATCTTGGCCGCCAACTGTTACAAGTGCCACGGCGGCGAAGCCGAGATTAAAGGCGGCCTCCGGCTGACAACTCGGGACGGCCTGCTGAAGGGCGGAGATTCCGGTCTCGTGATCTCTCGAAAGAACGTGGGCGAGAGCATCTTGCTTGATGCCATCAACTATCGGGACTTGGAAATGCCGCCGCGTGGAAAGTTGCGGCCTGCGGACATCGAGTTGCTGACTCAATGGGTCAAGATGGGCTTGCCCTGGAATCCCGCCGATAAGCCACCTGTGCCGGTTGCCGAAAAGCACGAACCTCGGGTGACTGACGAGGCCAAACAGTTTTGGTCGTTCCGCAAGATTCAACGTCCCGAAGTGCCCAAGCCAAAGAATTCCAAGTGGACAAAGCACGCAATCGATGCTTTCATCGCTGCGAGTTTGGATCAAGCGGGACTTGAGCCATCCGGACCGACTGACAAAGTCGCGCTGATCCGCCGAGCCCACTACAGTCTTGTTGGCATCCCGCCGACTCCCGATCAAGTTGCGGCGTTCCTGAAAGATGACTCGCCCAATGCCTTCGAAAAGGTTGTTGACGAGCTGCTCGCATCCAAGCACTACGGCGAACAATGGGCCCGTCACTGGATGGATCTGGTGCGCTACGCGGAAAGCAACAGTTACGAACGTGACGGCACGAAACCCAACATTTGGCGGTATCGCGACTATCTCATCCGTTCGTTCAACGATGACAAACCCTTCGATCAGTTTACGCGCGAGCAACTTGCCGGTGACGAACTGGACAAGATCACGAACGATACGATCATCGCGACGGGCTATTATCGGCTGGGCATCTGGCAAGACGAGCCCGTTGATCGCGTGCAGGAACTCTACGAAGACCTGGACGATATCGTGATGACGACGGGCCAGGTTTTCTTGGGCCTGACGATCAACTGTGCACGCTGCCACGACCACAAGCTCGACCCGATTCCTCAGAAGGACTATTACCGCTTCATGGCGTTCTTTCACGGGATCGATCGCCATGTTTTCACTCAGCGGCCGATTGCTCCGCCCGAGTTGCTCAAAGCGCAACAAGATCAAATCGCCGCGCATCGCAAGAAGGTCGATGAGAACAACAAGAAGATGCGTGACATCGAGAATCTTGTCATCAACGATTTTCAGGAAGTCGAAAAGCAAGAGTTTCGACACGAACAGCACAAAGTTCCACTGCTCAAGAAGCGAGTTCCAGATAAACTCAGCAAAGAGAAGTTCAAGGAATACCTGGCACTCAAAAAGCAACAGAAGGAGTTTCGACGATTTCGTCCGATGGCACTGGATCAAGCACTGACCGTTCGAGAAATCGGCCGGAATGCTCGGGAGACATTCGTGTTGATGCGTGGAAGTGCCCATGCTCGCGGCGAAAAGGTCGAGCCTGGGTTCATGTCCGTCTTGGACTTTCCCGATCCCACCATTCCAAAGCTCCCGCAGCAGATCCCATCCAGTGGTCGTCGACGAGTCCTCGCGGACTGGGTTGTTAACCGCGACAATCCGCTGACGGCTCGGGTGTTGGCAAACCGCATCTGGCAATTCCACTTCGGACGAGGAATCGTCCGCTCGGCGAATAACTTCGGTTTCAAAGGCACGCCGCCAACTCACCCCGAATTGCTTGATTGGCTTGCCAGTGAATTGGTGGATGGCGGATGGAAGCTGAAACGCTTGCACAAGCTAATCATGATGTCCAACGCTTACCAAATGTCGTCACGAGGCAACGCCGCTGGATTGGAAAAGGATCCGGAAAACAATCTGTTCTGGCGTTTCAACATGCGGCGTTTGACTGCTGAAGAGCTCCGCGACACGGTCTTGGCCGTGAATGGCAGTTTGAATTCCAAGATGTTCGGTCCCAGCATCTATCCAGTCATTCCGCAAGAAGTCAAACACGGTCAATCGCGACCTGGTGCCGGTTGGGGTAACTCGTCTCCGGAAGAGCGAGCACGACGCAGCGTTTACATTCACGTCAAGCGTTCGTTGGTCGTCCCGATGATGGCAGCATTCGACGCGGCCGATACCGATGCAACGTGTCCGGTCCGTTTCGAGACCACTCAGCCAACACAAGCGCTGGGAATGTTGAATGGCGAGTTTGCGAACGCTCAAGCCAAGGTCTTCGGCGACTACTTGCGAAAGCAAGCGGCTGGCGATGTCAAAGCTCAAGTCAAGCTGGCCTTGCACCGAGCCACTCAGCGAACGCCAACGGATGAAGAAGTGCAGCGAGGCACTGACTTGGTCGAACGGCTGATGAACAAACACAAAGTCACGCCAGATCGCGCATTGGACTTTTACTGCCTGCTGGCTTTGAACTTGAACGAGATGATTTATTTGGATTGAGATTGATCCAAATCTCAGATTTCAGATTTCAGATTTCAAGAACACAGAATACCTCTTCCGAGGAATTAACATGCAAAACGAAAAACGAAACTTCTGCGGTCGGACTCGCCGAGAAATGCTTTGGGAAGCCGGCGGTGGTTTTGCGGGCGTGGCCTTAGCTGGACTGCTCGGCAACGATGGTTTCTTGTCTCAGCAAGCTGTCGCTGCTGATGGTGTCACCGAGTTCAAGAATCCGCTGGCCCCGAAAGACACGCATCATACGCCGAAGGCGAAAAGCATCATCTTTCTGTTTATGTACGGCGGTCCCAGCCATATCGATACGTTCGATTACAAGCCGACCATGAAAGGCATGGACAACAAGACGGTTAAGGTGAAGACGTTCGGTCGCGGTGGCCGTAAAAATCAAGGACGCATCGTCGAACCTCGTTGGAGCTTCAAACAGTACGGCGAATCGGGCAAGTGGGTCTCCGAACTATTTCCTCACTTGTCCACGCAAGTCGATGACATCGCTTTCCTGCATTCAATGACAGCTGACTCGCCAATTCACGGCTCGGCCATGTTGATGATGAATTCGGGCAGCATTGTCAGTGGTAGCCCGTGTTTGGGCTCGTGGGTTAATTATGGCCTAGGAACGGTCAATCAGGACTTGCCCGGATTTGTCGTGATGCTGGACCCGCGCGGTGGCCCAATCAGCGGGCCGAAGAATTGGAGCGCTGGCTACATGCCCGCCGATTTCCAAGCCACGGTGATGCGCAGCAAGGGTACTCCGATCTTGAACCTGAAGACGCCGGACGGTATGTCCCGTCAGGTGCAGCGCGAGTTACTCGACACCCTGAGAGAATATAACGCTTTGCACCAACGGCTTCGCGCCGACAACAGCAATCTTGCCGCGCGGATCGCTAGCTATGAACTGGCGTACCGAATGCAAAGCTCGGCTCCCGAAGCTGTGAACATCGAAAGCGAAACGGCGAAAACGCAGCAGATGTATGGAATTGGCGACAAAGAGAATCCCAAAGCTGACGCTTTTGGTCGCCAATGTTTGCTGGCCCGGCGCCTTGTCGAGCGAGGCGTGCGGTTCATTCAGATTTATTCCGGTGGCAATCACAACGATGCCAACTGGGACGCGCACGGAGACCTCAAACACAACCACGATCTGCACGCGGCTGAAACTGATAAGCCCATCACCGGTTTGTTGTTGGACTTGAAAGAACGTGGCATGTTGGAAGACACGCTGGTTGTTTGGGGAGGCGAATTCGGTCGTCAGCCGACGGCAGAATACGCTCGTGGAACTGGCCGAGATCACAATGCATACGGCTTCACAATGTGGCTGGCTGGCGGCGGCATCAAAGGCGGTATCAGCGTTGGCAAGACCGATGAACTCGGCAGCGCGGCGATCGAAGACCGCTTGCACGTGCGGCACTTGCACGCCACGATCTTGCACTTGATGGGAATGGATCCGAATCGGCTTAGCTACTTTTACAGTGGCTTGGATCAGAAACTGGTCGGAGTCGAGGGGGCCGAACCGATTCACCAAATCATGGCTTAGAGGCAACGCTTTGACGATTGAACGCTGCCGTCTCCGGATCGAACAGCCGGCCGACACTGATGCCATTTATCGACTCATCACCGAAGCGTTTCAAAACGAAGCCGAGGCGCACTTGGTCGACACAATGCGAGAGCGCGGCGAACTGCTGATTTCCGCCGTTGCAGAAGACGCACAGCAGCAAGTCATTGGACACATTGCCTTTAGCCCTGTGACAGTCGCCACCAATCCCAAGTCCCTGAGCGGCGTTGGTCTTGCTCCGATGGCTGTTTCACCGGAACACCAAAGGCAGGGTGTTGGGAGCCAGTTGATTCAGTATGGTTTGGACCGTTGTCGCGAATTGAACGTCGACTTCGTCGTCGTTCTGGGGCATCCGGAATACTATCCTCGTTTCGGTTTTCAAGTCGCGTCCGATTGCGGGTTCGAGAATGAATACGGCGGCGACGATGCCTTTATGGCGCAAGAGTTAACGCCTGGTGGACTGTTTGATTGCAATGGATTGGTCAAATACTGCAGTGCGTTTGCTGATCTCGAATAGCCTCTTTGAGGCTACAGCTTTCACTAACCAGAGAAGAATTCCTCGGCATCGTAATATCTTGCCCCGATTCTTTCGGCGAATAGAGTGTCGGAGTCTCGGTCGCCGACCATGGTTAGATGTTCGAGCGACAATTGATGTCGTTGGATTAGATACACGCCCCAACCTGGCATTGGCTTTCGGCAAAAGCAGCTCACCGGACGATGTGGATGAGGACAATAGACAGTTTCCGTAATTGGTAAGCCCAACAATTCAGCAGTGCACAGCAAGCATGCTTGCACGGCATCGTGGCCGACTTGCCCGCCGGCAATTCCGGCTTGGTTGGAAACGAAAAAGAGTTGATAGCCGTCATCCAGCCATTGTTGCAATGTCTCGATACGATTCGGCATGATATCGATGTCATCAGGATGCCGAGGGTAGGGCTCTCCACTGTGGGTCGTTCGAATGGTTCCATCGACATCCAACAGTAAACCCTTTTGAGTATGCTGCGGATTGATGTCGCGCTGAAATGGAATCTCGTCCACGGCCGAATAGCCCTCGTCAACGCTCGGCGGTTCATAGCTTCCCACCCACTTTGCTAATGCCTGCGGCGGTGGCAAGTTGGGATCCATCTTGCGAAACATCTTCATTTCGTCAGGCCCCAGCGGCATTCCGTAGCGTTCGAGCATCCGAAGCACGATATTCTTTTGGGCTTCGATCATCGGCGTTTGCAAATGCCGACAGCGAACAGGGATGCCATATGCGTGTGCGGCTGCGATCACTGGTGCTCGTGAGAGTCGTGTGGGATAGGTGTTGTCCAGAACCACACGTGTCTGCCCGTTTGCCAAGTGTTGCTGCAACCGCGGAACGAGGTCATCCAGCTTTCCGCCCAACTCGTCTCGGTTCAGCCGAGCGTAACCGTGCTCAAGATAAGTTTGCACAAGCCGTGACTTGCCGGCGCCTTGGATGCCCATCAGCAACACGACCTCGGGTTCGCTACTGGGCCCTTGATTGGATTGCAACTGGTTGACACCATCGGGTAATTGCGCCGGCATCAACGCGGCTTGGGCTGATACAGACGGTTCGAACGAGTACTTCATCGATAAAGCCATCTGATCGCTCACATCCAGAGCGATTCGGAGCGACTCGATTGAAGACCGCACGTTTGCCATTTTCGTTGCGCCGATAAGTGGCACGACATTCAAAGACGCGTCGCGTACTGCCGCCAACGCGACTTGATGTGGCGTGCCGGTATGACGTTGGGCCAATGGTTGCAAGATTGCGTCTTGGGCCAAGCGGCTGGTCTTTGCATATCCACCCAATGGCCTATGGGCGAGGAATGGAATTCCCATGTCTCGTGTCAGTTGCAGAACACCATCAGCGGCACTCTTGCGATTCAGCAAGCTCAGTTCGTTTTGGACAGAGGCCACTTCGAAGTGCTGTTGAGCCTGTTTGACTTCGCCGATCGATACGTTGCAGAGGCCTAGGTGTACGACCTTGCCCTCGGATTGCAATTCGGCGAGTACCGATAACGTCTCGTCAAATGGAACTTTCGGATCACGTGAATGCAGTTGCAACAAGAAGAGGCGTTCCCTATCCAGAGCCTTCAGACTTTCGTCCACTGATTGACGAATGTGTTCAGGTCGACCATCGGGAATCCAATGGCCGCCAGGTCGTGAAAGGCCGACTTTAGTCAGGATGTGAACTTCTTCACTGGGTCCCTTCCAAGACGCGACGGCTTGTCTTGCCAGATGTTCTCCGTAGTGCAAATCCTGCTCACCCAAACAATAGACGTCCGCTGTATCCAGAATGCGGATCCCTTGATTCAAAGCAAAGTGAATCACGGCAAGGCCATCGATATCGTCAGGACGTCCTTCGGTGGTGAGCCTGAGTAGACCGAGCCCGATTGGAATCGAGTTGCTTTCAAACATTGGCTTGGATGTGCTCATGGATTCTTGTCAATTTGGGCAGGAGATAGTGACCCGACGCGTGAGCGAGGGGCGCTCACACGTCTTCGTCGATGATACGACTGCCAACACGTGTGAGCGTCGCTCGCTCACGCGTCGGGTTACTATAAACAGCTCGTCGTTTCTAAAATCGCCGTCGTCTTGTTAGAATCCGCGATCAACAATGACAAACTTCTGCGAGGCCAGCAACAATGCCAATCGAATTTGCATGCGAAATGTGTGGCGAGGAGTACCGCGTTCGAGACGAGCGAGCCGGTGCTGAATTCAACTGCCGAAGCTGTGGCGAACTAATCGCCGTTCCTGATGGCGATGGTGACGAGTGGGGTGGCGATTACGCTTCCGCGACTCCAAAGAAAAGACGAAGTGCCGGATCAAGCCGCGAGGAAGCTGCATCAAGGCTGCTGTTGCCGGCCATCTTTCTTTACATCATCGCTGGCATGTCGGTCATCAACCACGGTGCTGGCATCGTGATGGCATTGATGGGCGAGCCATTCAACCCATTCCCGATGCAGCAACCGGGGATAAACCCTGCCCAACAAGAACAATTTCAAATGATCGGCGGCGTGATTGGTGGCATCATCGGTTTGGTGTTTGACACGCTGGTGATCATGGGCGCTTACAACATGCACAAGGTCAAGAGTTTCGGAATGGCCCTGACCGGTGGCATCATTGCTTGCATACCCTGCTGTGGGCCATGCGTGGTGCTGGCCATACCGTTCGGTATCTGGTCGCTTGTTGTGCTGAACAACGCAGATGTCAAGGAGGCCTTCCGATGACAGGTGGGCTTCTACTTTCGCTTCAGCCGGCGCAACATTGTGCGTGCCTTGCCTTTCCAATGGCCTTGCTTACGGGCGATGGCTCTGGGGCTGCTATTGATGTCCATCAGCATGTCTTGAAGCCGCTTGCGTGCGGCTTCTGTTTCGCCGGCTTCTTCAAGAATTGTTGCTAGCAAGAACTGGGATTGCGGCGTTCGCCAGCGGCGAATGTGGCTTTCGAGCTTCTCGCGAGCAGCGTCTTTCTCGCCGGTTTCGTAGAGTAGATGGCAGTAAGCAAACGAGACGTCGCCGAATTTGTACTCGGGCGATTGTTCTAAGATGGCCTCAAGGCGGGGTCTCGCTGCGTCCCATTCCTTGGCCTTTAGTTCGGATACGGCGGCTCCCCACAACGCTTGCAGGTTATCGGACTCCATCTCTAATGCTTTGCGAAAGGCATTGCCCGCGTCTGCGTACAGGCCGAGTTCGATTAGCTTCTCGCCCCATTGAACGTATTGGTAGGCGTTTCCGATTTGATGTGCCGCTGTCTCCAACTGTTTTAGCTCGCCGTGGCGAGTGACCCGCTTAAGGAACGACGGGCCTTCCAGGTCTCGCGATGGCAGCCAACGCACCAAGAAGTAAATCACCGCGCCGGGGCAAGCCATAAAGATCAGAATCAAGGCCCAGATATTTCGTTCTGGGTCCGAACGCAGGCAAGACACCAACATCCAGACCCAAAACACGAAATAAATCAGTGAAACCCAGCCAACCTGACTTTGATACAACCAATCAAACATAGCCGCGACTGTTTGCTAGGCCGTTTGCAAATCACTCTGAGGCGGGGCGATCCCGAAGTCCTCGATCGTTAACAGCGATTGGAAAGGAATCTCGCGGGCAGCGAAGTTCTCGGCACCGCCTTCCATGCGATCAACGATGCCGACGACTTGCACAACTTGGCAACCGAATTCCTCGATCCGATCGACGGCCAGAAGTGAACTTCCACCGGTTGTTACCACGTCATCGATGACGACGACCCGCATTCCGGGTTGGACGGGGCCTTCGATGTATCGTTGTGTTCCGTGACCTTTCGGCTCCTTGCGGACCAAGAATCCGTCGATCGTGACGCCGCGGCTGCCGGCGACTGTCAGGATTCCGCCAATGATTGGATCGGCGCCGATCGACATGCCGCCGATTGCATCGAATTCGGTATCTTCCAACAGGTCAAGCAGACCCTCGGAAATCAAACTGAGCCCTTCGGCGTGCAACGTGTTTTGCTTGCCGTCTAAGTAGTACGTCGACTTTTTGCCAGAAGCGAGCGTGAAGTCTCCGAACTTCAAGGCGCGTTCATGAAACAGCTCGATCAATCGATCGCGATCAAACATTGTTTTCTCCTTACAAGATTTTCCACTGACATCGACATTCTACTCGCTGGAACGAACAAAAACCAACAAGGCCCGTGTCAGGTTGTCTCGGCGGGTTGTTGTTCGTCGGCCGAGCGAAATGGCAAGCACCACGCTCCCAACGCGGCCAATGCCAAACACGGTGTATAAGCAAAGAACGCCGCTTGCGGCTCGTCGATACTTCGAAAGTACGCGGTGATCGGAGCTTGGATCAAGCCGCCAATGCCCCAGGCCATTCCCATCGTCAGTGCCGATGCCAGTCCGGCTCCTTTAGGGAAAAGCTGTTGAGCATACGACACCATCGCGGGTGCAGTGCCCCACAAGACCATACCTGTTGGAATCAGCGTGCCAATGAAGAGCCAGAGTGGGCAATCTTTCCAGCCAAGAACGCAGATCAACGGAATACCAAGCAGCGGGCATCCCACCATGAATCGCTTTTCCCAGCCAGATCGAAACTTCATCGCCATCAAGAACATGCCGACGCTGGCGGATGTTAAGAACACGGATTGCAACAGTCCGGTCATCATTTGATCCGCGCCATGCCGATCCAGCGTGAAGGCAATCACCTTGTCCATGGCCATGTTTGGGACGAGACGTGCCGAGCAGATTAAAAGCAACATCACCGCCAGCCCAACACGTCCCTCCATCATTTCGCCGAGTGACTTTTTCGTTGGTTCGTCTGTTGTTGGCTCGAGTGAGAGGCCACGTTTAATCTGCCACCAGAGGACGGGAATGACCAACAGCAGAATTGGGGCAAGGGCAGCAAGTCCAAGCAGCCCCCATTGACTGGTGACGAAACCGCTAATTGCCGGCCCGATCGCCAGACCGAGTGAGCCGCCGAACATGAAAACGGAAAGACCGCGTGTCCGATTTCCTTCCAACATTCCGCCAGCAACGACGGCTGCGTCAGGATGAAAGGCTCCGACGCCGATGCCTCCAATGACTAACAATGCACAAAGCAAAAACAGGTCGTCGGCGATCCCGATCGTCGTCAAGCACAAGACGGTGAACAGCGGCCCCAACCAAACCAAGTACGTCGACGCCTTTCGGTCTCGCAAGTAACCAAACACGACTTGGCTGATGGATGTTGGCATCGATTGAACGATGAAGATCATCGACAGACTGGAACCAGTCAGTTGAAACGTCGACTCAAACTGAGTCCACAGCGGGCTAACCAACAGTGCGCATGTGTCGACAACAGTATGCAAAAGTGCGAGAGATAGCAGTGGCAACAGAAGAATCAGTTGGCTCTTGGACATTCGCAGAGTCTACAACAAAACAAGGAAAAGAACATCTGAGCGATCTTTGACACCGCACCCGTGCAATGCACACGGTCGTTAAGACACGACCGCTCGATCGAGGTTCAGAATGCGTGTACTCGTGTTGCTTGACAGAATCAGAAGTCCAGCTCATGCTGGATGCTTCACTTCCGTTCGTCGAACTTCTATCGGGCTAAACGACGACCATCCGCTGCGCACGCTCCGCGTGTTTGTTCCACCAAGGCGCCCAGAACAAACAAACCGTGGCTGTTTGCTTGCGAGCCCTCCACTCGCGTTCTCTTTGCACTTCGCAAGATCCTTTTACCACGCTTGATCACTCATGGCTGAGTTTTCAAAGATCGCATGCCCTCATTGCAGTAAGCCGCTGAAGATTTCTGCAGAATTGGCGGGGCAGACTCGCAAGTGTCCGTATTGTCAAAAGGCGGTCAAGATACCGGATGCCGTCACGGCACCAGCAGAAACGTCGGTTCCCAATATTGTTGTCAATACAAGCGGTTCGGCTTCACAGCCCGCTCCGCCACGTCGACGTCGAAAGAAGAGCTGGTTTCGTGCCGGCAGCGGTGATTCCGCCAGCAGCGATGTCAGTTTGATGGCGAGTTGCGGAATCGGATTCGCGATGACGATCGTTTGGTTGATGGCCATGCTTCCTCTGCGAGGAAATATGTTCGGGCAGCTTTTCTGGGACCGAGTCTCGATCCCATTTGCCACGACTTTTTTGATGTTCTGGTCGGTGGGAATCTTGATCTTGAAGTGGCTCAGCATGAAGCAGCAAAAGGAATCCATGCTGCTTCATGTTTTGCCAACGGAAGTTGCCGAAGAAATCACAATCGGATCGCTGGATCGATTTGTTGGTCACATCAATAGCCTACCCGCAGCGGCATCAGAAAGTTTTCTGATCAACCGAGTTCTGCGCGGGATCGAGCATTTTCGTGTTCGAAAGAGTGCGGCTGAAACCGTGACGATGATGGAGTCACAATCGGCCATCGATGCCAACAATGTCTTCGGTAGTTACGCCATCTTGAAGGTGTTTATTTGGGCGCTTCCGATTTTGGGATTCATCGGAACGGTCATGGGTGTTAGTGCGGCGGTTGGAGGGTTGGCTAGCAGTCTTGGAAATGCCAATGACATGACTTCCATGAAGGGTGCCTTGAATGAAGTTTTCGATGGCCTGGGAACGGCGTTCGATACAACGTTGCTGGCCTTGATCATGAGCATGCTGGTGAAGATTCCAACGTCGGCATTGCAAAAGAGCGAAGAAGACTTGATTAGCTCGGTCGACGAGTATTGCAACGAGAACTTGCATGCAAACCAAAGTGAACGGTTCGTTTTCCGCCGGAGGCATCGAGCTTGGTCCACCACGTCCGCCCGATCCCGATCCAAAGCCGCCAGCCAAACCAAGCAAGCCAGCAAATCTGATCGATTGAAAAGTAACCATCACTCTCCGAGTGATGAGCTTTGCGTGTGAGTGGTGCCTTGCTCTTGAAGTCAACTTTGGGCAAGTCCGAGGGGCAACTCTTATCCGACAGCTCGATACTGTCACAGACAGGCTCATCACTCGGAGAGTGATGGCTACTAAATGTCATAGTACAGCGCGAACTCTAACGGATGCGGTCGCTCTCTTAACGCATCGACTTCGTGAGTTGTCTTGTACCAAATCCAGGTATCGATCACGTCTTCGGTGAAGACGTCGCCTCGGAGTAGGAAGTCGTGATCATCGCGCAGCGACTGCAATGCGTCAGCCAGCGACTTCGGTGTTTTCTCGACTTCGGCAAGCTCCTCGGCCTCCAAATCGTAGATGTCTTTATCCAGCGGCCGGCCAGGATGAATCTTGTTTTGGATTCCGTCAAGCATCGCCATCAAGACCGCTGACATTGCCAAGTACGGGTTTGATGAAGAGTCGGGGCAACGAAACTCGATGCGTTTATTCTTCGGGCTCGGGCTATGAACGGGAATGCGGATGGCTGCGGATCGGTTGCGATAGCTGTAAGTTAAATTGATCGGTGCCTCGAAACCGGGAATCAATCGTTTGTAGCTGTTCGTGGTCGAGCAGCAAAATGCGAGCAGGGCTGCAGCGTGCTTCAGAATCCCACCCACGGCGAACATCGCCAGATCGCTCAATCCACCATAGCCGCCACCGGAGAACAGAGGTTCGCCGCCGTTCCACAAAGAGCAATGCATGTGCATGCCCGATCCGTTGTCGTTCCAGATCGGTTTGGGCATAAACGTGGCACTCTTTTGATGCCGAGCCGCCACGTTCTTGACGATGTATTTGTATCGCACCAAATGATCGGCCATCGCGACCAGTGGAGCGTACTTCATGGCGACTTCACATTGTCCGCCTGACGCGACCTCGTGATGCTGAGCTTCGACATCGATGCCACAGTCGATCAATGTGAGCATGATTTCCGTGCGGATGTCTTGCAGTGTGTCCGCCGGAGGCACGGAAAAGTAGCCTTCCTTGTAGCGAACTTTGTAGCCCGAGTTCGCGGCACCGTTGCTCACACCGCGATTCCATTGTCCCTCGATGCTGTCGATACGGTAAGAAGCCTCTCGCTCGTTCAATTCGAAGCTGACGTCGTCGAACATGAAGAATTCGGCTTCCGGTCCGAACTGAGCTTCATCGGCGATCCCCGTCTGCCTCATATAAGCTTCCGCTTTGCGAGCCACATTTCGAGGGTCTCGCGCGTAGTCTTCGTGAGTGATCGGATCCTGAATGTTACACGTCATTGCCAAAGTATTGTGCATGAACGGATCAACGAAAGCCGTATCCGCCTGCGGGACGACTTGCATATCGCTCTCGTTAATTGCTTGCCAGCCACGAATCGAGGACCCGTCGATGCTGAAGCCATCTTCAAAACTTTCCTCGGTCAAAGCATGCACGGGGATTGTAAAATGCTTTTGTGTTCCAGGGAAATCCATGAAACGCAGATCGATGGCCTTGATTTCGTGTTCGCGGCAAAGTGCGAGGACTTCTCGCGGAGTCATTGGCTTATCCTTCGAAAATAGGGATCCCTATCCTATTGACGGAGCAAATTACGTTCCAGTCCGCTGATGGGTTGGGGGGAAAGATTGCAGATGACAAGCCCATCGTTTATCCCGTGGTCGAAAGCAAGGCCCCGTAAGAAGCCCGGCTTTTGCCAAAAGCTGGGCTCTCTTTCAGAGCTTCTCCTTGCACCGTCCCATCGCATCTTTCGAATCAATTGAGACGCTGATACCATTATTGGATGTTTCGTTTGACGCGAATCTATCTGTCGTTGGCTATCTGGGGGGCTTGTTGGGCGGCCCTGCGCGCCGACGATGGCAACACACCGACAGCGTCAGCAAAAGTTGATTATCGAAAGCACATTGCGCCGCTGCTGTCAAAGCATTGCTTTCGTTGTCACGGAGAAAAATCGCAAGAGGGCGGCTTGCGGCTCGACGTTCGTCAGCGAGCATTAACTGGTGGCGACAGCGGCCTCGCCATACAGCCAGGAAACAGTAAACAAAGTGCAATGATCGCTCGCGTCGCCTCGAACGATCCCGAGGTACGAATGCCTCCCGAGGGCGCGAGGTTGTTGCCTGCGGAAGTCGAGTTGCTTAAGCGTTGGATCGATCAAGGCGCCAAAGGCATTCCCGATGGCCGGCCATCGTCCTCGAATCACTGGGCCTTTCAGTCCATAAAGACGCCTGCGATCCCCGATGTCGCCGATTCCAATTGGTGTAGCAACGCGATCGATCGATTCGTGTTGGCGAAGCTCGAGAACGAAGGAATCAAGCCGTCACCCTCCGCAAGCCCGCGGACGTTGGTCCGTCGACTCTACCTTGATCTGATTGGGTTGCCGCCAACATGGCGTCAAATTGAAAGCTTCATGAATGACGAATCTGCGGACGCTTATGAGCGGTTGGTCGACAAGCTGTTGGCATCGGCACATTACGGCGAACGTTGGGGACGGCACTGGTTGGATTTGGCTCGACATGCTGACAGCGGCGGGTACGAGGCTGACATGCCGCGAGAAACTTGGGCGTATCGTGATTACGTGATCAACGCGTTCAACAGCGATATGCCATTCGACCGCTTCGTTGTCGAGCAGCTTGGTGGCGACCTGCTGCCGATTCCGACGATGGCTCAACGAATTGCCACCGGCTTTCATTGCAACGCGATGTACGATCCCGGCGTACGTTTTGAATCGGTCATCTATCAGGTCAACACGACGGGCACGGTGTTTCTCGGGCTGACAGTCGGTTGTGCGCAGTGTCACACTCACAAGACCGATCCCATCACTCAACGCGAGTTCTACGGGCTCTACGGGTTCTTCAACAACGCAATCATGATGCCGATGGACTTGGCGACGGGCAAACCAGCGATCCCGCCAACGGAAAAGACTAAGGTTCAGCCGCCTTCGTCGTTGATCATGAAGTACACAGCGCACCCAACCCACATCTTCCTCCGCGGCGATCCGGCGCAGCCGGGTGAGCAGGTGGCTCCAGGGTTTCCCGCGGAACTCGATTGGCAGCCCGCGAAATCATGGTGGGGCGAGTTGGATGGTTCGCCGTCCAGGTCGGTGAAGAATCGATTGGACTTGGCTCGCTGGATCGTCTCGGACAAGAACCCGTTGACAGATCGCGTGACCGTGAATCGCATCTGGCAACGCTTCTTCGGGCTCGGCCTGGTTTCGACAGAAGATGACTTCGGCGTGCAAACGCCACCGCCCAGTCATCCGGAGCTGCTGGATTGGCTGGCCCGTGAGTTTCGGCGAAAGCACCTCAGCTTTAAGTCGTTGCATCGCCTGATCGTAACGTCGTCAACTTACCGACAAGTATCAGTGACTCGAAGTGATCTTTCCGACATCGACCCAGGCAATCGATTTTTAGCGCGGCAAAGACGACTTCGCCTCGAAGGAGAAATCGTCCGGGACGTTTGGATGTATACGGGTGATTTGTTGTCTGAGAAAATGGGCGGGCCGAGCGTTTTTCCGTGGCAGCCTGAAAGCGTGTTGGAAAACCGAGCCACTCCGGCCAAGTGGATCGAAAGCAAAGGCGAAAATCGATACCGTCGAGGCTTGTATACTTGGTTTTGGCGACTGACGCCGCATCCTCACTTTCCACTTTTGGATGGACCGGACGCGGTGACGGCGTGTACTCGCCGCGGCCGATCGAACGTGCCGGTTCAAGCATTGACGCTTCTGAACGATCCCACGTTCATGGAGTGTGCTCGCAAATTGGCGACGCTTGTGGTTGCAATGCCGTCAGCTACGGACAGACAACGATTGGACTTTCTCTATCATCGATGTTTAGGTCGCGATCCGATTTCGTGGGAGATTGCTGTTTTGAAAAAAGTCATTTCTGATCAGCGTCGACGATTGGCAACCTCGCCGAAGCAAGCAGAAGCGATATCCGACGGTCATGAATCACCGGCTGAACACGCTGTGTGGGTCATCATTTGCCGAGCTATCATGAATACTGATGAATTCATAACGCGAGAATAATGACAGCGAAACGACATCTCAACGAGCCTCTTTCGGCGTTGGCTTTGGAGCAAACGCGGCGGCAATTCTTTCGCCGCGGCGCTGGGCTTAGCGTTGCGCCGATGGCGCTGGCATCGTTGCTTGATCAAGACGGTCGTGTCTTCGGCGAGGAAGCGGAATCGGTGATGCAAACGCATCACCGGCCGCGAGCCAAGTCGGTGATCTTTTTGCATATGATTGGCGGGCCAAGCCAGATTGACTTGTTCGATCCCAAGCCCGAAGTCATCCGCCGCGATGGCGACACCTTGCCCGAGTCTCTGCAGAAGAAACTGACGTTTGCGCAGATTCAGGAAAAGCAGCCGCGACTGATGGGCTCGCCATGGAAGTTCTCGCAACACGGCGAATGCGGGGCAACGGTATCGGAACTGATGCCTCATATCGCTTCGATTGTTGACGACGTGTCGTTTGTGCGAACTGTGAAGACTGACGACACGAACCACATGTTCGCCGAGTTGATGTTGAATACAGGCTGGCGCCGGTTTGGTCGGCCGAGCATTGGCAGTTGGGTGGTCTATGGTCTGCGTTCGGAATCGCAGCAATTGCCAGCATTCATGGTGCTGCGAAGCGGCATGAGACCGCGGTCCAAGTCGGCCAATTATGGGAACGGATTCTTGCCGTCGAAGTACCAAGGCACGCCACTGCGAAGTTCGGGTGACCCGATTCTGAATCTTGCCAGTCCACCTGGGTTTACAGAGGCGCGGCAACGCCAATCCGTCGATGCCATCAACGCACTAAACCGAATTCGGTACGAGCAAACGAAGGACGACGAAATCGCCGCTCGGATTGTCTCGTATGAGTTAGCGTTTCGAATGCAGTCGGCGGCGACCGAGTGGCTTGACTTGAAGTCCGAGACGCCTGGGACGTTTAAGCAATACGGGATCGATGATGCGGCGCGTCCATCGTTCGCCCGCAACTGCTTATTGGCTCGGCGATTGGTCGAGCGAGGTGTTCGATTCGTTCAGTTGTTTCACGGAGATTGGGATCATCATTCGGCAATCAAAGCCGGACTTCCCAGCCAGTGCGGATTGACTGATCAAGCCAGTGCGGCGTTGGTCCGTGATCTTGCTCAGCGCGGATTGTTAGATGATACGCTTGTGGTATGGGGTGGAGAATTAGGACGCGGTGCGGTGGCTCAGGTCAGCGACAAGCCAAACGTTGCCGTCGGTAGAGACCATCAAATCGAAGCCTTCACCATGTGGTTTGCTGGTGGCGGAGCCCGCGGCGGACAAACTATTGGCAAGACCAACGATTTCGGATGTTTGCCAGAGACCGAACCTTGGCATGTCTACGATCTTCAGGCCACCATTTTGCATTTATTGGGCCTGGATCACACAAAGTTGACGTATCGATACCAAGGCCGAGACTTCCGACTGACCGACGTGCACGGAAATGTGAAGCATGAGTTGTTTGCATAAATGCGGTAACGGTAGCCTCACGGGGCACGGATCGTTGTAGTCCAGCCTTTAGACGCTTATAGCAGCGGCTCAGCGTCGATTTGACGGCTAAAGCCCGGACTCCAACTCGCGAAAACTTAGTTTGTGCCGATTGCGTACAACGCTTCTTGGCGTCCGCTGGCGACTCGCAAGTACATTCGATTGTCGACGACGACCGGCGATGCGAACGATGAGTTGCCAAGTTGGTTACGGCTCACTTCTTGATACCGGCTCGAATTGGCCTTATAGACATAGGTTGTGCCACGTTCGTTCGAGGCATAAATCGTGTCTCCCACCAAGAGTGGTGATGCCGAGACTGGACCGCCGAGCCGTTGTCGCCATTTTTCTTGCCCCGACTTGGCGTGCCAGCAATAGGCGACGCCACCGTCATCAAGGGCGTAGATGTGGCCGTCGTGGATCAGCATGGATTGCTCGTAACACTTCACTCCGTTGGCCCAACGGATTTGTCGCGAGCCGTCCGCTTTGACTGCGACAGTTTGCTTCTTCGGATAACCGCCACTCGCGTAGACCGTATCGTTGTCCCAAACTACCGTTCCACAGGTGGCCATGGTCAAGCAACGCTGATTCCACAGTGGTCGTCCTGATGCGGGATCATACGAAGCGATCATCTCGCAGCCGCTGATGAGCAATTGGTCTTGACCGGCCACCTTCGCGACGATTGGTGAGGCCCAGTTTAATTTGGTCGGTCGATTTTGTTCCCAGTCAACTCGTCCTGATCGAGTATCCAGTGCCTTGATCCAAGCTCCGGTGTCGGCGTCGCCCGAGATGATCAGTTTGCCTTTGTACAACGTCGGCGAGGCCGCGTATCCGTATTGATATTGCCGTGGTGAGAAGCGTCCGACGTCTCGTTTCCAAGCGACCTTGCCAGCAAGGCTCAACGCGACCGCTTCGATTTTGTCGTGATGATTGAACGTCGCGTAGACTTGCTTTCCATCACTGCAGGCTGTCGCGGATGCATGCGTGTTCTTGTTATGAACGCGAGGAAAGCCGCCTTGGCTGATGGGAGTTTCCCATTTCTTGTCGCCCGATCCTCGGTCAAAGGCAACGACGCTTTGCGATTGCCCTGTCGCCGTAGTCAGCACGATCAAGTCGCCAACAATGATCGGCGACGAGTGGCCTCGCCCAGGAACATTGGTTTTCCAAACCACGTTCTGAGAGCTACTCCAACTGGTGGGCACACGTTGTCCCGACGCCGCGACGTTGTTGCCATTAGGACCACGCCATTGCAGCCAGTCCGCAGCCGTTGATTGAGTCGAAGCGATGAGGCAAAGCAGCAAGGTGGTTAAAGCAATTCGCATGGAAAATTGATCCCGATACAGTTGTTGCAAATTAGTACGATGTCAAGTTGATAGTTTATGTTAGTTTGCTGGAATTCGTCGAGTCACCGGGGCTTTGCGCAACATCAAACTGACGTGTCGGGTTCGCATGGCTTGACGGTTTCAGTTAGAAACCAAGTGATAAGCCCGGCTTCTATCGCTCCTACCATCATTCAAGGTAGTTCCATGAAACAGCTCGCATTCCTTGCACTGGCAATTCATAGCACGCTCGCATTCGCCGAAACCACGGATCCGCTGGCTGATGGTTTGACGCCGTTTCTGAAGGCGTTCGCTGGGCGGCTTGACCAGTTCGACTTTTCGGGGCAAGTGGAAACGCCGATCGACGGTCGCCCTCAGTCGATTTCCTTTCGGCTGCTTCGCTACGGCAAAGACTCTTTCGACTTGGACGTCACTCATCAAGACTATGCCATTCGGCTCTTGCGGCGAGACGCGGCGACGGCGTTTATCTTGCCCAAACATCAAACCGTGTTCGTTGGACACGGCAAGGTTGACGAGTCCGATCATCTTACGCCGGACGGAATCATCCAGCGATTGCTCAGTAATCGCACCACGGTCGCGATGTATTTGCCACTCTTGCAAAACGGCAATCCGGCTGGAGTCTCCGCGTTGCTGCGATCGTTGGCCAAAGTGAAGTACGAAGCGGAATCGAAACAGTGGCGCGGCGGCAGCGTCAAGTTCCAATTTCCGTCGCGCGGAAAGTTGGTGGTTGACGCGAAAGGCACTGACGTGAAGCTGTCGATCACCGAGGATGTCGAAGTGCCGGATGATATCGGTGACTTCAAAAATCTGAGGGTCGTGAAACTCGAAAGGGCCGAGCTGGAACGGCAACTGACTCGCGGAGTGCGGCGAGCATTCGAGATTCTCGCGCCATCGCCCGTGCTCACAAATCCTCGCGACGAAGTCCGCAAGACCAGCCACGGCAAGATGCGCTGGATCGATGGGCAACGTGTCGTAATGTTGCAAGGAACGCCTGAACAAATCGGTACGGCACATGGATTGTTGTTGCGGCAAGAAGCTCAAGCCTGCATCGACTCAGTGCTTTATTCATTCGGCACGGTCCACACGATTCGCACGGGGCGTTGGTTCCGTCACGATTTACAGGCGGCTCACAAACGGCTGGCTCCGCATATCCCCGAGCGGCATCAGATCGAGACTCGGGCAATGGCCACGGCTCTCGAAATGGAACCGTCGCTGGCCGAGATCCTGAACGTCTTTCCTGAACTGTTCCACTGCTCTGGTTTCGCCTTGTTCGGAAAGGCCACAAAAGACGGGAAACTCTACCATGGCCGAGTGTTGGACTATATGACGACGATCGGCTTGCAGGACTCCGCGACAACTTTTGTTGTTCACGTTGATGGCAAGATTCCTTTCGTCAACGTTGGATATGCGGGCTTCATTGGCAGTGTCAGCGGCATGAATGCTCGCGCGATTTCGCTGGGCGAGATGGGTGGTCGAGGCGAAGGGAAATGGGACGGCGTCCCCATGGCGACTCTGATGAGACGAACTCTGGAAGAGTGCGAAACGCTTGAGGAAGTCAAAGACCTATGGCGGAAGAGCCCGCGAACGTGCGAGTACTACTATGTCTTCGCTGACGGCAAGACCAACCAAGCCGTCGGTGTCGCCGCAACACCCGCTTCGCTGGAATTCGTCAAACCCGGCCAAGGGCACCCGCTTCTTGGTGATGGCATCGATGATGCAGTCGTGCTGTCCGCGGGCTCTCGATTGGAAACGCTGCGCGCTCGCGTGAAGCAGCGATACGGTCAGTTCGACGCCAAGCTTGGCCAGTGGCTGATGAGCCGTCCGGTAGCGATGGAGTCGAATTTGCACAACGTCTTATTCGTTCCCGAAGACGGTGACCTTTACGTCGCCAACGCAACTCACAAAAAGCCGGCGGCCGAGCGACCTTATACTAAGTTGAACTTGTACGCTTTGTTGGAATCAATGAAGCCGTTGCGACAAGCCGACGCGACGCCCTTGGAAGTTCCACCTTCGACGTGGGCCGAGAAAATCTCGCTGTCATCGCCGAAAGTGTTCGCGAAGTGGTTGAAGCTTGCGAACTCGGTCGAGCCGCTTGAGGATGCGGCAGCAGTCGGGCGCCTTGAGCGAAAAGCTCGCGACACACTGAACCCCGCCGAAGATGACAGCGCCGATGCGCGAGAATGCTTGAAAGGGCTAATCTGGAAGCCCGAAGATTTCCAAGTCAGCGTCGAGTGGAAAGCGTCCGAACACGGTGACGCGATCGTGCGTTTCCCTTCGCCAATCGAATCCGACTCGCCCCAGAATGATACTGTTTCCATGGAGTGGTACGTGGCTCGCGACGGAGCTAAAGCGAAGACGGCGCGATCCGTTGTCGTGCTACATGAGTCCGGCAGCAACATGCAAGTGGGCCGATTGATGGCTCGCGGATTTCGAGAGAACGGGTTGCACGCGTTTCTCTTACACTTGCCGCATTACGGCTTGAGACGCTCAGGTGCAAAGCGACCCGCCAACGCTGACATCGTGACGCTAATGCGGCAAGCCATCGCGGATGCCCGCCGAGCCCGTGATGCCGTGGCCACGCTGCCATTTGTCGACAGCAGCCATGTCTCGCTGCAAGGCACAAGCCTGGGTGGTTTCGTGTGTGCGACCAGTGCCAGTTTGGACAACGCCTATGACAGCGTCTTCGTAATGCTTGCCGGTGGTAACCTGTACGATTTGATTCAGCGAGGCAAGAAGGACACCGCCAAAGTCCGCGAACAGTTGGAGAAAGCGGGAATCACTGACGAGAAGCTTCAGCAGATGACGCAAATCATCGAGCCAACTCGAATCACCCACCGCTTGAGCCCGAAGAAGACATGGTTGTTCTCTGGTGAGTACGATCAAGTTGTCCCAATCGACAATGCCTTGGCACTCGCCAAATCAGCCCGCTTACCACTCGAGCATCACGTTAGAATGGCGACGGATCACTACTCGGGGTTCTTGTACTTGCCAATCATTCTGGATGAGATGGCTGCAAGGATCACAGGCAACTAACACCTTATTCAGTGCCACTGGCTTGGATGACACCTGTGGACGGCAATTCTCCCAACTTTGCGGCTTGCATTTTCCACTTGGGCCGCAGCCACCGAGCGAGAGTTGGCCCGCCGTAACGCAGGTGGGCTCCTGACGAGTACTCGACATATTGTGCTCGCTCGTCTTCGTCATAAACAACTTCCGCTGCTACGTCCTCGCCCTGAAAGGCTGTCTCCAACGGCGTACCCACGATTTCCCACAAGCCCAACGAAGAAAGGTCAGCGGAAACGTGACCAAGGAATCGACCAGTTCGTACTGGTAGCGAATAGCCCTGTTTGAATGCGAATGAGTCCGTCCGCCCGTTATCGGTTCGTCGAGTTTCCTTCGGCGGCCCAATTTCTTGCAGAATCTCTGTCCGCGTGTTCCCCGGTGCCAACACGGCGAGATTGCGTTTGTGGGGAGCCTTTGCAGCCATGAAGACTGAGCAGCCCGCGCTATTGAAGCAAACGAAAAGAGCAAACAGCGAAATCAACAGGCAGCGGCTGCGTAACCAGAAAGCTTCGTCGGACCGAGCAAACGATTCACTTGACATGATTCATCCTTGAGAAACGCATCCAACACATGAGCAACGATGAAAGACGGCGGAATCTAGTGAACACCTTTGTCGGTGTAAATACCGGGTCGCGAAGCGAGAGATTCGGTGTGACGCCCCCTGGTGCCTTTCAGGTTTGCTGACTCGAATGAAAAAAGGGCAGTCGCCCAAATCTCAGCGTCTCGGGTTGCCTGAATGGTGTCTGTCGAGAGTCAAAGATTTCCATTCTTGAATCCTCGCTTAGCACCTCAGATGAATCGTCTTACCATTATGTCAGATGTAGGTGTATCGAGATGTGTTCCCAAGAGTCTCAATCTACCACGCAGCCTCGTCTGCAGTATCGAACAACGACAATTCCGTAAATCTGGATTTCAAAACACGAATTCTACGGCAAAACCTGCTGTGTCGTCGGCATGAATACATAGGTGACCAATTCGACCACTTACAGAAAGGATCATGAACGTGAAAAATCCAGTGATCGTAAAGCCACTTTTCAGCCTTATTGTTCGTACACCTTATTTGAACCCGCAAAAGGATGATTCAAATGTTTAGAGCGTTCTTGATTGCCTTGGCAGTCGTAACTGTTGTTCCCGAAGTTGTAGAGGCGCGGGAAACTCGAATCCGCATTTTTGGCGTAGGCGTTGGATCGTCGCCCGATGACGGCAAATTCGACGCACTTCTGTCGTTGTTTGATGAAATCGACAACTACCTACTCCAGCTACCCGGTTACGACTTAGTCGAAGTGGTTGATCAAATCAAATAAGTAGCCTGCGAGTTGACTATGTTCGAGACAATGGCGTCTTCTACGAAGCGATGATTTCGGTCGTTTGCTCAACTCGCATCGAACAAGTGCCGCCACCGTGGCAGCCTGGCCAGGCGGTTACTTTTCCGTTTCCGTTTAGCCAAGATGCGCTTCGCGGCGCATTCGACGCTGTGATTGATGGCGGAAACACTCTGGCAAACGGCCGAAGACTTCGAATCGGTGCCCCCTTGATGTCCCAACGCGGCTGCAACAACAGATGCAGCGTGGCATCCTTCAGCTCGATTTGGACCTATGGTTGTCTGGATTATAATCTCCGCACGATTCCTCGGTCGATGAGATGGGGCGAACATTACCACGTGTTCGTCCCATTTTCGCGTTCAACTTAATGTTGATCGGAACGCGGTGGATTTCCGCCGACCTACGTGCCACGTGGAATGTGAAATCTCCGAAATCGAGATGTCACAAACGTTTGACGTCTCCTGATCTGCTCACTATAATCGTTCGCTTCATTCTTGGGGACGTGCCTTTATGCGCGTTCCGTTCTCAATGGAAATGGTTCGACGAAAATGCCTAAGCAAAAGACCCACAAAGGGATTAAAAAGCGTTTTAAGCTGACCGCTAGCGGCAAGGCAAAACACCGTAACGCCTTTCGTGGCCACTTGTTAAGTCACAAAAGTGCGAAGCAGAAGCGGCATCTCCGCAAAGACGGTCTGGTGACTGGAAAAGACGCCGAGACGATCCGCGAAGCGCTGCGGCCCTCGAGCTGATCCAATCGACTGCGAAATAATTATAAACTGAAGATAACGGCCTCAGCGACCTCCAGGTGATCTGATGAGAGTTAAATACGGTAAAGCACGTCATCGAGCTAAGAAACGATTGTTCAAAGAAGCACGCGGCAATTTCGGTGGCCGGAGCAAGCTGCTGCGAACAGTCAAGGAAACCGTTGTGCGGTCTCGCGCGTATCAGTACCGTGACCGCAAGAACCGCAAGCGAGATTTTCGCCGTCTGTGGATCACTCGTATCAGCGCCGCTTGCGGTCCTCACGAGATTCGATATTCCACGTTCGTTAACGGATTGAAACGAGCCAACATCGAATTGAACCGCAAAATGCTCAGCGAATTAGCCATCCACCATCCCGCAGTGTTTGCCGAGATCGTTGGTGTCGTGAAGACGACATTGGCTTCTTAAGCTGACCAGAATCGAAGGCATCCTTTTGTGGCTGGGGCTTCTAGCCGCAGCCTTTGACACGAGAAGAATCCGCGAGCCCGGCTACTTACGCTCGCAATACAATGACTTGATGGCACTATGGATCCCATCGCCGCTCTCAAGGACTATCAAGCTGCCGCAACGACGGCGCTAGCTGAAGCGGACGGCCCTGACGCTCTGGAAGCCGTGCGGATCGAGTTTCTAGGCAAGAAGAAGGGGCGGCTGAAGGACTTGCAAGGATTGCTTGGCAAGGCCACTTCCGAGGAGCGCCCTGTTCTTGGCAAGCAATTCAACGAAGTCCGCAATGCTGTAACGGAAGCTTTCGAGAAGCGAAAGCGTGAGATTAGCCGCCCCAAGGCATCGCTAACGGGCCTCGATATTACACTGCCGGGAACTCAGTACACGCTGGGACGTCGTCACCCGATCACTCAAACGATTGACGAGTTTAAGGACATCATTGGACGATTTGGGTTCACTGTCGTCGATGGTCCCGAGATTGAGGACGGCTACCACAACTTTGATGCATTGAACATTCCCGACGTGCATCCCGCGCGCGATCCGCTGGATAACTTCTATCTTTCGGCCGCACAAGCAGCAGCAGGAACGGATGGGCCGACGTTGCTTCGAAGTCAAACATCCACCGTGCAAATCCGCGTGATGGAAAAGACGAACCCCCCCGTGCGCATCGTGTCGCTGGGGCGTGTCTACCGGCCGGATACCATCGACCGGACGCACTCGTGCATGTTCCATCAAATGGAAGGCCTGATGGTGGGCGACTCGGTCAACATGGCCGAGCTGAAGACTGTGCTCAAGCTGTTCGCTACCGCTTACTTGGGCGAGGGCGTCGAGATTCGCTTTCGACCTTCGTTCTTCCCATTTACGGAACCCTCTGTCGAGGTTGACATGCTCTGGGACGGAACTTGGCTTGAGGTCGGTGGCGCGGGGATGGTTGATCCGAATGTGCTTTCGGCAGTTGGCTACGATCCCGAAGAGGTCTGCGGTTTCGCATTTGGATTAGGCATCGAACGTTTCTGCATGCGGCGGCATCAAGTCAACGACATCCGACGCTTCTATGAAAACGACGTGCAATTCTTAAGCCAGTTCTGATTCGCGGCTGGCAATCTCGGTTTTCGCCGTCAATAATCGTCCGAGACACTGCGCATCGTGGCCCTGCGGCTCCGTTCGCTGGAAATTCCCCGCGAGCGGAGTCGCGGGGCCACGGTGTTAAACGAGACCTTGGAACGCACTGACAGTTGGAATCACAACCGATGAAAATCATCCGCTACTTAGACGACTCGGGCAACGAAACCTACGGTTGCCAACACGACGATGGTTCGACAACACGCATTGATGGCGACATCCTCGGCGAGTTCACCGACACCGGCGAAACGGCCACGGTCAGCAAGCTGCTTGCTCCCATCAAACCAGCCGCTGTGCTGTGCATTGGCTTGAATTACCGCAAGCACGCGGACGAAAGCAACGCAGCTTACCCCGAGCATCCCATCCTGTTCATCAAGATGCCCAGCGTCGTTCAGAACCCGGAAGACCCCATCATCTTGCCAACAAAACTGGCCAGTCACGAAGTCGACTATGAGTGCGAGCTGGCGGTTGTCATTGGCAAGACCTGCAAGAACGCCACGAAAGAGAATGCATTGGATTATGTCCTTGGCTATACTTGCGCCAACGATGTGAGTGCTCGCGATTGGCAAATCAAGTGGGGTGGCAGCCAATGGTGTCGTGGCAAGAACTTCGACACGTTTTGTCCGTTGGGGCCTTGCCTGGTCACAAGCGACGAGATTTCCGATCCCAACGCGTTAGGCATCAAGACAATCTTGAACGGCGAGGCTCTTCAGGATTGGAATACCGATGACATGATCTTCGACGTGCCGACATTGATCGAGTTCCTGAGTGGCAGTACGACCCTCGCACCGGGAACGGTCATCTTGACGGGAACTCCACAAGGAGTTGGCGCGGCCCGAAAGCCACCGGTGTTCCTCAAGGACGGTGACACATGCACGATCGAGATCGAGAACATCGGGGCACTGACCAACCCCGTCATTAACGAAGCGTGATAATATGGCACTGATCGACCTAACCTGCAAGAAGTGTAAGGGTGAGCTTTCGTTGGAAGACACCGACCAAGAAATGCATATCTTGCGGTGCCGACATTGCCACGCCGTATTTGCACTTCGCAAAAAAGGCGAGCCTCCGTCCGAGCCGGCACGCGAAAAACGATTTGTCGAGATGCCCGCTCGCTGCAATATTGAACGTGGCAACGATCACCTGAAAATCACGTGGCGCTGGTTTACGGTTGCCGTTTGGTTTCTGATCTTCTTCGCAGTGATGTGGAACGGATTCATGGTGTTTTGGCATTCAATGACCATTTCCAAGGGGCTGTGGTTCATGTCCGCGTTTGGGCTAATTCACACAGCAGTTGGTGTCGGATTGGTCTATTACATCTTTGCGTTATTCATAAACCACACTGAAATCACTGTGTCAGATGGTTCGATTCGCGTTTCACACGGGCCCTTGCCCTGGGGCGGAAACAAGACCGTCAGTGCCGATAGTGTTAGCCAGCTCTTCTGTTACGAACGAATTCGAAGAACGAAGAACGGTGGCCGCAACTATTCGTACGAAGTCAAGATTGCTCGCGACCGAGGCCGCAACCAAACGCTCGTCGCTGGTCTACATGACGTCGAACAAGCGATGTTTATTGAACAAGAGATCGAAGAATTCCTCGGCATCGAGGATCGGCCGATTCGCGGTGAATACGAACTCTAGGAGAAGACAGCAGAATGAAGCTTGAGGGAAGAAACATACTGGTCACGGGGGCTTCGCGAGGAATCGGCCGTGGTGTCGCTGTTGAGTGTGCTCGAGCGGGAGCCAACGTTGCGGTCAATTATCGATCGCATCCCGATGAAGCCGATGAGGTCGTCCAAGAGATCGAGGCACTCGGACGCAAGGCCATCAAACTACAGGCCGATGTGTCGAACCAAGAGGAAGTCGAAGGCTTGGTGGCTCAAACGGTCGAGGCGTTCGGAAGCTTGAACGGGTTTGTCAGCAACGCGGCTTACAGTGATCGCGAATTGATGATCGATGCTGACATGGACGGTTTTCATCGAACAGTCAACGTATCGATGTGGGGGGCGTTTTACGGCGTCCGTGCGTCGGCTCAGCAGATGGTCAAGCAAGGCGACGGTGGTTCGATCGTTGTTGTCAGTTCGCCGCATGCGGTTTTAGCGATTCCGACGTCAATGGCGTACAACATGTCAAAGGCCGGTATTGATCACATGGCACGAACAGCGGCGATCGAGTTGGTTGAACACAAGATCCGCGTCAATATCTTGCACCCCGGCTGGATCGACACGCCTGGCGAGCGAAAGTTCTTTACCGAAGAACAAATGCAAGTCGGCGGGGCGAATTTGCCTTGGGGGCGATTGGGACAACCGGACGAAATTGGCAAGGGGGCCGCGTTCTTGCTCAGCGACGATGCCGACTACATGACGGGCGGCACGATGACGATGGACGGTGGCGTCGGTCTCCCGTGGTGGTCTAACCGCGCCGATGGCGAGATGTAACGACTTCAATTCGCAACATGATTCCTCCTCAGCGATTCAGCGACCGACAAATCCTGGAACTTCGGCCGCCCAAAAACGCGGTCGATGAATCGAAGCCCTACGCCTTTCTGGTGGAGCAGGAATACTCGGCCGTTGGAGAGTTGGAAGATGTCGCCACGCTGTTCTTATCGAATCGTGAGTGCCCGTTTCGTTGCTTGATGTGTGATCTGTGGAAAAACACCAGCGACGAAATGGTGAGTGCTGGCAGCATACCGAAACAGATCGATTATGCCTTAGAACGCCTTCCGCAAGCGGACTCGATCAAACTCTACAACAGCGGCAACTTCTTCGACGCGAAGGCGATTTCACCGAGTGACCATGACGCGATCTCACAGCGGTGTCACGGCTTTCGCACTGTGATTGTCGAGAATCATCCTCGATTGACCGATGATCGATGCTTGCAGTTTCGGGATCGAGTCGAGAGCCGAATGGAAGTTGCCATGGGCCTCGAGACGACTCACCCTGAAATTTTACCGTTGTTGAACAAACAAATGACCGTCGACGACTTTTCCCGCGCGACCGAATTCTTGACCAGTCACGACATTGCCGTTCGCGCGTTCATACTCTTGAGGCCACCTCATTTAACTGAAGACGAGGGCGTCGATTGGGCCATCAAGTCTGCTAACTCGGCCTTCGACATGGGCGTCACTTGTTGTTCGATCATTCCGACTCGACCCGGTAACGGTATCTTGGATTCGATGCTCGATGACGGCAGCTTTCAACGCCCGACGATCCGATCGATGGAACGTGTCATCGACGAATTGCTTCCTTGTTCTCACGGACGCGTCTTCATGGACCTGTGGGATGTCGAGCAATTCTATCAATGCCCCGATTGCGGGCCGCAGCGGCGAGATCGATTGCAGCACATGAATCTGACTCAAGGCAAAACACCGCAAGTGCGATGCAAGTGTGATCCATGACGATTCAAAGTGACATCTTGATCTTAGGCGGCGGTTTCAGCGGGTCGCTGACGGCCGCTATCTTGCAAAAGTCTGGCTTTGAATGCACGTTGGTCGATCGAGGCATCCATCCGCGTTTCGCTATTGGTGAATCGTCTACTCCGATTGCCAACTTAATCTTGAGTGATCTTTGTGATCGCTACGAGTTGCCTCGCATCAAGCCGCTGACCAAATATGGAAGCTGGAAGCAAACCTATCCTCTTATTCCGCGAGGTCCCAAGCGTGGCTTTAGCTACTTTCAGCACAAGGCCGGCGAGCCATTTCGGGCCACTACTGATCACGCAACAGAACTGTTGGTGGCGGCAAGTGCATCGTATGAAACGTCCGATACAAATTGGCTGCGATCGGCAGTGGACCAACTCTTCTGGGAAGAAGCGGCTTCAGCCGGCGTTCATTGCCTACCACTGACAAACATCACGCAAATCACCTCACGCAAACCTTGGCGGCTAACGGCTGGCGATATCGAGTTCGAAGCAAAGTTCGTCATCGACGCGACCGGCCAAGCCCGATTGCTTCCGAGACTTCTCGGATTGCCATCGTACACATCGTCACATTGGCTCAAAACAAACACCCGCGCTCTCTACGGTCACTTCGAGAACGTGCAATCCTGGTCTGAAACCCTTCAGGTCATGCAAATTCCGGACACTGACCATCCATTCCAATCTGAACATTCCGCCCTACATGATCTGATCGACGGCGGATG